>JBGOUP010000021.1:0-16013 GCA_041477655.1 Patescibacteria group bacterium
CTGAATCGGGCGTACAAACATCGGCCGCCGCGCCAGAAATACCAACTTTGAGTGGCTGAATTCTTCCCTCCTTGTCTCTAGAGTACGATATTTGACCGCCCCCGACCAGAGTTGCCGTCACAACAGGTTTGGGATATGATAACACAAGTACCTTAGATTATTAATCCGGAGTAGCTCAGCGGTAGAGCAGCTCGCTGTAACCACGTGCTTTTCTCAAGTAATATAGAAGTAGATGGAGAAACGAACGTACGCCGACAGAGCCAAATATTTGATTATTGCCGTCGCCAAACGACGGCGGAAGATCAAACGAATGTCGATCGAATATTTAGGCGGCAAGTGTCAGGTTTGTGGTTACCAGAAATGTGTAGACGCCATGGATTTTCATCATAGAGATGAATCACTGAAGAAATTTGGTATTGCCGACAAAGGCTACACACGTTCCTGGGAAAGAGTTAGGCAAGAACTAGATAATTGTTATCTGCTTTGCGCTAACTGCCATAGAGAAACACATGCAGGCATTTTGCAGCTTCCTCAAGCAATTGAGTTTGAAAAACGGGGTTAATTGCGGGAAACCCTCGCTGGTACTGTCACCAGCAGGGCAATCCGCAGCCAAGCCAAACTAGCATACGCTAGTTATTAGGAAGGTTCAGAGGCCATACGCCCCGCATCCCTCGAGGATGATGAGATGGTCCACGCCATTAGGAAACTAGTGGGTTACGTGTAACGAGTTGGTCGTCGGTTCGAATCCGACCTCCGGAGCAAAATAGTGAATTTCCAGGTTCAAAGAGAACCGTCCCCTCTAGGGCCCAAAAGAGAACCGTCCCCTCTAGGGCCCACAACCGAAAGGACGGGAGGCTTTTGTTTTCAATCAGCCAATCTAGTTCTCACTTCCCCCATCTCTCGACTACGCTCGAGGTAAACTATCCGGGCAGTAAAATTTTACAGGTTCAATTTTGATACTAGAGCCTTGAGGTTGAAACTAGGTACCGGAGATATTAGAACTCGGCCGTAAAGAGACTGAGGTAACTCTTATATTCAAATTCTCGGCCATATGACCGCTCTTTATCGCGTTGGCTTAAAATTCCCAAACGTACAAATTCATCGACTAATCCATTTGCAGATGGTCGACTTAAGCCAGTAAGGCCTTCGACTTGAGCAACTGTGATGATTGGTGCCGTAAAAAGCTTACGGTAAAGTTTGTTTGCCGACTTAAGTCTTTTTGCAGGTAGTGAGCTAACAGCTGCCTGATCATTTTCACGCAATTTGTTAATATCACGCGCCGTTTGAGTTGCTGATTCAGCAACTTGGCATACTCCCTTCAAAAAGAAGTTCAACCAGGGATCAATTAGCCCCCTGTCGTGATAATCAGTCAAGTGATCGAAGTACTCTTGACGATGCTTTTTCAGATAAACAGACAAATATAATACCGGCTTCTCCAGTAGACCTGTAAAACACAGGTAAATGGGCACAAGTAATCTGCCAACGCGACCATTACCGTCGAGAAAAGGGTGGATTGTTTCAAATTGGGCATGAATAAGCGCGATTTTTATTAACGGCGAATAAGTAGGTTCCGCATGAATATAGTTTTCGAGATCATACATACAGTGGTTAATCTCAGCAGCTGGAGGCGGAACAAAGCGTGCGGTGGCAAGAGTAGCTCCGCCTACCCAGTTCTGAGTCGTTCGAAATTCGCCTGGCGTTTTTCCAAATTCATCTGGAGTATCTTTTAAAATTAAAGCGTGAGCCTCTTTTATAAATCGAGTAGCAATTGGCAGCTTACTGATCTTATTCAAGCTTTTATTTAGCGCTTCTACGTACTTAACAATATTCATCACATCTTTGGGTAGAGACTTTTCGTCAATAAATTCTCGTCGAATCGCGTCAATCATAGTTGCCTGCGTTCCCTCTATCTCACTTGAGAAAGCCGCCTCTTTGCGTAAATACATCAGTAAAAAGAAATCTAAATCCGGCAGGAGCTGGGATATTCCATCAAGTTTGCCCAATGAATACAGGGCCTGATTAAGCGAAGTCTGGGTTTCTTCTGACAATCCAGAAACAGAAAAGCCCGGCGGAAATGAATCAGGTAAATATGCCCGATAGCCACCAGGCTGGTGGACATATTGACCAACTCTAAACTTTACATCGCTAGACATCTTGTTAGGATTATGGCACCTTAACTTAACATCTGTCAATGGCTTGTTAAGATGCTAGTTCTCACTTCCTCCATCATCCGGAACTGAAGAAATTACTGTGTTGGGTAAAGAAAAACTTCCCGATCTTTCGATTGGGAAGTAGTTATGATTTTGAAGTCTAGGTAGCAGACTCTGGCTTGAACTTCCAATAGGAGTGCATCAACTCTTCGATTTCATCCTCGGAGAATCCGCGCAATATTCCCCTATTTCCTCGAGCCTGCCTTTTCAGCTTTGCCATGTCGTCCGGAGAGTTACCGGCTTCGGCCAAGGATTTTCCTAGCTCATGCAACGTCATCATGTTCGTACGTCCCATTTGAACCTCTCAAGCAAAGATATGACTAAGTTTAGAGTAAGAGACTAAGGAAATCAAGGAGTGAAAGTGGCGATCACTTTGCCGTCTTTTTCGCCCCGGCCTTTGCCAGATTGTAGCCCACGGCGGCGCGGATGAGTGTCTTGAACGCTTTTCCATTAATCTTGTCGCCCTGGCGCAAATCGATGGCACGCCTGGTGTTGCCTTCAAGACTGGAGTTGAAGAGGCCTGACGGGTCCGCCAAAGAGGCGCCCTTGGCGAAGGTCATCTTCACGACACTCTTGTACGTCTCTCCGGTGCAGATAATTCCATTGTGCGACCAGACCGGAACCCCCGACATCGAGTCCGACGGCTTTCTCCATTTCAACTCCTCAACTACTTCAGGGTCAGCCTGTTTGATGAAAGTACGGATCCGAGCGAGCGTAGCGCCCCGCCAATCACCCAGCTCCTTGATTCTAGCGTCGATCTGCCCTGAGTTAGAGTCGCCTCCGTGTTCTTCATTCGATTCTTTAGCCATGCCAATATATTAACGAATTTGAGCTAATTAGCGCAATCCGGAGTTAAATTTTTACAGTGTAAAAAAGGATAACGGATATTCAAGCTAAGATGTCTTTCTTCCAGACAATTTTCTGTTATCTTATGAGCGATGAGGACTAAGCAAGCTTTAGTTGGCACTGGCGGCTGCGGTATGAGACTAGGGCGAGGAGGCTTTGACGTCCCTATATCTAAATCATTTATTTTGCTTGATGAACTTCCCCTTCTCTACTGGTGCCTTTTATCTCTTCTTAATGCAGGGATAGAAAAAATTGTTGTTACGGCTGATGATGAGGCAAAAATTAACAAAAGCAAAGATGTCGTAAAGTTGCTACCCAACTGTTTCGCGGAAGTAAAATTTTATTTGCACCCAGGTTATGGCACGACAGGTTTGCCCTGGCATGCCCGCGCAGAACTTGATGATATGTTTTTCTTTGAATGCGGCCACGCCATAACTTTGCCAGATCATTATCATAGAATGGACAGACAAAAAACTAGAGATAACATCGTGCTTTCTGGCTTCAATTCCAAACAAGTTTTCACGGATCGCAGAGTGTCGCAAAATTTGGTTCTCTCTCCTCCTTACCTATTTGATCAAGATTATGCAGAAAGACTGCCGTCATTAAAATATGATCGCTATGAAGTGATGAATTTTTATTCAAAATCTAACAAACTAAAAATTGTTAAGAGCGAGTTTCCTCCGGAGTTCGATGTAATAGAAGAATGGGAATACAACAAACCAATCTACCGTAAACTTATTAAAAATCTTCGACTTCAATATCATAAAACTTCGGTCTAACCTCCTCAAGATTCGGAGCAAAATAGTGAAGTTCCAGGTTCAAAGAGAACCGTCCCCTATTTCTATTTATTATCATTTGATAAATACATTGAGAAAAAAGGCGGCCAATTTATTACTGATTTCGGGGTAAGGATTTTAGGTCTTACGGAAGTATTGGAACAAACTGAAAATCCGAGGCAACAACTTCTTGCAGAGCTCACTTTAATATACGACAAATTGACGGCCCCAACGAAAGACGATTTTTGGGAGGATTCCACCGAAGATAAAATATATCACTTACTCAACGACATGGAGCGAGTACGAGATGGGAAATCTCCCAGGGATAAATATATAACCGCCCAGGAATGCCCACTCACTACTAAGCTTTTGCCAGCTTTGAGGTTACCCGGAAAACTGTCAGGGATGGAAGCGGCTGTCGGAAGTGAGATTATGCAGGGAATTGAGGCTTTTCTTCGGCAACAAGGAGTTCAAAATGTAAGGAGGGCACCGGAACCAGGTGGATTGAACATTAATCCCATTTCCTGGATAGATCCAATGAATTGGACCCGTACAATGGCAGAAACCTTTGCACCAGAAAGGCTTGAGGAAGTTCGAGAAAGCTTGCCTCTGATATTGACACAAGCATGGGCTGCCCTACCAGAGGACGGCCCAGCATTAGCCGGCTGTATTTATAAAGCCGCCGAAGGAGCAATCACCCTCAAGCAACAAGGTATGGCAGACAAGGAGGTAATTGATGTCTTGTTTGCTTCGAATTCCGTTGCAAATTGAAATATTGTGCTCTTCCTCTCTACATCAAAGCTATTTCTCACTTCCTCCACCTCTCGACTACGCTCGAGGTAAACCCTCCGACAGACTCAAGGTAAACCATCCGGAGCCAAGCATAAGCAATTGGTGCAAGCAGAGTGTTTTTGTTTGATATACTCCGAGCATGCAAAAAATAGCTACAAGAGTATTTATTTATGGGTCGATTGTCTTTGGTGTTTTGGGGATTTTAGTCGTTCTGACGGGCTCAGGTCCGGACAAGCCAGACTCCGCTCTTAGTCAAACGCTCATAAAACTTTTATTCATAACCGTTTTCATCATACTGCCTTCGTTCGCTCTAAGTGTTGCTAGCAAGTACTTAAACGGCAAATCTTAGTTCCCACTTCCTCCACCATTCAAGCCTTCCGTAAATTTAGGTAACAATTCGACAATTACGGGTTACTGGGTAATATATAGGCAATGAAGCAGGTTGATTCAATCACCACGGTTGAGCTGGCAGACATGGCAAAGCAAATGTATGGAGATTTGGTTAAGGCCGTCATAGACATTGAGAAGAATCTCCTGGTTGTTGACGCCGAGATGCACGCTGACGAAGAAGAGTTTTTGCTTAAAAATGGCTCTAAACAAGAAGATTTATGGGGAATCAACTTCTACCCAGCCAAGTTTGGCACTGGAGAATTTATTGAGTTTGATTCAATGATCAACATTAGACCTAGGCAACACAATCGATCGCGCAACGTTGAGGACAAAGATATCCAAAAAAGAATAAAAGAGTTAGTAGCTAAAATAGTCAGTCAATGAGCGACTATAAAGTGAATCGAAAACGGTGGGACAGTTTAGACATATTTTCTATGCTAGGTAATATCTACAGTGAAGTCGGGAGAGCATTTAGCGCCAAGGCTCGTTACGACTTACCCGCTTGCGAGCAAGCGAAAAACCGGGCCATCGATTTATTTGACGCGACTATCGATAGTTTAACTAAAAAACAATCCCCTCAAGCAAGGGAAGTAACGCAAGCTAAACAACAATTTTTAGAAGTATTAGCGAACGACAAGTTTGAGGAAGAAACCTTCAGCAGCCTTGATCGATACTTTTATCATTTTGCCGTTGCCGCAAGACTTCACCGCTAAAGCAACTTAGTTCTAACCTATCCCACGATTCAGAGCAAAACATAAGACGGTAGAACTTAGCTCGACATTTCCAGGTTAAATTAAGATACTAGGCGCGGGTACTCGGATAGAACTCTAACAACGCCTGATATCTTAAAAACGCTTGCTTCAATTTTCAAACTAGCTCATGCTCAATAAGTGGAAATATAAGTCGGGTAGATTGTAATAAATAGCAAGAGAGGAGGAGGTGGTTGTTTATGCCTTTAGGTGGATTTTTAGAGACAATGCCAAAATGGTTGTTTATTATTGCTCACGTCATATTCCTTGGTGTTGGGCTGTGGGCCGCAATGAAAGCCATGGAGCACAAAGTTAAATACGCCCCGGCGTTTTGGCTTTATATTGTGTCGCAAATTGGCTTTCTGGCCTTCTTCGGCGGGTTCTTCACCTTGAAGATGGCCGTGCTTTTTGAGCAAATACTTCTCGTTATCATGGTCATTTGGATTGTTAGCAAATTTCGGGAAACAGCGTCGTCTTGAGTATAGTTAAGTAAGCGCAATCTGGCTTGAATAAAAGGTTTTGCCTTCACTGGTGATACCTGAAGAGGCGAGCGCTGTTTTGCGCTCCAGCTCGACATTTCCACCTTTCGACTCCGCTCAAGGTAAACCCCACGACAGGCTCGAGGTAAACCTTTCGACTTTTCGACCAAGCTCAAAGTAAACTAGCTCTCGTTCGAGGCAGAGCCTGAAAACACAGCTCTCAGAGTCGAAGACAAGGCATGGGTTTTGGAGTGGTTATCGTTCGAAGAGTTGGGCGTTGGTGGTGAAACTAGACACTTGGCTTGCCGTTTTGCCAGGGAATTTTTCGGCTTTAATTAGACGATCACTAACCATTTCAACTAACAGAACACCCTCGACCTGGCTACTAGTTCTATCTACCGTAACAGGCCCGTTATAGGTGTTATTCCAGCGCTGACCATTTTGATCTATTAACTCAAAATTAACCAGCTCATATTTTACCGGCCCAGTGGTAACGGTCACATCTTTCGGGTCAGGTTTGTTGGCCTTGACGGCAAACTGCCAGCCCTGATTAACATCGCGCTCGGTTAGCCCCGGTTTGGGCCAGCTACCCATGGAGATTTCAATAGCTGTTGGGTCAAAACCATTGTAGACAAAAACCAGATGTCCCTTCCAGTAGTCTTGGTCATTATTAGCTTGGTAACCATTGGTTCCTTGCAAGAACCAAGTACCAACTAGATGACCATCAATGTCGTAGTCAAATCGGCCACCAACCGGTTCAATAGTTCGAGGGTTTTTGGCAAGCAAAGCCGCTTTGATGGCTGGGCTGTAGAAAAGAAAGGCGTCGGTAGCGTACTGCTTGCCGGCTTCTTGGTAGTGGCTAGGCACGATCCACTGCTTGGCAGGGGTAGTGGCGCTATAGGTAGTGAGATCAAGTGACTGGCCGCCGACTCGAGCCACTTCCTGGCCGGCTTTGACCGGAATACGGACATCTTTTTTTTGGCCCCGTTCGATCGAACCTATGGCCGTGGCCATTTCGTCGGTAATGCCGCTCAACAAACCCAGCCGAGTGTAGAGCGAACAGGAATGTTCGATTAAAAGATCGTAACCGTCTCTGGATTTGAGGTGTTTCTCGACTTGTTGTTCAGGAGCCCTAACCACATTAACAATGAAGCCATCGGCTGGGCTGTAAACTGGTTTTTCCGGACCCGACTGATCGGGGCCGATGCCCATTGGATAGAAATATTGATGGTCAATTGGTGTGACATGGCCTCTGACCATCATGCCAAGTGGCATAATCACAGCCAGGTCTTCCGGCTTCATCGGGGTAGCGGTAAAAGTGGTCGAACCAGTTGTTTGGCAGTTGCCATTGCTAAAAATTTTTTTGAAAAAGGTGGTTGGATCAGTCTCGGTTTGACTCTGACTGACATTTGACGACCCGGTGGCATTATACTTTCGCGGAATCAGTATTATTGCCAGAATAACCACCAATACGCCAACAATAATTAAAACAACCTTACGCCAACCCATGGCTTTAGTGTAGACCAATATTAAAGCCACCGACATTTCCATCTTTCGACAATCTCCAAGCAAGGGGGGCTGGGGACCGGGGAAGAGTATAATGTACTTGATGCCAAAAACACTCCTAGGGAAATGGTCAGTGGGGTTGAACGCTTTTTTCTTGATAGCAATTGCTGTTTCTGTTGTACTTGTTTTAATACTTAAAATACTTTCTTTTAATGATCACTGGTGGGATGTGACAGGTGCCGTTGCATTTCCGGCCAGCATCATCGCTTTAATCACCGGGATATTGGCGATCAGAAAATACAAAGAGCGCTCTGTTTTAGTTTATCTATCCATCTTCGTCGGCGTAGGTACTGTCCTCTTCATCCTCTTACATAGTTTATTTATCAGTGATTAATTATTTTATTATGACCCGTTTCGCCACAGCGAGAAGCTGGTGAATTTGACAACATCATCTAAACAACCTATACCTAGGGTATGGGTATAGAAAAGGATAAACAAAAGATATTGATTGGGTTGAAAAAGGCTCAAAGCTTGCTTAAGAACGTAACGGCGATGGTCGAGAAAGATCAGTATTGCGTTGACATAATGCAACAGAATCTGGCGGTGATCGGCTTGCTTAAGTCAGTCCATCATCAAGTGATGGCCGACCATCTGGCGTCATGTTTTTTGGATGGCGTCGAGACTGGTAGCAAAAGCAAAAAAAAGCAATTGGTTGAGGAAATGATCCAAGTCAGTCGGTTGGCTAACAAGTAAGAAGGAAAAAATGACTAAATTTGTTTTACTAGTGGTTGGCCTTGGCTTAATACTGATACTAGGGGTTTATTTCTTGAGCCCCCGCTCGTCAGGTACCGCCAAAACAGCGGGGATGAAAACAACCGAAGCCGTTTATCAGCTAGATCGGACCAGTGTTGATTTCGGTAGCATAGCGGTTAACGACACCAAATCAGCCGATTTTTCTTTCAAAAACACGGGTTCAGATCCGATCCAATTATCCCACTTCCAAACTAGTTGTGATTGCACTTCAGCTCTGATAAAACTTGGCGAAATCACATCTCCAGAAATCGGCATGGCTGGAATGATGTCTAGTTCTGCCGCCAACTGGCAAAACGAGCTACCATCTGGCCAAACAGCAACCATAACCGTTACTTACACCCCAGCAAAAATGCCGGTTTACGGTGCTGTTGAACGAACTACCAAATTCATGGCCAATAACAAAGAGTTGACACTGACCGTCAAAACCAACGTCCAGTAGATGGCCGGCTGGTTGTTCTGGCCAGTTAGTATCACAGTTGGTTTTGTCAGCGGCATGGTTGCCCTGTTTGCGCCCTGTTGTTTAACCGTTTTATTGCCAACATACTTGGCCCAGATCGTTCAAACTCGGCTGCGAGTAGTAATGGCGACGATGGTTTTTGCCCTGGGCATCGCCACAGTCATGTTACCGGTGGCTCTGGGTTTCCGAGCGGCCGTGAGTTTATTCAACAACTACCATCCCTACGTTTACGCTGTTAGCGCCTTGATTATGATTCTGGCCGGCTTACTCCTAATTGGTCAGTTCAAGCTACCTATGTGGATCGCCCCTACCCAACTCCGCGGCCGAGCAACTTTTAGCTCGCTCTACGTTCTTGGTATAACTTCTGGCTTGGCCAGCGCCTGTTGCGCCCCAGTACTAATCGGCGCCATCACCCTAACCGCAACTGTCCCCAGTTTTCTCTTGGCTCTGCTGGTGGGAGTCAGCTATGTCTTCGGCATGGTCGCGCCGCTTTTAGCGGGCGCTCTGCTTAGCAGATCTAACTGGCTTTCCGCCATGCGCCGTTGGATCAACCAACCGGTTGCTAAGACAACGAGGGGTAGCCTTATTGGCGGCGGGACAATGATCTTTTACGGTATTTATCTTTTTCTATTAACCCTATCTGGCCGACTTAACGTAGCCAAAACATCACCTGGCTATCTACGAATTAGCTCATTAATTGGCCGCGACGTTAACAAGTTTTTAAGCGAACATCCCGTTCTAGTCATCACGGCTTTAGTTGGTCTGATATGGCTAGTGGTAATTATCTACAAATCGCTCAAAATGGAAATTAAGAAAGGAGAAACCTATGATGTACGGTAACTGGAATTGGAGTAATGGGATGATGAGCGGCTACGGCTTCTTTGGGGGCTTATTTGGCATCATCATCCTAATTGACCTGATCCTGCTTGGCATATGGCTTTGGAAACAAATCCAGAAGTAATGAACCAGGCCAGTCACGAGCACAATCATCATAGTCATCAATCGATGACGGCGGATGACGCAACATTGTTTTTGCGTCGGTTTTGGTGGACGACAGCTTTACTCGTCCCGCTTCTTTTGGTTAGCAATGTCGGAGTAAAATTTTTGGCAGTGCCGGATTTTGCCGGTCGGCAATATGTTGGTTTTGCCATCTCGGCGATTATTTTTTATTTTTCACTAATTTTCTTCGAACACGCTGGCCACGAAATTAAATCCCGCCAGTTTGGCATGATGACCCTGGTTTCGGTGGCGGTAGCCAGCGGATTTCTTTTTTCCGTCGCTTCAACATTTATCCCTTCATTTGGTGGGATGGAATTTTTCCTGGAAATATCGACTTTAATCTGGGTGCTGTTGTTTGGCCATTACTTGGAGGCTAGATCAACTGCTGCCGCTGGTTCGGCCTTGCAGGAAGTGGCTAAGCTCTTGCCAAAAAATGCTCATTTAGCCACTGGTCAAGACGTTCTTATCGGTCAGCTGGCAATTGGTCAAGCGATTATCGTCAAACCCGGCGAAAAAGTTCCGGCCGACGGCAAAATTACCCAAGGCACAGCCAACATGGATGAGGCGCTCATTACTGGCGAGTCCAAACCAATTAGTAAAAAGGCGGGGGATAAAGTTATCGCCGGTTCAATCTGCCTCGATGGGGCGTTGACGGTTACAATCGAAAAAGTTGGCCTCGACTCAACTGTCGGCCATATCCAACAACTGGTCGAAACGGCCCAAACCACTAAACCCCAATTGCAAAATCTGGCCGATCGGGTGGCTTCGCTCTTAACTTTTGTCGCTCTTGGCACGGCCATATTGACGGTTTTGATCTGGACACTCCTAGCTGGCCAAACGTTTGCCTTCGCTTTGACGCTGGCGGTGACTGTCCTAGTAATTGCCTGCCCGCACGCTTTGGGTTTGGCCATTCCGACTGTCTCTACAATTGCCACCTCGCTAGCTCTTAAACACGGCATATTCATCAAGAGTCTCAAAAAACTGGAAGCCGCCCGCGACATTACTTATGTCGCTTTTGACAAAACCGGTACTTTAACCGAAGGCAAGCCGGCCGTTTCGGACATACTGCCCTCAACGGAATTTTCAACTGTCAATTTTCAATTTTCAAATAATAATCAAGACTCAAATCTCAAAAAAGAAGAGATAATTTTGAGTATTGCCGCAGCGCTGGAAGCTGGCTCTTCACATCCGCTGGCCCGGGCCGTACTTGATCGAGTTGTTGAGAAAAAAATCACTTCCGAAAAGGTAACAGATTTTAAAAACCTAGCTGGACAGGGTGTCACCGGTCGGCTCGCAGACCAGCAATTTTGGCTTGGCAATGAAAAGATCCTAGACGGAGTCGAACTGGGGAATGCAACAGGTGGTTTGGCTAAACTTTCTGCTCAAGGCAAAACCGTGGTAATCTTGCGAAGCGAAAAAAAGGTTTTGGGGCTGATCGCTATTGCCGATAAAATCCGGCCGGAATCCAAAACCGCCGTTGAAGAATTACGTAAAATCGGGGTCAAAACAGCCATGGTCACCGGCGATAACGAAGGTGTGGCTAAATATGTCGCCCAGGAACTGGGGATAGATAGCTATTTTGCCAATATTTTGCCCGAGGACAAATACAAAAAAATTAAAGAGTTACAGGAAAAAGGCGAGCAGGTAATGATGGTTGGCGATGGAGTTAACGACGCTCCAGCTCTCATCCAAGCCAACGTTGGTGTGGCTATCGGCGCTGGCACCGATGTGACGGTTGAAGCCGGCGATATTATCCTAACCAAAAACAACCCGGCCGATATCGCTCGACTGCTAATCCTAGCCAAAAAAGTTTACGGTAAAATGATTCAAAACTTGGTTTGGGCGGTTGGCTATAATATCATCGCTATTCCGGCCGCCGCCGGCGTATTTTCCAGGTTCGGTGTTTTCCTTCGCCCAGACGTTGGCGCGTTTTTAATGGCTATGTCGTCGGTGATTGTGGTAATTAACGCTCTGCAATTGAAAAGGCTAAAATTATCTTGAGCAATCGCATGACCAAGCCGACTAAAGACTTTTTGGTTATTATAGCGTCAGGAATTTTTATTGGCGCAGCCTTGTTTGACGTTCTGCCGGAAACAGCCGATCAGCTCCGCTTAATGCCAAGTCTAGGCTGGTTGATGCTTGGTTTACTAATCTGGTATTTGCTGAAAAAGTTGGCCGACGTTTTCTCACAGAGCGGTTTTATTATCGTTGCTAGCTTGGCTTTTTGGTTCCACTCATTTCTGGAGGGCGCAGTCACCGCCCTTAGTTTTTCAGCCGGGTTTACAACTGGTTTAATCGTCAGTCTAGGCATGATCCTTCACTTAGTGCCGGAGTTTTTTGCCATCACAACTATACTCAAAGGCGAAGGAATGACGACGAAACGATCGGTTGTTATTGATATTGCCGGCATCGGCGTGCTGGTGATTAGTTTCTTGATCATAAGGCTGTTACTAGGAGGCGTTTCCGCCCATGGTTTGGCTATTTTGGCAGCCGTAAGCGGCGGCGCCTTTGTTTATATTGGAGCCAGCAGTTTTCTTAAGCGACCAAAAACCTCAACTAACTTCATCGGGTTACTGATCGGCCTAGCAGTAGTCGGACTCTGGACACTGATCAAGCACTGATGAAATTTCCAAGTTAAGGAGTTGGATTTGGCCTATTTTTTCGACGACAATACGCTTTCAACAATTTCTTTAGCGCCGTCAACCGAACCGGATATTGCGTCAGCCACAGTATGAACCGCTTCTTGGCTAATTTCGCCAGCTCCGTCGATTACCCCTTTGATCGATACCTTTGTTACTTTGGCAACGTCGCCACCGGTTCTTTTAACGCCTTCGACACTACCCCGGACGATGCTAACTGCTGACTCGCCAAGATCAGCTCCGGTATTATGAGCGGTTATTATTGATGTGTGGGCGACGCTACCAACACCTTGCTCTGTGTCAATAACACTTTTGGAGACCGCGGAGACCACGCCATTAACCACATGTTCGGTCGCTTCAAAACCAGCTACGCCAGCCTCTGCCACGGCTTGAAGGGCAGACTTAACTAACTCTGCTGGAATGCTGATCGCTTCTTTGCCAACATCCTTGGCGCCTTCCAGAACCGACGTGGCCACACCGCTGACAGCTTCAACCAACGCTGTTCCGACCTCTCCCGTTCCTTTAACCGTACCAACAACGGCATTTTTCATATCCTGGGCAATTGATGACATTTAACCTCCTTATTCGTTCTATATTCCTAAAATAGAATACAATATTCAAGCTATCCGGCAATCGCAAATCGTCCAAATTATAACATTAGACTTAACATATCAGCGTTTTTCTTCAAGCAGGGTGTCGACAGTGTTAGCAATGTGAGTTAAGGCTTGATGATCGGCATCGGCTTTGGCCTGGCGAAGTTGATCGGCTTTCATATTGGTTCGTTGAATAGCGTGCAGAGCCCACCACTGAATCCAGCTACCAGAAACTACGCCAAGAGTTATTTTAACACTGACTGGTAGGGGAATGACTAACAGCGGAATGATCAGGGCAATATCGAACATTATCATTGAAGCCAAAACGTTGTTGGCAAAGAAATCTAGGAGTTTGAAATTGGCCCGAATAAAAGCGTTACCGCTTGGGGGTGGTAGTAGCTCGTTTGGGTGAACTACCTGATTGTGTTTTTCCATTAGCCCAAGAGTACCAAGAACGTCTTGAGTTAACAAAAAGCGACTGTTTGTGTCCGATCCAATCAACTACAATTCTTCTATGAGCAGAAAGAAAAAGTCGTCTAAGCTGATTTTTTTCGCGGCAGTTATTCTGATTGTCCTGGTTATTCTTGGCTGGATAGGCCGATCAGAACCTCTAACGAATTCCGACTCGGCCAATATTCGAACGCTTAGCCAGGGGACACAGATGCATTTTGACGACCTTTTCATTGGCCTGGCCAGTGTTTCCGGCAAATCTGCCTGGCTGATTATCAACAAACAGGGCCAAACCAACTCGGAGCGAAGACAAGTTATGGCTGGCGACAAAGTTGATATTTATGGCTATACAATCCTGGTTAAATCAATTAATGCCTCGTTCAACTTGTCTGTCTTGCCCGGCTCAAGCCACGGCTCTGTTCAGCTAGATATCAACAAAGACTAATTAACCACCACAGTCAGCAAAAAATTACTCTGGTCAGCAGTGCACTTAAGGCGCGCCGGGACAGTTGATGTCTTTAGTTACCCATTCTTGACCGGCCTGACCGCCCAAGGTGACCGTGGCATCTACCGATGTGCTGGTCTGGGTATTGCGTTCCACATCATTGAATGTCCAATTAGAGGTTTCCGGATCATTGGCTCCTCGACTGCCCGACTGGCCGCCACCACCCCATTGGCCGGTGTAAGTTCGTTGGGAGAAGAAGCCATTGATATACGGCAGTTGAAAATAAGTCCCAACCGGACCAGTAACCGTGCCAGAGGCGGTAATGGTGAATACTTTTGTTTGACCGTCGTTACTTGTCAGCACGCAACTGGCGGCAGTGTAGACAAATTTGGGCGTGACTTCTGCCGGTGGGGGTGGTGGGGCAACTGGTGGTGGCAGGGCGGCGGCCACGACCATGGTGGCATCAGCGCAATTCTGGGTGCCACTGACGTCAACGACGCAGACACGAAAATGCGAGGTTCCTCTGGCAGTTGGAGTGCCGGACAGCTTACCGTTGGCATCAAGGACTACGCCGTGCGGCGGAAAGCCAACCCCAGAGTCCAGCTGAAAGTGATAAGGCGGCTGACCTTTCCTGCCAGTATAGGTGGCGCTGAAGGGGGTGCCGACATTGCCATTCAAATTCCAGAACCCCCACAATTCCAAGTCTGAAGTTTTGGGTGTCGTCGGTGGATTCTGATTTTGCTGCTGAACTGTTTCTGGTGTGATGGGTTGGAAGTGAAGTTTGCCGGCGTCAAAGTTGGCAAACAATACCCCAGTGCTAACAAAAGCAACAATTCCGTAAAAGGTCGCTATCAAAATGAACGGCTTAAGTTGTAACCCCCACATAAAGTTATTGTAGGACTCGGCTAAGTAGTGTCAACAAAGTCGTGAGGGAGTAGTATAAAGTGAGGTTGATTAAATTTACTAATGATGGCTCAAGAAGTTAAGCCCAAGAAAATCCTCAATCCGGCGCTCAAAACCAGCTTTTGGGTTACCATCATTATTACGGCTCTTATAGTTGTGCCGTTCACTATCCACAGGACCGGGCTAGGACCGGCTGTTGGCGGGGCGGCGGCGGTACTGATCGCTTTGGGCATTGTCGGACTAATTGCCAGATCCAAAGGAATTGATATGTACATCCCAAATGAAGAAGTCGGTAATAATGCTGGCAGAGGCAACGCCGTCTCACCCGATCAAGATCACTCATTCAAGGTAAGAACCCTAATGTTCTTCCGGTGGATGTTCGCCGTATTCTTTATTTTGGCTGGAGTGATTGGCCTGATAGCACCCATTCGAACTCATCACACCCTAAATCTTAATCGTGTATTGGCTTACATTGATTACTTGAGCGCCGGCGTAGTTATATCGCCACCATTTTTGCGCTATCTGTATAAGTTAACGGGCAAAATGATGTGGGGCAGGACGGCATTGATGTGGCTATTGCTAATACTGGTTGGGGCTTTTCTAGTTAACGCCACTCGCTGAATGAAAATCGTTCGATTGAATATATGATGATTAATAAGGAGGTTAATGACTAAAACAGTTTGGGTATTGATCGTCATGTTGATAGTGATTGGACTTGGTTATTGGTTATGGAAAGGCAAATATTCAACAACGACCACGACACCGGCGACAACTACAGCACCGACCACTCCGACCACAACAACGCCAACCAGTAGTAATGCCGTTTCGATAGTTGGCATGGCCTTTTCGCCAAAGGCTCTGACAGTCACCAAGGGAACAACGGTAATCTGGACTAATAACGATACTGTCTCCCACACTGTGGTTGAGAGTGACAGTAAAACCGGACCAGCCAGCAAGACTTTGTCA
>JBGOUP010000033.1:0-7534 GCA_041477655.1 Patescibacteria group bacterium
ACAAGTTAAGAAGATAGCCGAATTAGCGGGAGTTTCTGCCAGTAACCAAAGCATTAGTGACGCAAAGCTTGCCGATCAAAATAAATCAACCCAAGTGGCCGATGCTAAATCCAAAAATTCGCCCGCTACCTCATCAACGGTCGTTTTGAGTTTTGTCAGTCTGCTGGCCGGGCTGGTAGCCTCAACCGGCAGTAGATTCCAGCGCCTAGTCAATCTTGGCTAAGGCTTCGTCCCGATTCTTCAGTGTCATAGAAGTAATCACGCCGATTCCAACTAAGATAAATACTATCTCTAAAAGCGTGACGATTGAGTCAAGTATCGGAACAAGAAATAGAATTTTAATCAGAACTGTGCCAATAACGATTACCCAAAGATTAAGCTCAAACTTCTCACCTTTGGTGGCAATTTTATAAATCAGTGAGCCCACGGCTAGTTTGCCAACAATTAACCCGAATACCAATACCACCAGCCAAACAGCGCCGATCGCCAGGGCAATCGGCAGTCCGATCATAGTCGCGGCCATTATTATTAGGATAAATGGCAGAATAAAACTTACTAGAAATCCGATGCCAAAGTTTGTCCAAAAGTTACCGAAGCTCCGTTCGACCATTTTTCCAAATGTCCGTGGCCAGAGACGATAAACAAGTAGTGTTAGCAGGAACCAACCAATGATTTGGATAAATAACCAGGTAGAACCAAAATTATTGCTCTTGGACTGGTTGGAGTGAAAATGGGTAGCGCCAACTTGCGCTTTAGGCGAAATTGTTCCTGCCACCGGTGAGTAATAATTCAGATCTCCGGCAATTACGGCACCGCTATTGATTGTTAGGGTAGTGGTGGCAATTTTGGCCTGGCCGTGAACAACACCGTCAATACTTGTATTGGCCGCGGCCACCAACAGATCGCCGTCAATTTCGGCTGATTTAGCTATAGAAACCGTTGATCCGGCTACAAGCACATCGCCATGGATATGACCGGAGATGGTGATCGTATCACCGGCTATTCTTAAGTGATGGCCAACCGCGCCATGAAAGGTAAGAGTCTGGCCGACGGCAAATAAACTATTTTCCACATCACCGTCAATCAGAATAGATTTGCCGACCACGACCAGGTCGCCTTGAACAGGTGTATCCGAGGTGACGGTATTGCCAACGGTGTAGAGATCCTTGTGTGGCTGGTTGTTGCCAATAATAACCGAATCGCTGTTAGCACCAGGGCTGGAAAATTGAGCGGCTCTGGCCGAAATTGGCAAAAACAAGAGAACGGTCAAACCAAGAATTATTGACCTTGATTTCATGATTTTATTGTACACTTTCTTTACAGACAGCCAAAATCGCCTAACCTAGTAGAGAGATGCAGCAAATGGAACGTCACAAAGTTCTTGAGCCAAGGAAAGACGTTTGGTGGGAAGAAGGCGGAATATTTAATCCGGCGGTTGTGGAGCTATCGGGTCGGATCCACTTGATGTATCGAGCGGTCGGTCGTGATCATCTTTCTCGCTTTGGTTTGGCTGTTTCCAGCGACGGGCTGAACTTTGAACGTTTGGATTTGCCCATATTTGAGTCGGATCCGCTTAATCAATATGAACGGCTGGGCATTGAGGATCCTCGAGCCACCTTGCTGGGTAGAGATATTTACATAACCTACACTGCCGCTTCAGTCTATCCAGCCGGTCATTTAGGCTCATTCTCTCCTTCTCTCAACACCCCCAAAGTTCCTTGGAGAGTCCGAGTCAGTGCCTTAAAGACTCGAGATATGCGCCATTTCCAGCGCCTAGGAATCTGGTTACCAGACCTTGACTCTAAAAACGCCGTTCTCTTTCCGGAAAAAATCCAGGGGAAATTCTGGCTACTTCACCGAATTGTTCCTTCAATATATTTAGCTTCTTCAACCAACTTGCGTCGGTTCGAAAACACTTTTCAAATTATGGAGCCGCGCTTTGATTGGGAAAAAATAAAAATCGGCGTCGCCTGCCCGCCAATTAAAACAGAGAAAGGCTGGCTGGTCTTTCACCATGGGGTTGATCAGTCTCATCGATATTCCATCGGAGCCAGCCTGCTGTCGCTTAAAAATCCGGCTCATGTCATTAGCCGAACGTCAGAGCCGCTAATAACCCCACAACTGACTTGGGAACGGCTCGGAGTGGTCAATAATGTCATTTTTGTTACTGGTTCGATCTGGAAACATGACCGTATATGGTTGTATTATGGAGCAGCTGATCGAGTTATCGGCTGTATCCAAATGACACTATCAACGGTATTTACCGCCCTCGATGTCTGAACAACCGGTCACGAGTATTAACCGGCCGAGAAACTACCAAGCCCTAGTTTGGCTATTTGGCATGCTAGCATTGATCCCGCTTTACTTTTCGGCCATCAAAGTACTGCCGGAAAGCCATAGTTATTATAAATATATTGTCGGCTTATTAGCCATAAACAGCTGCCTTTTTTGGTTGTTCCGACGTCAACAACCACTGGTGGCAAAGTCAATATTGGCAACTTCTGTGATAATAACAGTACTGGGTTTTGTCTATTATCTGCTGATTAATTCGGGTAGTAATTGATGTCCAAAGCCGGCTTTCGACGTCTTTGGCAGATACTCCCTGGTTTGACTACCTGGCTGACCCTAATTTCATTAGCTGTGTTGACCTTTATAAACCCGCCAGTTGTCACTTTGATTATTCTTGTTTACGCCATTTATTGGTTAATTAGGGTCGTGATTATGGCCTTTTTTCTAATCTATGGTTACATACGTTACAAACAGGAAATTGCTATTGATTGGCTGGCTAGACTCGATCACGATTTTTCTTCGGAATGGCAAGAGCTTTATCATCTAGTGATTATCCCCAGCTATAAAGAAGATATCTCAATTCTTCACCAGACTCTCAACTCGATTAGCAATAGCCAATACCCCAACCAAAAACTAATTGTGGTGGTAGCTTTTGAAGATCGGGAAAAGGACCTAGCTCCAAGATACGCCCCAATTTTAACTCGGGAGTATGAGCACTCATTCTCCAAGTTTCTCATCACCTTCCATCCCTCGGATATTGCCAACGAAGTAAAAGGTAAAGGACCAAATATCACTTGGGCCGCCAGACAAGTCAAAGAGTATCTACAGAAAAAGAAGCTCGACTTTAACAATGTTATTACCACTACACTGGACGCGGATAACCGAGTTGACGCCAAGTACTTCGCCAACGTCAGCTGGTCCTACTTGCATGATGACGACCCGTTTCACAAAAGCTTCCAACCACTACCGATGTATTTCAACAACATCTGGAAAGTACCCTTGCCGGTTAAGATGACGGCTCTTGGCTCGAGTTTTTGGCAGATGATTACTGCCGTCCGGCCCCATCACGCCCGAAATTTTTCCGCTCACGCCCAAAGTTTTGCGGCGCTGGTGGAGACTGATTTTTGGTCTGTTACCACAATTGTCGAAGACGGTCATCAGTACTGGCGATCCTTCTTCAAGTTTAAAGGCAATCATCATATCGTGCCAATCTTCGTTCCTGTTTATATGGATGCCGTTCAAGGGAACGATATCTACGATACCTTCCGGGAGCAGTACCTTCAGCGACGCCGTTGGTTTTGGGGAGTTTCTGATATCCCCTTTGTGGCCGAGCAGTCTTGGGGAAACAGCGACATCCCATTTTTCTATAAATGGCTTCAGTTTGGCCGGCTCTTTGAGTCTCATTTTTCCCTTGCCACTCAATCGTTCATTCTGTGGTTTGGCTGGTTACCCCTAACTGTTAGCGCCGATTTTCGTCAGACTGTCCTTGGCTACAACTTTCCTAACGTTTATCGGCACTTTTTGCTAGCCGCTTGGACTGGTTTAATCGCCACTATGGCCATATCAGCCTCAATAGTCCCACCCAGGCCAGGCAAAAAATCAATTTATTATCTGTCGCTTCTTAAAGAGTGGATTTTAGCTCCGGTTATATTGCCAATTAGTTCAATCTTCTTTGCCGCTATTCCAGCCATCGATTCCCAAACAAGATTGATGTTCAACAAACCTTTTACCGTTTTTAACGTCACCAAGAAGACGGCGGTGGCCGGTGGTGTATTACGAGTTGACGCTTAAACCGATAGCTGATTTTTATGCTTGTATGCTCCTAAGAGCGATTTTCTTTTGATAGCAAATAATTCCGACAGGGTTTTGAAGAAAACACGGCTAGATTGAATTCTTGACTGATCGTCGTTGTACCAGTTAATCGGCACTTCCTTAATCTTTATTCCTAGCTCTTTGGCAATTCGCAAAATTTCCATGTCGAATCCCCAACCCCAAATTGTTTGACGAGCAAAAATAACTTTGGCCGCCGATCGCTGGAATAGCTTAAAGCCACATTGAGTATCCTTAATGCCCGGTAGTATTAAGAATTGAACCAGTAGATTGCCCAGTCTAGACAAAATGACTCGGGGGGTTGGCTGTGGAACGGCAATATGACTTTCCGGTAGATATCTGGATCCAATAATAATTTTGTAATTTGTTGATTCTGGCCAAAGTTTATCGAATTCCTCAATTGGGGTTGAGTTGTCGGCATCGGTAAAGAGTATCCAGTCGGCTTGAGCGTGTTTGACGCCGTAGTTAATGGCGTAGCCCTTGCCCCGATTTCGTCCGTATGAAAGAAAACGAAGTTGAGCGATAGCCAATTCTTCCACCACTTGTGCGGTTTTATCTCTGCTCCCATCGTCAACAACCAAAATCTCAAAACTAATAGCCTTTTTGGCAAAAAACTGGTTAATTGCTTTCAGAGTCTTAACGATTCTTTTCTCTTCGTTGTAAGTCGGAACAATTACCGAGAGGGTGGGTTCTGGGTTGTCACTATTGGGTTTGGTCATTAGTTGTTTAGAGGACAGACAAAGACAGCGTTAGTGATAAGCCTACGATCGGGGCAATTATAGAGAAACGGATAATCGTCTTGGCTATACGCCGACGCTCCAATAATGGCGTAACCCGGTTGACCCACTTGCCAGTCACTTAACAAGCGGTAATTATTTCGTCCAAGATAGTAATCCAGCGCCGAACGACCCAACCAGTTATATTCAATATAGACATTTGTCAGCTGATTTTGTTGGATGTAGTGTTGGATCCTTTTAAGGTCTTGTCCCCAGTCTAAATTAGAATCGGTGGCGATGGTGTAGCCGTTGTTTGATCCGCCGGCAAATTCGTTAAAGTAACCAAGGTAACTCGGAAAACTCAAGCTAAAAACCAAGGCAAGCCAGACTAACAGTCCCACAGTTACCCAGAAAAACTTTCTGTGGACGCTAGCCGCCCAACCCCCGGCAATAAAAAGAAGGGGCAAGATTGGCATAACGTGTCTAATGCCAAGGTTGGCCTTGGACAACATCGCCACTGCCAAGAACAAACCGGCGCCCACAGCCAAAGCCATGACTAATCTGTCCCGGTGTCGTTTTAGCACCAATAGATAAATCGTTCCCCCAACTACTAACAATTCCGCCAGGGGGTTTTTTAGTAAAATCAATATTGGGAAATAGTACCACCAGCCGGTCTTAGACGTCTGACCGAGCAGATAGGTGGTGTGTCCGCCCGAGGCGTGACCAATGACCATAAATAATCCTTTGGCATAGTCGCCCGGTAGCAAGCTAAAAATTGGTCTGATAATTTTGTATAGGTTATCGGCGGTTAGGTTAGCCTGGCCAATTTTGCTAGGCGTATTGGCAACCCTAATTTGAGTAGATATTGACTCTGTTTGGGGCACTACTCTGTCGTGCCAACCAAATCCCGTCCAAATTAGGGCCCAAACAACCACCAAACTAACTACGAATTTTATCAAAGTATCCCGCCAACTAGTCTGACGGCTTTTATCGAACCAACAAATTATGGCTAAAATCCCCAGGATTGGTAGAAGAATGATGGCGGTGTGTTTTGTCAACAATGCAAGAGCTAAGCTTAGGCCAAAGAATGCCGAATATCGCCAAGTTGGTTTCTCTAAAAATTTCCAGAAAAAATAAACGGTTAATAAAAAACCAAGAGCTAGAGCCATGTCGGTGGTAATTAAGTGTCCGTGACCGGCGATGGTTGGGTTGAAAGCGTATAAAGCTACGGCTACTAGAGACGAAATCGGTCCCCAATGTTTTAGGGCAATGAGGAAAATTGCCAGGCCAAGCAACAAGGTGATTAAGACCATCGGCATACGAGCCCAAAACAAGAGTTGGTCTGGGTTGTTACCCGATTCATAAAGCATTATCTCGCCAAAACGACGATTCTCCTGCCAAGAGTCATAGAAAAAGTTGTCGGATTTTCGCCAGAGCCCCTCGGCGGCCGGACTGATATTTGGTTTAAGTGCTAGTAGTGGCAGAGCGGCTAGGATTTTGACTAGCGGCGGATGTTCGGGGTTAAAATGCCAATCACCTCGGGTTAAATAGGTGTAACCAGCCGATAAATGGACGGCTTCATCGGTGGTTTGGGAATCAAGACTAGCCAAACGGATTTGGACGACTGTCTGAATCCCCAAAATCAACAAACAGCCAGCAATCAGCCAGCGCTTGGTATAAATATTCACCGAACCCATTAGCCTAGCTTACCGAGGCCTCCAGGTAATGTCGAGTTAAGAAGGCCACTTGGTCACGAGGCTAATCGTTGTGGGATTCTGTTAAATGGTAGCGGTAGCCAATAAGAAAACCAGATAGAAAGCTTGAGCAGTCATATTCTCCGTCTACTAATTCGCAATTCGAATAATCGGTATCCTTCCAGTTTATAAAAGCGTCATTCAACAACGGAATATTCCACAGAGGAGAGCCATAGCCGCCTTTTTCGGTCGCTGCAAGTAGAAAATATGTTTGAGTCGGCGTTTTAATTGACCCGTCAAAAATAGCACGATCTGCGTATAAGTAGCTACCGACTTTGTATGTGTTTCCTCCATATGTAAGATCATACTTCTGGTAAGTGCAATCGTTGCCAGTGTTGCCAGTGTATACCACTTTATATGTTGGATCCCCTGGTATTGAGGTGAGGTAATAAGGGGCGATGAAGGCTGTGGACGGCTTGGCTTTTTTATCTGTCGATTGAGGACATTTAGTATTATTCGGGTCATACTCCAACTGCCATTTGGCTAAATAGTTAAATGGACTGCCTTGAGTTGCTGGATAGTGCCTGTTGTCCTGATAAAATAACTCCAGCGAGCTTTTGATCGTCTGTAAGTCAGTTATGCGCTGATTATCCCTGGCTCTCACTTGCGAACTCTGAAGAACGTAAGAAGTTAAAGTAACTAGTATCCCAATGATAGCGATAACCGTCATCATCTCGATCAACGTAAAAGCTGTTAGTTTCTTACTCATTACGATCTCAACTTAGCTTCTCAATAGCCAAGCCAAATATCAACCGTGCCCTAACTAATCTATTACTACCTGTAAAGTTGGCTGTGAGTACCGACAGCCACAAACAGAGCGGTTTCATTATTGATAACTCGGTAATGCAGACGTAAGTTTCCCCCGGCGCTGATCGAATGATACTTCAACCATTCACCTTTAAGCGGGTGGTTACGCAATGTCGGATGTTCTGGATTTTCTAGAAA
>JBGOUP010000031.1:0-9209 GCA_041477655.1 Patescibacteria group bacterium
GCTCTAACTCCCTTGATGCGATTAGCAGCCATGGCCATGCCCTGACCAGAGCCGCACATCAGGATACCCCGACCATTCTGCTTAACTACTGCCTTGGCTAACCGTTTGGCCAAACCAGGGTAATCCACTGACTCGTTAGAAAAAGTTCCAAAATCCTCAAAAGTTACTCCCCTTTGGGCCAACTTGTGAGCGACAAACGTTTTCAGTTCGAATCCGGCATGATCAGCGGCAAGATAAAGCATTTTCAACCAATTCTCAATTCACAAGCAACAATTTTCAAGGAATTTTCAAACAAGCAATTTTCTAATACTGATTTTTTAATACTTAAGTGAAAATTGAAAATTGAAAATTGAAAATTCATCGTTAATTCCTAACGATGTTTACCGGATCGCCCGCCATCATTCCCTCAAGATTATCAACCGTTGTTTGCAGGATGTTGCGCAAGGACTCCCGACTGTTGAAGGCATTGTGGGGAGTGACCAGAACCTTAAGGTGGCGCATCAAAGCGTGGTCGGCCATGGCCGTTTGGTAATCAGCCAGTTTGAAATAGGGAGAGAAAAGCTGTTTCTCTTCTTTGAGCAAGTTTTCATCTTCTAAGACGTCAATTCCAGCTTGTTTGACAACATTGTTATCTAAAGCTTCTATTAACGCTTGAGCATCAACCAGACCTCCCCTGGCAGTATTGAGAAAAACCACTCCACGTTTCATTTGGTCGAACTGTTCTTGGCCAATCATATGTTTGTTCTCGGCAGTTAAGGGAACGTGGATAGTGATAACGTCGCTCATGTGGAGTAACTGGGGCATAGTCACGTATTCCACCTGATATTTTTCAATAATTTCTGGGTTTTGAGTTTGGTCATGGGCAACTATTCGCATACCCAGACCGTTAGCGATCCGAGCCACTACGGCGCCAATTTTACCAGTGCCAATGATACCAATGGTTTTGCCAGACAAGTCCCAGCCTGTCAGTCCGGAATAGTCATACTGACCTTGACGGGTCCGTTCGACCGAAGGAACGATATTTCGAGACATAGCCAAAAGCAAAGCCATAGTGTGTTCAGCCACTGTGTTGGGTCCATATTTGGGTACATTACTGACCACGATATGCCGACGACTAGTCTCCTCTAGATCAACATGATCAGTACCAACCGACATTGTGGCGATGCCTTTCAGCCCACGAATTTGGTTAAGCACGATATGGTTAAGCGTTGAGTAAATGAAGGTTGCCAGGTAATTAGCTGACTCGGCTAAATGTTGGTTAGGTTCTGTCAATCTATCCTTATGAAAAATGAGTTCGGCTTTGGAGCCAAGTTTGTCTTCAAAGTACTCTTGCTCCCACGGCTCAACTTCGAAAAATACGACCCGTTTGCCCTCCATAGTTTTAGACTAATCAATTTTAAGCTTTGTGTCGAGTGAATCGGCGGTAAATTGATGGTAGAATGTGCCCAGCTTATCGTTGATTTACGAGTTTGGTGTAGTGATGAGCTTTACACTTAGCGTCGCTAAGTGTAAACGAACAGAAGTCGCGAAAAATGTCATAATTATTCAGACATTTTGCAACGACGAGCGACCGCTTAGACTTAAGAATAGTCTTATCAACGCGAGAGTAGTTCAGCGGTAGAATGCTTCCTTCCCAAGGAAGAGGTCGCGGGTTCGAACCCCGTCTCTCGCTCAAATTACTTTTTTGGTTCTTCAGATTTTGCTTGAGATGCCTTGGCCCGATCGTTCAAGGTTAAGCGCATTTTTCGTCGAAAACCTAGAACACCGACAATTAAGCCGATTATCAAGGCTAACAGTGTGCCAACAATTACAAATACTTTAACGTCCTGACTAGCGGCGACCTGGCTGTCAGGCAGACTACCATTGGCAGTATTATCAAGTGCCGGGCTTGATCCGATTCCGAGGTTACTCCCGGAGGAGCTAGACGAGCCACTACTACCTTTGGTAGTGCCAGGTTTAGGCGGAGCAGTGGTTGGGTTGCCGCTAGGATTACCGCTGTCAGGCGCCGGTGGATTGCCGCCATTGTTGTTATTATTATTGTCAATGCCCCGACCACCATTTGGATCTTCGATAACCGAATAGCTACTAAAACCAGTAACCTCAAAGACGATGGTGTTGCCGGTACTAGACACGATCTTGCAGTCAGTGCAGTCACCTCCGTTTTTGAGAATTTTTTTATTGGTAATAAAGCCGACTTGTGGGCTGGTAATAGTAATAACAGCTGGAGCATTAAACGGGGTCAGAATTGAAGAGTCAAGACTAACCATTTTTGGCCCAAAGCTGGCATTGGTATCAAAATTATAACTTTCGGCTGGATTCAATTTGAGCTTATCTTTGTAGGCAATAACCACTTGGCTATCGGCATCGATGTCTTTTTCGATCCTAACACTGGCTGGCCGGGTGGCAAAATTACTATTAAAAACGTCGTCGGGCAAGTTAAAGGGGTCGAAACGAACATAGGTCTTTTTATTGGAAATAGCGGCGTCGGTAATCCGCTCGCTAGCGGATTTACTGTTGTTAAAATCGCTCCAATCAAGTGAACCGACGATTGGGTTATGAACAAAGATATCACCTTCAGCTCGTCTGATTGGAGCTGTGGTCATACCGCAAAGTAAGCCTCCATCGTAAAATAATTCGCAGTAATTGCCGCCTAGGTCTATTGGGGTTTGGAGCGATCCGGCCAGGTTATAAAGTGACTGATCGGTAAAATAGGGCTTGGCTTGAGAGATGTAGTTTGATCCGCCATTACCACTTTGGTCATAATTTAGTAGTCCAGTTTTAGGAGTTCGAAGTACTACTAGATTCTTTCGGCCATCGGTGGTGGTGTAACTTCGGCTAAAAACTGGTTCGGTGGCATTAGTTGCAACCCCAGTGTTGAAATTGAGGTATTCAGAGTTGATATTGCCAATTACCGCAAAGTCGTTACTGTCTGGCTGGCCAATGTTGTAAGCCAACGCACCCAGCGGCAGGATGCCCATGCCGCCTTTGGCTGGACCATAAATAAATCCAGAAATCGGGTCGCCATAAGTGGTGGAGATACCACAGCCATTGCCAGAGTTACGAAAATAGGTATCGGTGTCGTGTTGTTGAGTTAGGTAATAGTTAGCTAATCCCGAGATTTGGTACCATTGATACATTTCCTGACTGCCACAGTTGGGTGCGCCGGGAATACTATCGTAAAGGTCGGCGGTTTCGTAAAAATGGGCGGCGATGGGAAATTCGCCGTTATATTTGGATTTCATTAGCCGTTGTTTTATCACTTCCCTGGTAGTTGTGTCAGAGTTGGCTGGGTAGTTGTTGTTGGTGAACTCCAACAAGGGAAACTCATGCTCGCCAACGGTACCGTCAAGACTTTGGGCGTAGATATTTTCATCTGGGAGACCACTGACATCGCGCCAACCGGCACCGTTATTGATAATTTTGTAGCCAGCGGTGGTAAAAGCGGTCTTAACCAAGCCCAAAAAAGAGTTGTAATTGTCAATCCAACTTTGGAAACGGGTATCGTTGTCAATTGTCGTCTGACCCTGGGCTTCCAGAGCGTCGCGAGGAACGCCACCGTCATAAAATTGGCCTAAATTGGTGTTTTCAATATTTACCACACCCGAATCAGTGAAGATGCCATTAGCCTTGTAGTCATCAGCTGGTTTTTCTTTCCCGTTGTTAAATTTATCATTAAGGGCAGGGATGATTGTGCCCGTCCAGTATGGAACGACGTCGTTTTCCATGCCGGCTTTATTGAAGAAATTGAGTCCAACGGACTTGGTGCTACAAGCCCATTGAGGAATGTAGCGTGATTGGATAGTTTGGGTTGGCGAGCCAACGATACCGCAATATGGTTTGTCGGTCGGAGAGTGCAAGAACAGGTTCTCAAAATCAGACTGGCTAATGGTATTTAGAAGATTGGTTAAGTACAGCCATAATCCTCCTTGACTAATATCAATTTCAGAAACTAAGTGAAAATGATTATTAATCAGCGAATAAAGCTGGCCAGATGGATTGTCGGTTTTGTTCATGTAGGCCGAGTTGCCAGCTACCCAGTCAAACTCCTTAGTACTGTAGTCGTAAGCCTTTTGTTTGGCGGCTGTGTCGTGGGCGCCAAAAATTTTGTCGTAACTGGCATCGGTCGGGCCAAAGTTGATGTCGAAGGTACGAGCCCAGGCAATGCCGTTATTGCTAAAATGTGGGCTATCGGAATGCCAGCCGTAGGCTAATTCTGCTGACGCACCGGCCTGGGGTGGGTTATTAGTCTTATTACTTGGAGTCTGGGGATTTTGAAAACCAAGATAACCGCTACTTTGGATAAAAGTGACGATAGCTACAACCATTACAGCCAAAACAGCCACCTGCCAAGGAACTAGGCGTTTATTAATAAGCCGTCTGGTTCTTTTCTTCAGATCGTCGAAATTGACCCTCCACATCTTAATTAACTCTACTAAAGGGGGCGACAAAAGCAAACGCCCCGCTTGAACGGGGTATTTGCTGAGAGTCGAGGTGAAGCGAAATTACACGCCTCAAGTTGGATGGTCGCCAACATGTTTCTCGAAATTTAACATTCTTTCTTGCACTCCTTCCGACATGCGACGAGTTAACCATATAACAGCCAACTAAAAAAATCCTTAGTCAAAGTAACTAAAACAGCCAATTAGTTGAGGTATTTTTGGAAATATCACTAGAGTGCTGGTTGCATTGATAGGTCGGATGTGAGAAACTGGGAAAATGTCAGACATAATTAAGGTAAAAAACCTCAAAAAGGTCTACAACTCCGACACAGTTGCCGTCAACAACATTACTTTCCATGTTAAACAGGGTGAGTTTTTTGGTTTTCTTGGACCAAACGGAGCCGGCAAAACCACCACCATTAATATGATGGTTAATTTAGTCAAAAAGACGTCAGGTAGTATTGCTATAGATAATCTCGAAGTGGGCAAGCAAGACGGCGAAATTTACAAAAAAATTGGTTTCGCCATGCAGGAAGTCGGTTTGGACGAAGTGGCAACGGCTCGAGAAATGCTCCAACTTCACGGCCGACTCTATCATATGCAACCTCAAGAAATTCAAGATCAGATCAAAAAATTATTGAAATTGGTTGAGTTGGAGAAGGTTGCTGACAAATTTACCTCTACTTATTCCGGCGGAATGCGCCGACGATTTGACCTAGCTTTATCCCTAGTTCACAAGCCTAAGGTTTTGTTTTTAGATGAGCCAACTCAAGGTCTGGATCCTCACGCTCGGCAACTTATTTGGGGACACCTTCGAGAGTTGAATAAACAAGGCATGACTATTTTCTTAACTACTCACTTTATGGACGAAGCTGAACAACTCTGCGACCGTTTAGCTATTATGGATAAAGGTAAAATAGTTACCGAAGGCACGCCAGCCGAACTCTTAAAGAAGCACAAAGCTAAAAACCTTGAAGAAGTTTTCTTAAAAACGACAGGCAGTGGTTTGGCCGACGAAGAAGTTAACGCCAACGCGCCAGATCCGTTTGCCAGGAGAAGGTAAAGCAATGAAAAACCCAAAATCTCAAGCACGAAATCCCAAACAAATTCAAATGTTCAAAATCCAAAACCTAAAAAATTTTGTTTTAATAAACTTTGATAATTGTGATTTGTCTGGAGTATGGAACTTGGAGCTTGGAGTTTGAAAAATGTCTACCTTTTTTAGCGACTGGTACTACTTATCAATTCGTAACATCAAGCTGATTTGGCGACCGCTGTTGGCCTTACTGCCGCCGTTTTTCATGCCGATCTTCTTTTTTGCCGTTAACTCGCTGTCACTGTCGTCTTTCGCCAAAGTTCCCGGTTTCCCCAATGTTTCTTACAAAGACTTTATTGCTCCAGTAGCATTGTTTACGGCCATTTTCTTCTCGGCAGGTAACGCTGGCATCGAGTTGGTTCAAGATATCCAAGCTGGCTACTTCAAGAAACTGATTATAATGCCAATCAACAGGCTGGCTATTGTCTTAGCTAAACTGACGGAAATCGCCGTTCAGTCGCTTGGCCAAGGAATCGTTATGCTGACATTGCTATTAATCTGGGGGGTTCGTATTAAAGCCGGTTTTACTGGGGTGCTGGCCATATTCGCCATCCTGATGATTTTTGCCATGGCCTGGAGTTGTATCGGTATGATCTCGGCACTGCGCACCCAAAACGCTCGCTTAGTTCAGTCGCTTTTTATATTGGTATTTCCGTTGCTATATCTAACAACTTCGCAGTCGCCCCGAGCGTTACTTCCAGCCACCTTTGCTCGAATCACCGACTTTAACCCAGTTACCTATATTATTGAAGGTATTCGATCGCTGGTCTTGCATGGTTGGGGCAACTCGAACATTGGCTACGCTTTCTTGGCCGCTGGCGGTATGTTTATCGTCTTCGTCACTCTCACTTTGATGTCGTTCCGCAAAGCCTTGAAGTAACTGCTTCAAACTAAAGCCCAAACAAGCTAAAATAGTCGGGTGCCGATGTAGCTTAACGGTAGAGCTATGCTTTCGTAAAGCAGAGACGCGGGTTCGACTCCCGCCTTCGGCTCAATCATCGCTTGGGCAATTGAATTTTCAGGTAAAGCTGTTACAATTTGCCTAGTCGTGATCGCACATTTCAGATTGGAGAATAAAAAAAGTGGAAAATGCTGATCCACAACGAATCGCTGACCAAATTGTCTCAACAATGAAACTGGAGTTAAAAAAGTTCGGCGATAAGTTTGCGAAAAGTGATCAAAATGAGCGGGGATTTCACAACACCGGTCAAATTATAGGTTTTGTTCTTGTCTATGTGACGGTTTTAGTTCTGCTGTTGACTGCTCCGCCGGAGGCTGACCAATTTAAGAGCGAACAATCGTATCATTTTTTTCTTTTCTCCCTTGGGATTATGTTGACTTTATTCGTCTGTTCGATACCGCTACTATTGTCAGCAGCAGGCCGTACGATTGGCAAGAAGTTAGACGCTCGGCGTAATAAAAAATTTGGCGTAGAGGGTCGAGAATACACTCTTCGGAAAGTCCTTAATTGGGGAACGAACAACTTCGCCGATTACTGGACGGATTTCCGATTTCTTCTTGAAGCTGACGACATTAAAGCGGAAAAAGAACAAGTCTTTATTAGGCAGACAGCGGAGATTGTAGCCCACATCCAGGCAATAAAGCAACAGGCTGATGACGCCGTACGGTTACTGCGCTCAAGCGTTGAGCCGCCCGAGGAGAACAAAGACTTAAGTGCGGCGTCAGAGCCAACTAACAATAATCAGCTGCTCAAAGCCACTGATGAGCCCAGTTGAAATATACTGGGCTTGATTTTTATTCTTAAACGACACTAATAATTCGGAATCCACTTCACAATATTGCGATATGGTGCCTGGCTTGATTACTCGTTTTTTTAGGATTTTTCTAGTTTTTCGGTCTCGGCAACAGGTTTGCCTTCGGCTAGAGTTTCACCCTCGGCTGGAGTTTCGCCTTCGACGGTCTCTTCTTTACCAAGCTCTTCAACAGCCGCTTCTTCAGCTACCTTGTCTTCTGCTAGTTCAGCTTCCATTTCCTCTTCAGTTCGAGGCGCAGTTACCAGAGCAACCACGTCTTCCCGCTCGTCTAAAACCTCAACAGTTTGGGGAACTTTAATGTCCTCGACTCGAATTTGATCATCAAAGGTTTTTAGAACGGAAATATCCAGTTCAATAGAGGGGATAAGATCGGCTGGCAGACAACGAATGTTGAGCTCGTCTTTGTTGGCAATAAAGTTACCTTCGAGTTCTTCAACGGCAAGCGAAGTGCCGACAAAATGAATCGGAATAGCGGTCTCAATTTTTTGAGTCATCTTAACGGCGTACAGATCAACATGGAGCGGCTCACCGGTGAGATGGTGTGACTGGGGCTCATGAACTAGGACTTTAACCGGTTTGTCACCTTCAACTGCCAAATCCACCAAGGCACTGGTTCCCGCCTCTTTATAGACTCGCTTGAACTCACCTAGATCAATAGTGATAGGTTTGGCTTTCAACTCGGAGCCGTAGACTACCGCCGGTAGCTGTTTTTTGGCTCGAAGTTGTTTTACTTTCTTACCAGTTAATTCTCGATTAGTGGCAACTAGGGATAGTGTCATGATATTTTGTATAATTCTTCAATTGATAATGAAAGGCGGTCTATTTTTTCGTAGGCGCGCTGTAATTCTCCTCTGGAAATCCGGCCAGCCTTAGAGATATCTCGCAAGGTCACCGGTACGATCAAAATGACCGGAAAATGACCGTGACTACATACGACCGACAACTCGACGGCAGAACTATTGGCAAACGTACGCAATCGAATGTCTTCGAGTTGGAACGATCGGCTACAGATCGGGCAAGTTAACTCCCGTTGCGCCTGACGAATTTCATCCTGTAGAGAACGCATCCTCTTGGTTATTTTAGCCCATTGAGCCTCAAGATGTCAACTTAGCTTGATAAGAAACGCTGTTTTAACAATTTTGTAAAATTGCAAACTTTCTGTGGGAGCCAGGGGCTCAAAGTTGCGAAGGCCGCCCCTAGGCTCCCACACCCACTACCCTGCCACGCTTCACTGTTGTGAACAAGGTGAAAATTACGCTAAACGCGAAATTTTCGAGAAAAACATTTTCTTGTTTGTCTGGGCGTGCTAGGGGGTGGGAGTGCAGAGGGTAGGGGGACCGCTTCGCAGTAGATCCCCATACCCTCTGCAAAAATTTATACTAAAAAATAACTTTGTTAGGTAAAATTTTCTTTGAGTTATTCGATATCTTTTTGCTGACTGGACCGCCAATCATTGATTTGGGCATGATGACCGGAAAGCAAAACTTCTGGCACGGTTTGGCCATCGAATTCTGGAGGACGAGTAAAAGTTGGGTAATCAGTTTTATTCTCTTCAAAAGTTTCGCTCTGTAGCGATTCAGTATTACCAAGGGCTCCAGGAATCAACCTGGTGATGGTATCAATAACAACAAGCGATGCCAGTTCACCACCGCTAAGAATATATGAGCCAATTGAGAGTTTTTGATCAATATATTTTTCGATCCGGCTATCAAAGCCTTCATAACGACCACAGAGCAGTACGATATGATTATTTTTTGCTAATTGCTTAGCGATGGCTTGATTAAACTGCTCACCATCGGGTGAAAGCATAATTCTATAAGCCCTATGATCAGGGTCAACGGCTTCAAGGGCGTTGTTGGCCACGTCAACCCGCAAAATCATGCCCGGACCACCGCCGTA
>JBGOUP010000048.1:0-3199 GCA_041477655.1 Patescibacteria group bacterium
AATTGAGTGTAAAGGGTTGAAAATTCTTGGTAATATGATAGCTTGGTCCAATCCTATACTAGGAGGAAAAAATGCGCCTATTGGGGGAATTGTGGGAAACATTCACTGCTGGGCTGGAAATGATCAAGTGGATTTTCCAACATGGCGGTATTGACTAGCAATACAAATTTGTCCATGGCGGTTAGGAAAACCTAACCGCCAAAATTTTAGCTTAAATACTTTCGATAGATAGCTTGCTCCCCGCTGCCGGGTTTTTGGCTACTAATTCACGAGCGATGGCCGTTTCGAGTTGTTCTTTAACAACCCGATCAAGAGCACGGGCGCCAAAAACCGGATCGTAGCCTTTTTCGGCCAGTTGTTTAACTACCGCCGGAGCGATTTCCAAATCCACCCCTTTTTCGGCTTTGATGAGTGCTTTTAATTTTGCCAAACGCAGTTCTACTACTTTTTTAATTTCCGGCAGACTTAACGGCAAGTAAACAACAACTCCGTCAAAGCGATTGAGAAACTCGGTTAGGAAAATTCGCTGTTTGATTAAACTATCAATGAGTTGTTTTTCGAAATCGGAGATCGGTACCTGTTTAGAGATCTGGTCTTTAATCATTTCCGAGCCAGCGTTACTAGTAGCAATAATAATGACGTTGGTAAAATCCAAAACCTTGCCATAGTTGGTAGTTAGCCGGCCTTCATCAATTAACTGCAAGAAAACGTTTTTGACTTGATCGCTGGCTTTTTCAATTTCATCCAGCAATAAAACGGTCGAGGGATTTTCCTGGATTTTGACCGTTAGCGAGCCAGGTTGATGAACCGGATCGCTACCAAGCAATTTGGCCAAGCCGTTACTGTCGGCAAACTCGGTCATATCCAGCCTGATCATTTTGGCTTCCGAGCCAAAATAAATGGCTGCAAGAGCCTTGGCCGTTTCAGTTTTACCTACGCCAGTCGGGCCCAAAAACAAGAACGAACCGATCGGGCGGGCTTCATTGGACAAGCCAGCTCGAGCCCGTAACAGGGAGTCGGCAATCAGTTTAATGGCTCTATCTTGACCAACAATTCGTTTGTGTAGCTCTTCGTCCAGCTTTAAGAGCGATTGGCGTTCGTCGCTTTTGACTTGAATGGGCACATGAGCTTTGTTCTGAACCACTTCAACCACTTGTTGCTCACCGACCACTCGTAGAGACCGACTCTGGGCCCAAGCGGCCACTTCTTCAGCCAAATCAATTTCCCGTTGAGGTGAGGCCTGATCTTTAAGATAGCGATGGCCGTAATCAACAATGGCTTGGATGGCGCTCAAGATAAAGAAAGTGTTGTAACGTTTCTCGATCGTCGGCAGATGATAAAGTAGGATAGATTCAGTGTCTTTGACGCTTGGTGGCATTATCTCCACCGCCGTTAACTGACGATTTAAGGCTTGGTTAGGCTTGATAAGCGTCAGGTGCTCTTCCTTGGTTATAGAGGCGACAATTTTAATTGACGGATCTTCCAGGTAAGTCTGCAGAAGACTCGAGACGTTGGTTTGGCCAGCCTGACTGTCGGCTCCAAGCAGTAAGTCAATGTTATCAATGAAGAGCAAGATATTACCGGCTCGACTCATATCGGTAAAGATTTTCTGGAAAATTTCCTCTAGCTGGCCGCTAGACTTGGCGATAGTTACCAACCGTTCGGTGTCGAGAATCCGCGCTTCCATGCCATCGAGATGGCTACCAGTTTTAAGGGTTACGACCCTGGCCGCCAAATGAAAAAACAAATCTCTTTTGCCCACTCCAGTCTCACCGACTAACAAAACATTCTGGCCGACCGATTTATTAAGCTCGGTTACCAGTTCTCCGATCAACTCTTCCCGACCAAACAGAGGAGTGAAATTGATTTGATTGCCCAATTCCGGAGTAATAGTCTGGGTGAACGAGTCCAGAAAATTGGTGTAGCTAACCGCCCAGCCCCTGGCAAAACCGCCAGATCGCTCGACCGCTTGAAGTGGGTCTAAACGATCGCGTTGATGACGTAGACTAGCAAGTTGACTATAAAAATCAACCAACCCTGTTAATTCCTCTTCCTTGAGTTTTAACGAACTGGCAATCTTGCCGATAATTGGCTGACTAATGGCCAAGCCGGCCAGGCTATAAATTGTAACCAGTGATTGGCCTAGTTGCTGACTCTTTTGGCGAGCCAGATCGAGAAAGTTCACCATATCTTGATCAGACATTGTTGAGTTGGACAGATATTGCTCAAGAGATTGACCGTCTAGACCCAAACGATAAAAAATAATGGCAACTTCCGAGTTAGTCATAGCCTGACGCCAGAATGCTTGCCAAGTCTGATCCTTCTGCCAACTGCTAATGATATCCAAACTGGCAAAGTCGAAATTATTCAATAAGTTGGCCTGGCGAAGCTCGTCGGTAAGTAAAAATTCCGGATGTTGAACCAAATAGTGAATAAAGAGGTCAAATGAAACAACGGCCAGAGCTGGACCAAGCAGAACTAGAGACAGGGGTATTAAGCTAGTGGGTAGACTTAAGAATGTGGCCAAAAGAAGGGTTAGAACTGCCAAACTGCCGATGACTAAAGCTAGAAAGCGGATACTTGTCCAAAAAATACCTTGGTAGCGTTGGAGTGATCGGGCCCGATCTAGCTGCCAGGATTGCCAGTTCATCGAAATAACAAAATTACTCCCAGTGCTGGCAGAAGAATAACAAGCATTGGCACTAAAAACCAAATAGCTAGAGCCAGGGCAAAAAAGATGGTAGTGACGGCCATAATTGCCAGAGCGGCTAAAATCATAATTGTCCGGATCATGAAACCAACAAACCGACTAGCAAAGTTTTGCTGCCAAATTTTAAACTGATCACTCAAGGCGATATTACCAGCCACAACGACATCGTTTTTCCAAGGCGCCACCCAGGTTTTAACTAAAGTCTCCAGCGAAAAAGTGTCAGAGGTACGATAAAGACTAGCCAGAGCAATCTGCCAACTGCGCAGGTAGCCCGCTCCGTACCACCAAACTATGTAGCCGTAAACCACGTCCCTCCTTATGACTTATAATACCTAGATTTTTACGAGTTCGGGAGAGTTGTTAGGCTTCAGTCGTTTCCGGAGTCTCGGAAGCTTCGGGCGTGGCTTCTTTGGCAGGGGTTTCTGGAGTTGGCTCGGGAGTGGGGGCTTCAGCAATCTCGGCTGGTGCTTCGGTGGTTTCTTCTGTTGC
>JBGOUP010000028.1:0-10283 GCA_041477655.1 Patescibacteria group bacterium
ACTATTTTGTCTTGAGTTGGGTGCTCCTCGACCGTGTAGGTGGAAAAACCGGTGACGCTGACCACAACCTGACCGTTGCTGTTGGAGATGATCTGGCAATCGGTACAAACCTGGCCATTTTTGTAAATCACCGGCTGGCTAAAGTCGCCAACGAAGGTGATGGCGGCTGGTTTGTTGAGTTGAGGCAGGGTCTGGCTGTCAATTCCAATCGTGGTTGGATCGAGAGTGACGTTGCTGTTAAGGTCATAAGTGCCATTGATATCAACAGTGGCGTTAGGAATACTGATACTACGCTCCTTGCCATTCTGATCAGTCCGAACCAAGCGTAGACTAACTGACCGGTTTGTAACTTGGTTGAGCCAGTCATCAACCGACTGGGGGGCAAAATCAACTATCGATTTTTTCAGCGCTTCTTTGCCTGGCCACCATTTGCTCATACAAACATTGGGATCAAACTGACTTTTGTCAAAAGAATTCATCACAAACGGGTCGCGAACAATCATCGCCCCCTCTCGCTGGCAGAGAGAGACTTTGTCAACCTCACCAAACAACCGGCCATTGTAACCGGCGATTAGTCCCGCGGGAACGCTGGAAGGAAAGTCACTACTGCCATCAGCCTTTTTCAGCGACAAATCATTTTCGTAAGGTATAGATAAGTTGGAAACATCGCCCTTTTTGTGACCTGTGTAATACTCCCGACCGAAAGCTGGCGGACGGTAGTAAACACTGCCACCCTGGTAGGCGCGAGAATAATAAGCCGAATTCATATTCTCGGCCACCGGGGTGTTATTGTCCGACCCGCCAAAAGGATTAATGCCTTTGAAAGTAATATCGTGGATTTGATATGACGCCAGCGGATCGCCAAGTGGATCGCCAATCATTTGGGCAAGTTTACCGATTTCGTCGTAAGTCCAGGCATCTATGCCCGATCCACCATTAGTGGAATAACCACAACCTTCCCCTCCAAAAGAGTAATACTCCCGATTATTGTCTTGCTTAATCAGTTGAAAAGCGGCATATGAAGCCAGTTGCATTCGCTGGGCCAGTTCCTGACTGCCGCAGGCCTGCCAGCTTTTATATTTGTCGGCATCGCCGAAGAAACTGGTTTCAGCCAAAACCTTAGCGTTGGGGTACTTATTATGGATAAAATTAAGCTTCTTAACGGCGTTACCCACCGAATCGCAAGGGTAATCTGGGCTGGTGCAACGAGTATTATGGGGGTCGGTTTGGTCAAATTCGTGGTCGATAAAATGTTGGTTTAACACATAGTCAAGGTTACCCGTAAAGGGCAATTCGGCGTTGGGATTGTTGGCCTTGTAGATATTGCCTTTGTAGCCACTGGAATTTTTAGCCAGCTGAAAACCGGCGGTATTTAAGGTCTGGTGAACTTGGCCAATAACCGCGTCAAAGCCGCTTTTCCATTCGGCGTAATATTGGTTTTTAGGGTTTTCTGGGTCGTTTAGGATCGTATAGGCGTCGCCCTCGACCGTATTGAGAGGCAAGCTCTCCGTATCATTGATTGTCCAGTAGCCGGAATCCGAGTAGGCGCCATCGGAGCGAAGGCCGTCAATTAGGTTACCAAGATTGATAATGCCCTTGGTTGCCCAGTAGCTACCGATGTCGGTTCGGGTTTGGGCGTCAAACAGGTTCAAGACCACCGCCCTGCAGGTGTCACGAAGCTTACTTTCCGCTTCCGTTAGAGAGTTAGCTGTCCGATTGGAGTCGGAATGGGTTTCACTGCCGTCAATCTTGCCGTTGTGGTTTTTATCATCCGTTGGATTCCAGCCTTTAATAACACAAATGTTGCCGGAGTTGTCGGTAAAAGTAATATTGTTTTTTTGGTGAATCACCCTGACCTCAAAGGCTAGGCTATGACTGCCGTATTTCGTCTCCAAATATCCCCAGAGGCTTTTGGGATAACCAACAACATCGCTAGGATCAATAATGGCCACCCGATGAAACCAGCCGCCATCGTCCAGATCAACCCCAGGCGGGTTAACTGATTGGTTAACCCAACCTCGGCCGATGACCAAATCAAACTGTTTAGCCGACCAGCCTCGAAGCTTGTCTTTGGTGGCTTGAGTGGCATCACCAAATTTAGCGGTAATGTCGGCATCGCTGACGCCAAAAATTACGGCGAAAGTATTGACCCAGGGCCAGTGGGGCGAACTCTGGCTATAAACAGAATTTACCACCTGGTAAGGCGATGCTTTTTCAACTGCCTGAAAAAATCTAACCAAGCTAAACAAAAAGACAACTGCCAAGAATAAGACGATCGCTTTCGTTCTCTGCCGATTGGCAAAAAATTGGCTGACTTTTTTCAGAATTAGCGGTTTAACCATCCCCTCCTCTCTTATTAGATCATCATACCAAAGAATTATCACTTTTATCGGTCGACTTGATTGAAGAATTGAAGAATCGTACATTAGCTTTCGTCAGATAAAAGCGTCAATAATACATCAAGAGCCAGGCCCTTTTGTCGAGTGTTCGTTCAATATTTTCTCCAGCTGGTAAGAAAGACGGGGTTTCGGTAATATTTAACTATGCCAAAGCCATATATCTGGCACGAAACAGAGGTCAAACAAGATTCTCCCGAAGCTATCCACCATACGCAGCTACACCGCTCGCTATAGCCATCGTCGAGAGTTGGACTAGGACGAGCCGATGCGGTAAATATCTTTTCTATGACCAACATTAACCAAATCAATGTGATTTGAAGAAATTTGAAAAAGAGCCCGATAGTCTCTACCTATTCGAAAGGAGAAGTACTCCGATAATCGGCCTGATAATGGTTTGGTATGAAGATTTGGATGGCTAGGGTCAATTTTAATTAATTCGAGGCAAACCGAAAGTTTCTGTAGTTGAGGCTTGGGTAGCTTCTTTAAATTTTTAGAAAAAGCCCGCGAGAAACGGAGCTCTTTCATCACCTAATGGCGCGACGGATGGTCTGCTCGTCAACAAAATTACCTTTGGCAATCTCACGGCTGGCTTGCAGAGTTTCTTTAACAAAGTCGTCTCGGTACTCATCGTGGTTATGACCATTTTTAGCAAGTTTCCGGACGACAAACCGACGTAGGTTTTTAACCTCGTTTTCTAATTCCATAACCTTTTGCTCTAAAACGGATTGGTTCATGTCAGCATATTATCATAATTTATGTTTATATTTTACGCATTGGTTGCATACAAAATTGTTTTTCTGAAAACTCTGACATTTCGGAGACCGTCCCAAGTGTTCACACAAATCAATCTCCCTGCGTTCCAACTGAAAAGCTAGCTACTCCCCAACTGCCGTCCAGTTAACAAAGACCTTGTTGAGATCAGTTACGCCAACAGTACCATCGCCATCAATATCCGGACAGCGGTTGGCTTGGCACTCTTGATCACCAGTCAAAGTAAAATCGATAAAGATCTGATTCAGGTCAGGGACGTCAACAATGTTGTTACCGTTGCCATCGCCACCAATTAAGCTGGCTGTTACACCGGGGAAGTTGTCGCCAGAGAAAGTAAAATTGCTAACTTTTTTAGTTAAATAACCGTTAGCACTAATGATGAGCGTATATGGTCCTTGGCCTTTTTTGATGGGATTAGCAAGGTTAAAGAGCGGGTCGGTGTCGTTGCCCTTACCGCGCATGGTAAAGAACCCAGTCTTGGACATCGGGACGGTGTTGTCGGCGACGACTGCGCCGGAAGTATCTTTGACAACCACATGAACTTTTCGGTTTTCCTGGCTACCCAAACCGTCACTACCCTTGTAGCCATCCAGAGTGGCGGTGGTGATGGTTTGATTGGGGGTGGCCTTGTCTAATTGGTACTCATAGGCGCCCTTGTCGAGATAAGATTTCGTCCAGCCTCGGCTGTTAATCGGTCGCAAGGCGCCGGCGAAGTCGCTTACCAGATTATTAACCAGACCATAGTCGCGCCCAGGACTGTTTGGGGTGAGCTGGAAGCTAACGGGGTCAGACAGATAGACACGGTTCAAATACATCGGATCTTCCTCCCACATAGACCATTTGAAGTTGTCAGCATCCGCCGCGTTGTCGAACGTCCCGTTCGTGTTCGCCCAGGCACTGGAAGCACCGATATTGAATCCAGTGCCGGCGTCTCGGCCAATGGCTGCCTTTGGTCCGAAATTATAAGTGTATAGTTCGTTTAGAAGAATGGCCGAACCCTGATCAAATACGCTTAGTCCAGATACGCCAACTGTGCTGTGATTGTCACTAATGGTATTGTTGGTAAAAGTGGTGGCCGTGGCATAGCCGTGTGCCACAATCGCTGCTGTGCCAGCGACATTTTTGGTGATGATATTGTTGGCAATAGACGGAGTAGAGTAATAGAAGCAATCTAATGCCGCGCCGTAATTGGCCTGATTTGCGGTGATGGTATTTCCTAGAATATGTAATCGCTGGTTGCCATACATATAAATCCCGCCGCCGCCCTCGGTCGTTGTGGACGTCGCGACGTTATTGCGGATTGTGCTTCCCGATATTAATCCATCTCCGCTTCTTAATCCAACACCACCACCCTTAACCGCACGGTTATTTTCTATTAGCAGATTGGTGGCGTTTAGAGCAGTCCCGACTTCGTAAAGCCCTCCCCCGGCCGCCGCGCTGGCACAGTTCCGGAAGATGTCATTAGTCAAAGTAAGTGAGCCTTGAGTAGCCGCCAAACAGCCGCCGTTACCAGCGGTGGTGGTAGCGCTGTTTTGAAAGACCGAGTCAATAATGTCAGCGTTGGTTACGTAGTAAAGGTAGAGGGCGCCACCGTGCCAGTTGATATTGCCGTTGATGATAGTTAAACGATCAATGATGTTGTTAGTGGATTCTCTGATCTGGAGCGGACGAACCGTATTGGTGCCATCTAGAATTGGATGATGCTTAGTTGGATCACTGTCGCGTTCAGTCAGACTGTTTTCGGTGCCGACAAAACCACCGTAAAGATTAAGATCATTTTTAGATTGGATAGTGACGCTCTCTGGATAAGTGCCTTCTTTGAGCCAAATATCGGTTGGGCCGGAAGCAGAAAAGACAGCGTTTACGACGTTCTTTTTGGCTTGATCCCAACTTGAGCCATTGTTAGCGTCGTTACCGTTTGGCGAGACCCGAATGATATTGGTTGACTGACCGGTCACACCGCCACCCTTAATTTCTGGGTTAGCCGGGGAGACGGCCTGGTAGATTGATCCACGGAGTCCCCAGTAGGCGATGCCAATCGCAACTAGCACCGTTAGTGAAGCAATACCGAAAAATAGTGACGAGCGAGTTAGTCGAAGTTTCTTCACATCCCCTCCTTAACTATTTAACCACTAGCTAACAGATTTGCAACCTTACCCCCAGTAGCGAACTTTGTTAGAATGAAGTTGCCATTGACACATATACAAGTCTTGTATATTATCAGGTTAGAAAGGAGTTTTATGAGAACAAAAATAGTTAATTTATCTTTCCCGGAAAACATGCTCGACGATATGGACAAAGCAGCCAAAAAAGAATATCGCAGTAGAAGCGAACTCGTCCGCGAAGCAGTACGACGTTACTTGCTACGTAAGGAGCTTAATGCTCAATACGCATATAGTGAAAGGAAGGCAAAGGAGTTGGGGATAAAGCCTGGGGACGTAACTCAACTCGTTCGAGAATACCGAACTGGCAAATGAAAGTCGTCCTCGACACCAATGTGTTGATTTCAGCACATATGTTTGGTGGAAAACCGAGGATTATTTTCGAGCTTATTGTCGTTGAGCAGAAAATCGAGGGTATTACCTCGCCGGTTCTGCTTGATGAATATTATCGGATTCTGCGGGAAAAATTTGACTTCGATAAAAATATGCTCAAACGGGTTGACAAGGTTATGCGCGATTATTTTACGATTGTCGCACCCAAGACCGTTCCGAGCCTACTGACCGATGAACCAGACAACAATGTTTTAGCCGTTACCGATGCCACACCAATTGAAGCCATCATTACCGGCGATAAAGTAATGCTCGATCTAAAAGAATTTCACGGCTCGCAGATTATTACTCCTGACACTTGCCTAACCAAACACAATTTCGATACGGCCGAAGAAAACCGCTTTTACAACGATTTACTTAACCACTAGCAAAAAACTGAATTAATCTTGCGAAGATACTTCAAGAAATCAATACTTTGGGAGTAAATTTGGTTACAATTAGATAATTATGAAGATGCCTGATCAGGAGTACCAATCGAGCCAGCTATACAAACTTCGACACACTGCCGCCCATATCTTGGCTATGGCCGCCAAAAAATTCGACCCAGAAGTTAAATTGGCCATTGGTCCACCGATCGAAAATGGCTTTTACTACGATTTCCAGTTTTCTAAACCAATTGGCGAGGATGATTTGTCTGGGCTTGAAAAAACCATGGCCGAGATTATCGGCCAAGATTTGCCAGTTGAACACAAAACCGTCAAGCGAAGCGAAGCGATTAAACAGGAGGGAGCAACCGGACAGATATATAAGGCCGAACTGGCTTCTGACCTAACAGATGATGAAGTCAGTTACTACGGCATTGGTGATTTTTGGGATTTATGCAAAGGCCCACACATGGTTACAACTGGAGAAATTAAAGCCTTCAAACTACTGTCTGTAGCCGGTGCCTACTGGCGAGGTAGCGAGCATAACCCGATGCTGACTCGAATTTATGGCACGGCCTTTAAGAGCAAAAAAGAACTGGAGACATATTTAAAGCAACTTGAAGAGGCTAAAGAACATGATCATCGCAAACTTGGCAGGGAGCTTGGAATTTTCACTATTCTGCCGACAATCGGCTCGGGCTTGCCGGTTTGGTTACCCAAGGGAGCAACACTTTATAGGTTGTTGGCCGAGCATGTCCGGCAACTTGAGGAAAGTCACGACTATCAGCACGTTATTACTAGCGAGCTTGGTAAGTTATCGCTCTACAAAACTTCTGGTCACTGGGAACATTATCGTGAGTCAATGTATCCGCCGATCGAGCTTGACGGTGAGGAGTTTATGCTCCGGCCGATGAACTGCCCCCATCACATCAGTCTGTTTGCCAGCGAACTTCATTCCTACCGACAGCTACCAATTCGTCTAGCCGAATTTGGTGAGGTATTTCGACTAGAAAAATCCGGCGAGCTGTCGGGACTGCAGAGGGTCCGGGCTTTTACTATTAATGACGGCCACATTTTCTGCACCGATTGGCAAATTAAAGACGAAGTTAAAAAGACAATTCAACTTATTCATGAGCTTTATAAAGAGCTCGGTTTAACTGATCATTGGTTTAGACTTTCATTGCACGATCCGACCAACAAACAGAAATATTCCAAGAATTTGGGATTGTGGGAAAAATCGGAAGAGTTTCTTCGAGAGGCTTTAGACGAGATGAAAGTGAAATACGTCGAAGCCAAAGACGAGGCGGCATTTTACGGCCCCAAAATTGATGTTCAGATGAAAAATATTCACGGTAAAGAAGAGACCATCTCAACCGTTCAGCTGGATTTCTATTTGCCAGATAGATTCAAGCTAGAATATATTGACGAAACTGGCAAAAAGAAACAGCCGGTGATGATTCATCGAGCTTTGCTTGGCTCAATGGAACGGTTTATCGGTTTTTTGTTGGAGAAGACTGGTGGCGAGTTGCCGTTATGGTTGGTGCCAGTCCAAGCAAAGATCCTGCCGATCTCCCAGAAAGTTAGCAGTTATGCTCAACAAGTATCCGACACTCTGGCCAAGGCCAAAATCCGTTTCGAGCTGGACAGTTCCGACGAAACTATTGGCAAACGTATCCGCCAGGCTGAACTGGAGAAAGCGCCTCTGATTTTGGTGGTGGGCGAACGGGAGGCCAAGGAAAAAACCGTTACTGTTCGACTCCGAGGAACGGCTAATCAATCAACAATCCCTTTAGAAACAGTCGTGACCACCTACTTTGAGAAGAATTCCTTGTCGTAATTACCAATCTCTGCCAGAGTAAAAGATGTGAGTAAACGTGAGGGGAGACATAAAAAACGAGGGATGATCTATAACTTGAGAACCATTCGGCGTTGGCAGATTGGCCTAGTCGTGCTTTTGTTAATTGCTCTTGGTTCGTTGGTAGTTGTAAAAAAGTTTGCATTTCACGGCCAGGAAGTTCCAGTTGGTCGTCAATTTTTTAGCAATAATTTTACCGATGAACAGGGCCTATCATATCTTAAAACAGCTTGCAAGGCTGAAAATATCAGTGACAACAGTCTTACTAGTATATTCGGCAATTCTGACGCCGCCACCAAGGGCCGGGTTAGAAAATGGTTGGCCAATCAGTGTAGCCTTGTCCTTACCGATAGCCATAAATTCAATTGGATAGACAAATCGGTTAACCCCAATACTAAACTATTTGAAGACATGGGTCAGCTTAATATTGCTACTCAAGGTGAGCCTTTAGGGGATTACGTACTTGACGATTCCGACCTCAATGCGCTAGGTTCCTCGACAGAGAACTCAATGCACCTGCATGTGCCGACCATATCCAGCTGTCCATCAAGCAATCCACCGTCAAATAACCCCAATACTAACAATGCTAGTCCGATCAGTTTAGATCTTGGCTCGGTTCGTCTAGCGGCTCAAACCAGCCCGAGTAATAACCCCCCTCAACCACCATACGGCAGTGATTGGTATCGGTTACCAACTGACTGTGGCAGTCATATGCTGGCGCTAATAAATCTTAATGTAATACAGGATATGGGCAATTATTGCGCCGCCGGTGTTTACATTAAGTCTTATTGCGGTGATCGTCTTAATACCGCCACCGACGGTTATAAGCCTAACGGCGTTCTTTGGAATGCTCCTTGGTTAATAGACACCAAAGCCGGCATACCAGCAGACGCTAAAGAATTTCAGGGTTTAGCGAAAATTTGTGGCAACACACCTAACGACCCAATTTGTAGCAACGGTCACCAGTATTTTGCCCAGTGGAAGCTGTCAGTTCAGACAATATTTGCCGGGATTAAGAATATCGTTGCAGGCAATAACCAGAGCCTAATGACCCAAACTATTGACGAACCATTTAGAGGTAATGTTATCACTAGCCCTAACGACGCTAACACCGAATTAGTCTTTGGAAAACAAAGCAACCTTTCATGGCTGAATAATTTTGGCAATAACCTTAATGATACCGTTGACAATACTAGTCCTCAAAATGACAGCCTTTCTCTGAACCTGGCAAGGATGGATTGGATTAAAAACAAAATTCCAAACTTGGGCTTGGTAGCTTCGATTGGCATATCTGCCGATGACTTTAGTAGCTATCAAGGTTGCTCGTCATCAAGCCTGAAACAACGGCTCAATATGTCCAACCTAGCCTATGCTTATTTACTTCGGGACAATGGCTTAGAAACATATTTCTACAACAACACTGGTGGCTGTGGTATTAGTGACGATTCTAACAACCTGTCGTATTCACAAGCTGGAGCGGGTTTGTCTCTGGCTGCCAGCTACAATATCGGCCAGCCCAGCGGTAATTTACTAACTTTAAAGTCCGGCCAAATTAACGGCCACGATTACAAAATTGTTTCAAAAGCCTTCGACCATGGTACGGTTTATTACCGTCCCCTGGATCGGGCCGACTTAACGGCCAACCAACGAGACCAAGGCTCTGTTGATAGCTCAAATTCGGGAATTACTGTTCCTAATACTTGTTGGCTGGATAATCAAGGGGGTATCTTTGGCCCGGTTGAGGGAAAATTAACTCTCTTTGCTCATGATGCCGCCATTGCCATTGACTGTCCATCGAACTTAACAGGTTTTGACGCTTCTACCCCTAAAGATATTCTTCAGAGTAGTAGCGAATGGGTTGACGAAGACAATTTAATTAAAAAAACTTTTATTAAACTTGACCCAATTAGTGTGGACACATCAAGCGTTAATGGGCCGCTGTTAGGTAATCTCAATACTCGCCTGGCCGAAGTTCAACTGTATAAAACTGCCGGTGCTGGCTTCGACAAAGTTACGTTTATAAATAAAATTAATATCGGCTTACCGGGCTGTGATTTGAGTAGTTCAATCTTTGACACCTACAAAATTAGCCTAAATGACGCTAACTGTCCGGAATATCAAAACACTCCAGTAACAGTCGAGATGCAAGGAAATCACGTCTTTACTAACCCGCAAATCTTGGAAGATGGCTTACCGTGTTCGGCCTGTATTCTTAAATTTAACGGTGCCGCTGGAAATAACGGCAAAGTAGTTTTCACCGCCCCTCATGCTAGCGTGTTGACTGTCGTTGAGTCGAGCACCGATGGCCGAGGCAAAGACAATAACGGCGACACCACCACAC
>JBGOUP010000034.1:0-6851 GCA_041477655.1 Patescibacteria group bacterium
TTCGCTCCATCGATTTCTTAACCGACACGTTTTCACCAGCAAAATACTGGTTACCATCACAACCGATCGAGTCAACTATGGTCGTGTCGGACTGCTCTATGTTTATGGCTTGGCAGGTATTGCTTAGTGAGATGCTTGTAGTAACAACATCCGGATCGACATTAAGCACCGAACTGGCCGAACCTTTGCCAAAATTACTAATCAGAAAATAACCGTTAGCGGCAATGGTGCCGGAACTAATGGTTAAATCTCCACTGCTGGTCGCTGAATTTGTCAGAATCCACCCACTCAAATCAATATCTTGATTGGTGGTATTTCGAAGCTCAATCCATTCATCGCTGGAGCTGGCTGTTGAGCCCATCCACATAATTTCGTTAATTACCACCTCTGGAGTGCCGGCCGCGTGAGCGGCTTTGAGGGTGAGCAGCTGGGCAGCCACTGCTCCTTGCAACGCCAGAAGGGTAACGAGAAATCGTGTGAAGAATTTTGAAACCATTTGTTTGACTCTAACTTTCGAGTCAAGGGGTTTTTCTTGTGACATTTTTTCCCTTCTAGTTGTTAATGAGCCTCCGCCAGTTGGCGGACGCCCTCCTAATACATTCCCTCCGCACTCCCTAAGAGACAGTTTCAAGCTCCTCCTAAGAATCTGTTCAACAGTAGCCAGAAATACTGAACCTTGTCAAATCGAGACCATCTTGCCAAGCGCCTAAGAGTCGTTCAGCATAAGTTAATGGACGAGTCGGCCAAGCCAAAAACTTGGGAAAAATTCAAACTCTGGGCGACTAAACACAAAAAAACTCTCCAAATTGTCGTGCCGATAGTTGTGATTTTATTGCTGTTTCTTTTTGGCTTGATTCAGCAAGGGATCGTCGGCGGTTGGTTAGATAATTTCAATCGGGCCACGGCCACTTTAAGAGTCCAAGACGCCAAGCAACAGCCAATTGAAAATGCCCAGATATTGCTGGGCGATTCAACGGCCAACACCGATATCACCGGCAACGCCACTGTTACTGGCCTGGTGGCTGGCACCCGCCAGCTGACAGTGCGCAAAACCGGTTTCCTGACTATGACCCAAGACGTGGTCTTGAAACGTGGGGCTAACAGTCTTGGTTCATTTGTTCTCAAAGAGGCGCCATTAGCAAAAGTTAATCTAGGCTTGAAAATCACTGATTATGTTAGTGAAGCCAGCATCAACGATGCCACCGTTTCGCTTAACGATCTTAAACCAATCCTTCAAGGCAGTAGTTGGCAGTTTAACAACGTACCGGTTGGCGATTACAAATTGACTATCTCAAAATCCGGCTACAACACGGCCAGTGTTGACGTAACCGTTGATCAAAAAACGACTAAGCTCGATGAAGTCAAACTGGTCCCGGCTGGGGTAATTGTCTTTGAATCTAACCGAGACAAAGGCCTGCGTGGAATATTCACGGCCAGTTACAACGGAACCGATCAGAAAAATTTAGTGGCCCGAACTGGCGATTTTGAGGATTATTCGCCGGTACTAGGTCCAAATCAACGCAAAGTCTTCTTTACTTCCACCCGAGACGGCGCCAAAAATGACTCCGGAGAATTTAAGACTTTTCTGTACGTGGTAGATGTCGACGGCAAAAACCTGACCAAAATATCCCAAACATCTGACTCCTACAACGCTATGTGGTCGCCAGACGGCAGCTACATTGGGTTTGTTAATTACGACAGCACTAACAAGAAAACCCGGCTTTACACTTACGGAGTGACCAACAAGTCGCTTAATACTTTCTCTGGTTATGACGCCAATTCCAATTTTGCCTTTTCCGCCGACGGCAGTCATATAGCCTTTGGCGCCAATCAGGATAGTGATAATACCGACGGGCTGTTCTACGGCCAAAGCAATGGCCAGGGCATCCAAAAAATTGATACCGTCAACTCCTACTCGCTGGAATTCACCGCCACTGGAACGTTTCGCTATTCTTACTACGACAACACTCAAAGCAAGACCCGTTATTTTGAGTACGACCCAGTCGCCAATAGCAAAACCGAAATTTCTGCTCCGCAAATTGATAAGGTTGGCGCTATTTTGTCACCAGACAAAAAATTGCGGGCTTATGTATCTACCCGCGATGGCAAGGCCAACCTCTATATATCTGATGCCAGCGGCAAAAATGAAGTCAAACTGACCGATCTGAACCACGTCGTTAGCGGCGATTTGCTCTGGTCCAAAGACAGCAGTTTTATTATGTTCAACCTCAAGAGTGACGCCGAGTCGGCTCGCTACTTGGTTTCAATCAACGGCCAAGCCAAAGCCAAGAAAATCGTTGACATTAATCTGACCTACAACGGCTAATAAGGCCAAGCCTACACAGAGATAGGACGATTTCAGTTATTAGTACCGGTACTGTGATATAATTTTTACAGTACGAAAGTTCGAATGAAGGCATTAACCGAGAAAAAAATTAAGGCTCTAGCCATGCGTAAGAGTGGAATGAGTTATTCTCAAATAAAAAAACGGTTGGAGGTAAGTAAGAGTAGCCTTAGTTTGTGGTTGCGTCACCTACCACTTTCTAATGAAAGGGTCAGGGAGCTTAGGGATATCAATGAGCAAAGAATTGAACGTTTTAGAAATACTATGGCTACAAAGGTTCAAAATCGTCTTAAAGAAGTTTATAAGCAAGAGCAAACACAGCTGTTACCATTGTCAGATAAAGAGCTAATGCTCACGGGCTTATTTTTATACTGGGGAGAGGGGGCAAAAACTAAGCGTTTTGAGATCAGTCTAAGTAACACCAACCCTAGAATGATAAAATTTTATATCCATTGGTTGATTAAGGCTTTTCAAGTTCCAACCGCGAAGATGGTAATACGACTGCAGCTATATGCCGATATGAGTGTCAAAAAGGAACAACAATACTGGAGTGACATACTGGGTTTACCAACTACACAATTTTCGAAGCCATATATTAAGAAGACGACTTTGAGAGGATTAACTTTCAAGGGTCATGGTCATGGGACTTGCAATCTTATAGTACCTGGACGAGATTATTACGAAATTATCACCCAAGGAATAGATGTGATTGTTGATGACTGCATAGGGGTTACTTAAAGAAATGAGAATGGGTATAATCCCAAGAACGGGCGCATAGCTCAACGGTAGAGCTTCGAGCTTATGTCTCGACGGTTCCAGGTTCGAGCCCTGGTGCGCCCACTTCTCGACAAGCTCGAAGTAAACTTCTAGTTTACGAGAGATTGCCGAAAAACCTCGAGCGAACGCAGTGAGTCGAGAAGCTATCGACCATCTAGTAGCTAAGTTCAGTAGCAGATATACTTTTGATAGAGATGGTGAAACGGAAACACCTAACTATTACTGGTTTAATCGTCGTGGCCTCGGTTTCGACGGTTTTGGCAACGGCGGCTATCACTAGTTACGCCTATCAAGGCCGAATACTACCTCGTACCACGGTGGCCGGGGTCAAATTGAGCAATCAAACCCTGACCGAAGCCTACCCCAAGATCACCAACCAAATTAATAAGATCGAGGAGACACCACTGCCGATTAGTTTCAACGGCAATCAAGCCCAACCGAAACTCAAAGATTTAGGAGTAGCCGTTTCGGTTCAATCAACTGTTGACCAAGTTAAACCCAAGCCAACCATTTGGGAATGGCTGACGCCGTATTACTGGAAGGAATTTTTTATTAACAAGAATGTTTCGCTGGACGCTAGTGTCGATCGAAACCGGATCCAGACAGCCACGGAAACGCTCTTAAAAATCACCACCACCGCCAAGGATGCTCAAATTAAGACGGATAATGGCCAACTGACCGTTGTCCCGGCCCAGGCTGGTTACTCGGTTAATATTGATCCGGTTGTTGGCGCTGTTCAACATCTAATAACGGCAGGTGAAGTTGTTTCAGCCGAGCTGTCGTCGGCTGAAACTCCAGCCGCCATTACTACCGAGATAGCCAACCAAACAAAAACCGAGATTGATCAGAGCCTCAAGCCAGTCTATCTCCAGGTAAGCGGTCAAAAAGTTACCGTTCCAATCAATGACCAATACTCCTTCATTACTTTTTCAACTACCGACGAGAAACTGACTTGGCAAATCTCTCAAGCTAAAATTGGCACCTATGTGTCTGGAAAAGTTGCCAAGAAGTACGATATCAAAATGGTACCCAAACAGATAAAGTTTGAGACCAATGAGGTACTTCAGGAGGGGAAGGATGGCCAAACGGTCGATGTCGGTAAACTGGCTAGTGATATTTACCGAACAATTACCGAAAAGACTGACACAACCAACCAACCGATTGCCGTAAACTTTAAATCAATACCGTTAACTCAACAGGTTATCTATCCAGATTATGTCCTTAATCTATTCCCCGGCCGGTACATCGATATTAATTTGGCCAAACAAGAGTTATTCCTAATTGAAGGCAATAACCTGCTTTATACTTTCCGGATCTCTTCAGGCATTTGGTATCTACCTACGCCCAAAGGCACATTCAGCATCGCTTCCAAAAGCCCCAGAGCATATTCGGCTAAGTATGGTCTATATATGCCCAACTGGAACAACTTTACCGGCACTAGCGACGACGGTCGATCTTTACCGGCAGGGGATTACGGTATCCACGCCCTGCCCGAATGGCCAGGCGGGCAAAAAGAAGGCGAGAATCATATCGGTACGCCGGTTTCTCATGGTTGTGTTCGCTTAAACGACGAAAACGCCGCCATAGTTTACGGCTGGGCGGACATCGGCACTCCTGTCCATATCCATTAGCCAACCTTTTTAAGCAATCTTTGAAGAAGCTGGTGATCAGAGTCAGACAGTTTGTCTCGGTCGGAAAAATAGTTGCCCACATATTGGGCCATAGCTGATTGGCAAGCGCCAGTTATCGCCTGAAGTTGAACAATCACTTGATCCTGTTCACCAGACAAAATTAGCTTTTCCACAGCCCGGAGTTGTCCAACTATCCGATTGAGACGACTAATAATTTTTCGTTGATCCTGCTCGTTACTTATTGTCAGTTTCATTCAATAATAGCCCTCTACTTACCACCTAACTTACTCTGTTAACTAGGCATTTTTTTATAAAAGACAGGGCCATTTTTCACTAAAACTGACATTCTTTTTTCCCCATTTCATACCCCCTTCATTCCCCACTATACCACCCTGGGGTATTACTGCAGGTCTAGCGATTGGTTGAGTTGGGCGACGTGGGTTTTAACATTAGGAAACTGCTTGGCCAGTTCTTGGGCGAATGGTTCAGAACGTTTGAGATCGCTATGAGTAATAACAATCGAGCTATTGGGTTGGAATTTAATCTGTTTTAGCCAAGCAATTAGTTCTGAATCGTCGGCATGAGAGGAAAAAGCGTCAACATTGACGACGTGGGCTCTAACTGACACCTGCTCGCCATGAATCTCCACCACTTTCTGGCCGCTAATAATTCGTTGACCGATTGTCCCCTCGGCTTGATAGCCGATTACCAGTAAGTAGGTGTTTGGTTTATCTAAATAATGTTTGAGATGATGCTCAATCCGACCGCCTTGCATCATGCCCGAGCCAGCTATAATCACTTTGGGCGGTGGCAGATCATTGATCTCTTTAGATTGCTCAACAGTTGGCGTCAGGGCTAATGAACGAAAAGAAAAGAAATTATGGTCGTGTTCATCGCGGATTTCTCGCCGGAACAGTTCCAGATGCCGCTCAAACACTTCCAGCGCTTCAATGGCCAGCGGACTATCAACAAAAACCGGCATTTTGGGCAGTTGGTTTTCGGTAAATAGGTGGTGAAGAAGATAGAGCACTTCTTGAGTACGCTCAACGGCAAAAGCCGGAATGAGCAAAACACCCCGGTGTTCGGCTGTCCAATCCAGGGCGTCTTTCAAAACCGTCAAACGATCCTGGCGTTCCTTATGCTCGATACTGCCGTAGGTGCCTTCAACCATAACGCAATCAGCTTCCAGCGGCGTTTCCGGATGAGGCAGTATCGTCCCCGGCCAGTGACCAATATCGCCGGAAAAAACTAACCTCTTGCCACCAGTTTCAAATAAAATTGTAGCCGAACCCAAAATATGACCGGCATCAAAAAATGTGACGGTGTCGCCAGTGGGCAACCTGAACGGCTTATGGTAAGGCACGGCCCGAAATAGCGTTTTGGTTCGCTCTAAATCAATCCGATCATATAGTACCGGATGATTGGATTGTTCGAAGTGATGATGCATTAGGCCTTCGGCATCATCTAATACCAAACCAGCTAGTTCAATGGTGGCCTCGGTGGCAAATATCGGCCCGTGAAAGCCTTCCTTAACCAATTTTGGCAGTCGGCCAACATGATCAAGATGGGCGTGGGTAACAATAACCGCCTCAACTTCCTTGGGGTTATAGGCGAATTGTTCGGTATTGTATCGGGTGATTTCGGGCAGACCTTGAAATAGCCCGCAATCGACTATGTATTTATGATTATCAGAAGTAACAAGGAAATTAGAGCCTGTAACCTCTCCAGCGGCTCCATAGAACGAGATTTTTACCATGACAGTCTGACAGTTTTCTGGGTAGCGTGTCGGAGGCGTTTCAAGCTTGGACTTTGAGTTGAACGAAAAGTTGAAACGCCGAGACCGAGCGGCGAAACATCGCCGGAATGTCGAGACCGCGTCTGATCAGAAAACATTGGTAATTGTACTCATCAGCCAGAATTAACCTGGCTAAGGTCTTCTTTGGCTAAAGCAATCACTTTATCAACCAGTTTTTTGGGATCGTCATCAAAAGCAATTTTGGCTCGGCCGCGTTTGGCAATGGTCAGCAAATGATCAATCTCATCGCTAATACCGCCGGTGTCGGTCAGGATACCAATTGGTTTTTTGTCTTCAAAGGCAA
>JBGOUP010000026.1:0-10785 GCA_041477655.1 Patescibacteria group bacterium
GTCGAACTGCTGGTGGTTGTTATTGTCCTTAGTGTTCTATTGGCGATAGCTCTGCCGGTTTACAACGGCGCAAGGAACCAAGCTCGTCGGGTCAGCTGTATCGGCCAGATGAAACAAATCTTCACTGCTGTCAGTCTCTACGCCCACGACAGTGACCAGCGGGTCATTCCATACGCAACCCAGTCGTACGTGATCGACAACGGCCAGACTCTTGTAGTTGGCCGACCAGAGCTCTGGCGCGACAAGCTGGCCAATTACGGCAAAGATAAGGACATCTTCTGGTGTCCAATGGATCCCAATAAGGATCCAAAACACAAAAATGGGTTCAAGGCTGAAGACGATCAAATCTGGGATCATCGGGAGTGGTGGACCTCTTATCAAACCAACCCCGGCTACCCGACCAAAAAGGAGTTGATCGGATCTGACGCTAACTTGAGGCTGGATCTCAACAATGAGTACGTTCTCAAGAACCCGTACTTGTGTGACTCTACTTGGTACGAAAGTAACGACCTCGATTCTCTCGTATCTGGCCACGGCCACAAGGGCAACTATCTGTTTATAGGTGGGAATGTCGCGATCATTCGTAGCGGCACACCCCATTGATATCGAATCTTGGCCCCGACGCAACTGCGTCGGGGCCACTTCTATACCTATTCCCTGCTCTATCTATCCCTTTTTCATCCATTGACTAAAATTTGTATTCACAGACAATGACATAAATTAGTAAGAAGAAAGGAGTTCAATGTTTTCAGATCAAAAAGTGTCCCCATTAATTCCCGTCTTGGATTTTGACCGAGCCAAAAAGTTTTACAGCGAGAAGCTGGGCCTAAAAGAAACAGGCGGATTTGACGATGTAGCCATATATCAGTGTGGCGGTGACACTACCATCACCATTTACAAACGCGCCTCCAATAAAGCCGAACACACCCTGGCTGGTTGGATGACTGACGATTTAGAGGCAACTATGAAAGAACTCCGTGATCGCGGCGTCCAGTTTGAAGAGTACGACGAACCGGATCTGAAAACGGTCAATGGTGTTTTTAGTTACGGCGCAGTCAAGTCGGCTTGGTTCAAAGATTCGGAGGGTAATATCTTGAGCGTTAATCAGATGACGCCAGCCTAAAACGGCGACGACGACAATGGCTCTGGCCCCGATCAGCTCTCTACGATCGGGGCTTTGGCTTGCCCTTGACTAATTGGTCGGGATATACTATAATTACTTTCTCATCAATCGAGACAAGGAGGATTCGATGATTTTTCGTACTTTCAAACCGAAGAGAGGCTACCTGCTAGGTAGTAGGATATATTTTTTCCCCACCGGTCGGGTCTATACCGGCCTGAAGAGAGTTCGTCCCTCCTGCAGTTGTTGTGGCGGGCGGACCATCGCCTGAATTTCTTGGCCAAGGAGGGCTGGTGAAATCTCAACCCAGCAAGAGGCTGGAGATTTTACTCATTCCTCTTGCTCTTATCGTTATCGGCGTCTGGCTAACGATCATCGGCTATAACAGCGCCATGGTTGTTGCATTGGTTGGAATATACCTGTTTTGTAGCATCCTATTTAAATACTGACGGCTTCGGCCGTCTTTTTCTTTAGATTAATTCACTAGATGTGGCCAAAACGGCCACGCTGTTCGTTCGCCGGCTGGCGAACTCACAGTGAGAACCAAGGTGTAGCACGTACGTGTGAACAATGTCCGGGGGACATTGTGAACGGGAGTTGCCGACAATGCTAAAATCGTTGGCATTGTTGAGGCAACGAGCGAGAACCCGTGATCTTCAGAATCGCATTGGCAGGTTGCGGTCTCAGCGGGAGTCGAACCCTGAACAAAGTCTGGGAGACTTTGTGAACGGTAGGCACGAAAAATGCCACAATTTTTTCAGCATTTTTTAGTGCCGAGCGATGATTTCCTGGATCTCGTTCATGAATTCACTCGCTCCTCACTTCGTTCGTAGTGAGAACCAAGGTGTAGCGCGTACGGGATTTGAACCCGTGATCTTCAGAATCGCATTGGCAGGTTGCGGTCTCAGCGGGAGTCGAACCCGCGATTTCCTGGATGAGAACCAGGCGTCCTGACCACTAGACGATGAGACCATGTTAATATTGCCACTGCGCTTCTCACTTCGCTCGCAGTGAGAATCTGATGTCCTAGGCCTCTAGACGAACGCGCCAAAATGCTTCTGATATTATACCTAAAAACTGGCCGGGAATCGAGCAATCGGGTTAAGCGTGCTGGTCTAAGAATTCTCGGGCTTTCGTTACCAGCTCTTTTGGTTTGATCTGGGTTTTATAGAAAAATCCCTGGACCTGCCCCTTGGCTGCCTCCCTATATTCAGGGTTAGGCATAGCCGTCATCACAAAAACCGGTGTGTTTTGGGTTGATGGTTGACTGCGAAAGATTTTCAAACTATGCAAGCCCCCCTGACGAGGCAGAAGCAGATCCAAAATAATTATATCAGGGTTATTGAGTAGAGCCTGATCAATGGCGCTCTGACCATCAGCCGCCTCAAAGACTTCAAAATTATCACTCTGGAAAATTTCTTTGTAGAGTCGGCGCAACTCCTCATCGTCCTCAACGATTAATGCCTTATAGGCACGATCCATAACCCCAGTATACGCTACCAGTCCATAAGTCAATACTACCCGGATTCGGCTAAATTGCGCTGAAGTTTTGCCCAGTCAAGAGTTAGGCCAACCGACAATTTTCGTAGCTCTTCAACCAAAATTACCGACAGGGCGACACCGACACAAACAAGGATGGTGGACAGATCGAGGCTAACCGTATGGAGGTAACGATGACCGAAAGGAGAGTAAACGGCCAATAGCTGGAGCAAGCAAGCGATTAAAAATGTTCCGGTGACTGTTGGGTTTTTAGTCGAGGAGGAGAAAGCGGATTGGCTAGTAGAACGTGAGTTAAAAATATTAAATATCTGGAACAAAACCAGGGTTGTTAGCACGGCAGTCTGGGCGTAAGCCAGATTAATACCGACAAACAGGTGAAAAACAAACAGCGAGCCGACCATCATCGTTAGGCCGATTATCAACGATCGGCTAATCAGGAAACGGTTTATTAGGCCTGTTTTGGGCTGACGCGGCGATTTGGCCATTAACCCTTCTTCGCCGCCCTCAACTGCCAGCGACAGGGTCATCACCCCATCGGTGACTAAATTCATCCATAAAATCTGGACGGCAACCAGTGGTAGCGGCAGTCCAAGAGCCAGGGCGCCAAGAATAGTTAGCGATTCGCCAAGACTGGTCGAGACCAGATAAAAAATCACTTTCTTTAAATTCTCCCAAATAACCCGGCCCTCTTTAATAGCGCTAACGATCGCCGAGAGCTGGTTGTCTAGCAGAACCATTGCCGAGGCCTCGATGGCCACTTCGCTACTACGTGCACCTGGAGCAATGCCGATATCGGCTTTTTTCAACGCCGGGGCATCGTTAATGCCATCACCGGTCATACCGACAATTTCACCACTTCGGCGTAATCGCTCAATCAATTCTAATTTATCCAGCGGCGTCGCCCGGGCAATGACGCTGACTCTTTTAAGGTCAGCGCCGGACAAATCAGTCGCATGAATGATTCGGCCTTCGTCTAAGCCCAATCTCTTAGCAACGGCGGTGGCTGTCAACAAATGGTCGCCGGTGATCATGATTATCCTCAAACCGGCTTGATGAGCCAGCGAAATTGCCTGGCCGACATCGGGACGGATCGGATCGGTCATACATAAGAAGCCAACCAATGTTAAATTATGACCGTGACCCGAAGATGGTTGGCTGTTTTTGGGCAGATCGTTGGAGGTTAAAACTCCCTTGGGCAGGTCGTTGTAAGCTATGGCCACTACTCGGTAACCCCGACTAGCCGCCTGGTTAGCCGCAACTTCGAAATTAGCCAGGGTTTGTTTCTGGCAACGAACTGGTCGTCCTTGAGGATTGAGGTAATAACTGGATTGGGCCAAAATCTTCTCTGGCGAACCCTTAATCACCATTCTACTAATAGCGCCTAGTTGGTGAGTTGAGCTTGAGTAGCCAAGAGCATGATTAAAAGGCATCTCTAAAATCTCCGGAAAACGTTTCTCTTCTTCAAAGGCGTAAAATCCGGCTTTGGCCGCTACCACCGCCAGAGCCGTTTCGGTCGGGTCGGTTAAGCTTCTGGCTTGATCATTTTTCAAATCGGCACGACTGATGGTGGACATGGTAGCCAAACTACAAAGCTCTAACAATGTTTTAACGGCCGGGTGTTTGACCGGATCAATCATCTGCTGTTCCTGGCTAAATGAGCCAGTCAGACCAAAGCCTCGACCGGTTACCTCCACCACACTATCGGCGGTGATAATTTGCTCCACCATCAATTCGCCTTCAGTGATGGTGCCGGTTTTGTCTATACATAGCGTCGTCAAACTACCGAGTGTCTCAATGGCCGAGAGTTGGCGAATAACGACATGACGGCGGAACATTCGCATCAAACCCACCGATAAACAGACGGTTAGGGCGATATGTAGACCTTCAGGAACAATTGAGACCAACAGCGACAGAGTGATCGCCAGCATTTGATAGACCGGCACACCTCGAGCCAGACCGAGGAGCAGAGCTAAGAGTGAGATAATCAGAGCCATCAAAATTAACCAGCGACCAAGTTTAGCCACGTTTTTCTCCAAATGAGTTGGTTCGGTTTTGAGTCGGATCACCTCTTTGGCAATTCGGCCCAGCTCGGTTCTATTGCCGGTAGCCACCACCACTGCCACCGCCCGACCGCTAACGACCAAAGTCGAGCTATACAGCATATTGTGACGATCGGCCAAAGTTGTTTCCAAACGAACGGTTGTTGAGCGTTTGGTGCTGGGCAGTGATTCGCCAGTTAGGGCGGACTCGTTAACACGCAGATCGCCGGCCTCAATGATTCGGGCATCGGCCGGGACTCGATCGCCGGCCTCGAGTATGATAATGTCCCCTTCAACCAACCACTTGGCCGGTATTTTTTCTTCGTTCGACTGACGAATGACCCGAGCTTGGGGAGCCAGAACATGTTTGAGAGCAGATAGCGTCCGGTTGGCTCGATACTCTTGGTGGGTTCCAATAATGCTGTTGCCAACAATAACCACGGCGATGACCACTACGTCTGTCCAATCGGCTCTGACAGCGCTAATAATAGCCGCGGCTAACAAAATAAGAACCAGCGGGCTTCGCCACTGGCGCAAAAAAATCAACAGAATAGATGGAGGCTTGGCTTCAGACAAGACGTTGGCGCCCAGGCGTCCAAGTCGCAAGCGTACCTCGTGCGGGGACAAGCCGTGATGTTCGTTGGTTCGTAAACGCTTTATCAACTCATCCTTGGTTTCCGACCAATACGCCTCCATGGTTTCAGCATATCGGATTTCTGCTTGGGTTGCCCAAAGCCACTTGACGTCAGGTCGAGATTATTCGATTGTGTAATTGTATATGGGAAAATCAATCGCAGATTATTCGATTGTGGATATATAGGGAAGGGGGTGATAGACGTGAAGAAATTAACAGGAATGGACATGACGGCGATGATTTTGGTGGTTATCGGTGGACTAAACTGGGGATTAGTCGGATTCTTTAAATATGATCTAGTCGCCAGTATTTTTGGTGGCGCTGACAACATGATCGCCAGAATTATCTATGACTTGGTTGGTCTGTCGGCGCTTTATCTGCTTTTTGCCATGATGAAGTTTGGCCGAAACGATCAAGCAATGTGATCCGGCCAGGCTAGGGCTCGGCGGAAGGGTTTAGTTGACGTGCCTTAACCTAAGGCTGTTTGTTGGTGGCTAGGTAGTATAAACGGTTGGCCTGATTAGTCCTCTTTTCGCTCCGTAATTACCAAGTGGTTGCCCTCGGTGTCCTTAAACCAAGCACAGCGACTGTTTGGGCCGGTTTTGGCAATCGAGTTGATAGTTCTGAAGCCCGGCTCGTCGTATTCTTCGAAGACTATTCCCTTGCTTTTAAGTTCATTGACTTCAGCCTCAATATTATCGACAAACCAACCGGCGATAGTGTGATCGGCCTTGATATCCGCTCGCTGGTAAATTTCCGCTAGGGTTCCATTAGCCGACTCAAACAAACCGACGGTCTGGTCCTGGTTCTCCCGAACCATCTTCAGACCAAGCGTATCAACATAAAACTTCTTAGCTCGTTGGTAATCGAGAGCTGGAATCTGGGCGTGGATCGAATATTTATTTAACATTTTCTCCTTTCTTGCTTGGGCCAGTATAGGCCACTTATTTGCTTGAGTCACTGGGAATTTTTATGTCTAGCTAAGGAGTCCGAATAAAGGTTCTCAAATAACCCCAGGCTTATGTCCAGCTCATGCTTGGCCACTAATTCCAAGCCTTTAGCGCCATAGTCGTGGCAAAGTTGAGGATTGTTTATCAAGCGTTCAAGGGAGATGGTTAAGTCTTCAACATCACCGGGTTTAAAGAGCAGGCCGTTTTGCTCGTGCTTAACCAGCTCCGGCAAAGCTCCGCCGTTGGCGGCAATCACCGGTTTGCTGGAGGCCATTGCTTCCATGGTGCTGATGCTTTGGGTTTCAATGTTCGATGGCATAACAAAAACATCAGCCAGCTCATAAACCGCCACTAAATCTCCAGATTGATGATCGATCTGGCCGGTGAAAAACAAGGCTTTGGCTTGAATCAGATCTTCAAAGCGCTTTTTGATGTGCCCCAGTTCGTTGCCATCGCCGACAATCAATAGTTGGCAGGGTGTCTTTTGGCGAACTTTAGAGAAGGCGTTGATGAGCACATCCACTGATTTGTCTTTATCAACCCGACCGACGTAAAGAATGGTTGAAACCTGTCCTAAACCCAAATTTGCCCTGGTCTCTGCCAACGGAAAGTAACTAAAGAACCGGTGGATATCGACACCGTTACTTAGGGTCACAACTGGTTTGGTCACGCCCATTTTTTCAAGCGCTACCGCTACCATTTGGCTTGGCGCTACCACGGCGTCACAGCGGTTGTAAAACTTAACCACCCAGCCTCGGAAAAACGGCCGGGTCCAATTGCGAATGAATTTGGGCAGGTAGACCAGAATGTAATCGAGCATAAAATGATTTGAGACAATGACTGGGATGCCCTGTTCGCTGGCGGCGTCCTGAACATAGCGGCTCATAGCCATCGGGTCATTGACGTGAACGATGTCGGGCTTAGTCGTTTCGATAATGTCGTTAACAATCCGTCTAACTCGAAAAGGCAAAAAGAAACCACTTCTAAGGGGGTTGCTGAATGAGCGCAGATTGTAGCGGGTCAAAGTTGGCGAAATAATCTCTTTGCTTGTCCGCATTCGTCGAGCCGGCACGACTAATATAATTTCATGTCCGGATTTTTCTAAGTGCTGAATTAATAAATCCACAAAGACGGCCACGCCAGAAACATTAGGACGATACGACATTGATGCCACTAGTATCTTCATCCTAGATATCATAGCAAAGCAAAGCTTCACGAGCCTGGCTGAAGTCGCTATGCCAGCGACTACAACCGATTTCCCACTGTCCCGAGGACTTCAGATTGTTTTCAGGTTTGCTCTGTTTGATGGTTGGAGGTAAAGTTTAGGCATGGAAGAGCTAATTTTCCGACCCAAAAAACACTCCAGGCTGAAACATTTGGTCATAGCCGTATTCCTAGCAGTATTTATTACGCTGGGCTTGCGTTTTGGCATTCCAGTTAACCAAGCCAACGTTGATGCCCAGGCAATTAGCCTGAAGAGCCTGACACCGAGTCCTCAACTAAGCCAACCCAAGACAGCTATCACTCAAACCATTGCTACTAGTCGAGTAAAAGCGGCCATCCAAAAAGTTCTCGACAGCCACCCCGAACTAAAGTTTGGCGTTAGTCTGACAGATTTAGACACCGATGATCATATAGATATTAACGGTGACCAATCTTTTATTGCCGCCAGCACGACCAAACTTATTACCGCCTGCTCGTTTCTCAAAAACGTTCAAGACGGCAAAGACAGTTTAGATGAGCCTGTTGGAATCTACCCTGCCAGCTACCAACTCCAACAGCTAATCAATCAGAGTAATAACGACTCCTGGGATTATTTCAATAATATTCTTGGCTTCCAAGCCCAAGAACCTTACGCCGAATCAATCGGCGCTGGCTCATTTAAAAGCAATCCTAATTCCTGGACAGCTAACGATATGGCGAAACTTCTAAGCCAGCTCTACCAAGGCAAGCTACTAGACAAAAACAATACCGACCTGTTGTTGTCGTTTATGCACGAGACGATTGAAGAACGCTTCATCCCCCCGGCTCTGCCGGCCAATGCCAAGGTTTATCACAAAACCGGCAATCTGGATGACCTAGCTCACGATGGGGCAATTATTGACGATGGTACCCACCGTTACGTCTTAGCCATTTTTTCCGATGGTCAGGGCAACTTTGATTATGATCAGCGAGCGGCCGTCTTCCACGATATCGTTAAAGCCGTCAACCCAAACGGGTAGTCTGAATTGTATTAATACCATTAAACGAAGACCTGGCGAGTTGCCAGGTCAAAGAGGAAGTATTTCTGTCCCAAAGAGGCTAGTAATAGTACCCCAATCAATTGCCGTTGCTTCGCCCCGACGCACCGCCTCGGCTCGACGTTTGGCCCTGTGATACTTACTGGGCGAACTGGCGGCCGTTGCCAATTCAGTCGTAGAAAATGGGAAGTTTACTTCGATATCTCCAGCTAGAGCCGTGTACAGAGATCTTTGAGGGTCAATATGATGATACTCAAGCGCCACCGAGTCCATAGCCGGTGATCCGTATTTAAACCCCCTTTCATGGGCCACCTCGAGGATATGAAGTTTGGTTGGCCAGTCTAGGATTCCAACCGCTTCGCGCCAGTTACTAGTTACGACGTTAAGCATCCGTTCCCAGAGCTGGACAATGCCGGCGTGCCAATCCGGCAACAAGTTCTTCTTGGCGTACTGCTTAACTGTATTAAGATATTCCCACTGGACAGCTAGCCCAACCTGCCAGGCTAATCTCACTGCTGAGTCCGGCAAAGAGCCACTGGTCAGTACTGGTGTGGCATGGTTTAAATAATACATTTCGACGACAGGCTCGGCGTAAGCGACATTTCGAAAGCTAGCGCCTAGCTCTATAATCCAGATGACTAAGGCCGTTGAGCCAAGCTTTAAGAGCGTTGCCCAAGGTGAAACATTTGTATCGCCGACTATCAAGTGAAGCCGTTCGTACCTCTCCGAGTCAAGCGAATTTTCCTCGCGAGTATTAATGATCGGCCTGTTCATGATGGTTTCGGAACCAAGTGTTTGTTCTATGTAGTGCGATCGTTGACTTAGATAGTACTGGCCCTGATTTAAACTCCCGGATCCTGTTAAGACTATCCTTGAAACCAGAAACGACAAAAGATCATCGTAAATCTCGTTTCGATAACCCTTATCGATCAAGTAGTTCTCATGACAACCAAAAGTAGCCATCTCCTCCTCGTTCTTGACATCGATTGCTTCGTTGACTCGATAGACGTCAACCGATTTTCTGACTCGACGTGCGGCGTTCCAAACAATCAAGTCGCCGGCGTGATGGTAGACTGTTGCCTCAAATGGATCAAGGCATTCTGGCGTAGCATGTTCAAGATGTTTGCCAATATCAACATACATCTTGCCGCCGTTGAGGAGAAATCCGGCATGGCAACCTCGCACCTTTTCTAAAAGAAGTTCTGCCTCTTCTTGACCGGTTGCAAGATCAAAACTACCATATTCAGTTTCCGTGCCGATCAGGGATTTGTTGAACATACAGACCACCTACTAAGTAAAGGTTCGTAGGCGAAGTATACCCCAAATCTCGGCTATCATAAACAGCCGTTAGTCCACCGGTCAAATATAGATAGAGGCTGATCCTTCTACTTGTAGTAACTTTTGATCTGGAACAGGAAATAGAAACTAACCAGGCTACCGATGATTAAGGAGATAATCTGAAGTCGAAGCAAGCTCTCTAAGGCAGTTAGCAGAGCCACCCAAAACAGAATTTTCCAGGCGCTACGTTTGCGGGCAAATAGGCCAGGCAAGGCGATTAGCTCAAGCAATAACAGACCGATGCCAAAGATTATCGAGACCAACCAGCCAAAGCCGGCGGTGGCACCAGCAACAACAGCAAACGGGAGCAGGAAACTGGAAATGCCAAAAGCCAGCAAGAGAGCCGGCAGGGCCAAGACCAAAATTATCAAGGTTACCCAAGGAGTTAGGCTGACAATCACTTCCTTAACATTATTTGGCAGAGCTGGGGCTTTACTGAAGAACTTTTCTAATATCTCCTCCAAACCGTTGCTCGAACCACCCGACGTGGACGATGTTTGTTGATCCATTTCACCTCCGATTAATCCCGATTCGACTCTCAACTACGATACCCGGGCTATATACTTTAGACTAGCTGGCTTTACTGACATTGCAAGCCCAGCTCGTTGCTCCGGGACTTGGATTCGAACCAAGATTGGCAGATCCAGATTCTGCAGGCCTACCATTAGCCGATCCCGGAATACCTGAAAATTTTACCAAATTATGGCCAAACAGTCACTGAAAATAGCTAGAGTCTGCGAGAAGTCAGCTTATTTAATTGAGATGAGAATGGCGCCAAGAGTTACTAAAATAGCGCCGAGGCCGGTTTTCCAAGTCAGTGACTCACCGAGGAAAAGTGCCGCCAATAAGACGACAAAAACAACGCTGGTTCGATCAATTCCGGCCACCGCTCCGGCCGGGCCGGTCTTCAAAGCCAAAAAGTAGAAAATCCAGGAAAGAGCGCCGGCGACGCCAGACAAGATAA
>JBGOUP010000014.1:0-23238 GCA_041477655.1 Patescibacteria group bacterium
GAAGGTTAATCTGCTTGACTTGTCAATGATGTCTAACGCTTGGGGCAAGAACGTTAAGGACTTCGACTGGGTTAACTTAAACCCGCAATCCGATAACGACGTCAACTTGCTTGATGTTTCAATTTTCGCTAACCACTGGGAGGGGTAATGAGTAACACAAACCCATTCTCAAGGGTCCGAGTCCATGCTCCCAGCGTGAGCATGGCTCTCGTGCTCGAGCTGGCTCTCTTTCGACAAGCTCAAGAACCCTGCCCGCTCGCTCTGTGCAACGACCCATTTAGAACGGTTTTGTGTTACTTTGGGAGTAAGGGAAGATGATAAGAAAATTAGCTCTGATTTTGGTTGGTATCCTGATCGTTTTTGCACTCTCGCCTTTACAGAGCGTAAATGCGGCGGGGATTTCCGCTAGCGGTGGTGGCAGTAACCCGGTTGGCAAAGCCTTTACCGTTAGGGTTGTTGCTTCCGGAGCGGAGTTTGACTCTCTGCAGGGAACTATCAGCGTGTCAGGCCCAGTTAAAGTCAGCGGCTTTGCCGCTGGCGGGGCTACTTGGCTACCAGGCAAAGCGCCGGCCAATGGTGGTCAGTTTGTCGGTATCACCAGCCCAACCAGTAGCTTGACTGTGGCCAGTATAACCTTGGTTGGCACTAAAGAAGGTAAGGGCTCGGTTTCGGTTAGCGGCGTCAGCTTGGCCCGTAACGGCAGTTATGTCGGTTCGAACGGTGGCTCAACTGGCTTCACTATCGTCCGGGCGCCGACTCCGCCAGGACAGATTACGGTTAGTTCATCCACCCACCCAGACCCAAACCAGGAGTATGAGGCTACGACCGTGACGCTTTCCTGGACGCCCCCAGCCAACGGAGCAGATGGCTACGCTTATGTTTTCGACGATACCGCCGACACTAACCCTGCTTCAACGTCATTGGGCAAAGAGACGACCAAAACCTACGACAATGTTGCCGTCGGCATCCACTATTTTCACCTTAAGGCCCACAACGGCGACGGCTGGGGTTCGCCGGTTCATTTTAAGGTCACCATTAAAGAGCCCGAAACCAAAATTGACGAAAGCTTGAGCGCACCGATCATTTCCAGCGTCACCAAAAACGGCAACGCCGTTAACGATATTGATAAAGGGACATTAGCTGGGATAACTATCAAGGGAAGTGGGGCGTTAAGCGACTATCTTATCGTTCTGTCGGTTGACCCCAAAGACCGCCTGCCGGCCGAAGTGACGGCATCACTTATTATTCCCCCAGCTAGCCCAACCGACACTCCAACCGCGGATACCACCACTACCAAAACTCCTACCGCCCCAACTTTTCCCTACACAGACTGGACCAAACCGATCAACATCACCCCGCTGGTCGCCATCCCCGACGCCCAAGGCAACTGGAACATTAATTTGAGCCAGCCCTTGCCAGTCGGTTTTTATAAAATTACCGCCCAAAGCCAAAAGGACAAAACCCTAACACCGAAAAGTAACGAAGTAAAAATTGAGATCAGCGTTGCCAATGGCGGAACCGTTAGATTAATTAGTAACGACGATCTCAAAGGCAAAACTGGTTCAGACGGAATTATGGTTCTTGGCTGGAAATTTAGCCGACCAAATTTTTATATTCTGATTGGGATTCTGATCGTGTTGCTGGCCACCGGAACTTGGGTAATAATTTATAGCATCCGTAAACGCCGCCGGACTCGGGGAGATACGAATAGAAAACCAGAATCGCCAACACCCAGACTCAATTAATAACCAGATCTCAAGGACGTGGTCTTATCACAACTGCCAAGCTACTTTTCAGCTTTGTCGAGTAATAATCACCTGCATAGGTTGATAGTTGACCAAACAGTTGCTATTTTGGCTTAGATGAATGCACTAGTAACAGGCGGTGCCGGTTTTATCGGTAGCAATCTGGCCAGAGAATTGGTTAATAAGGGTTGGAATGTATCTGTGATTGATTCTCTCATCACCGGGTACAAAAAGAATTTATCTGACATCGCCGATAGGATCACATTTCACAAGGGATCGGTCAACCAGCAAGCAATTTTAGAAAAGGCTATGAGGGGCGTAGATTATGTTTTCCATCTCGGGGCACTACCTTCTGTTCCACGTTCGATCGAAGATCCAAATTCCAGCCACGTCAATAATGTCGACGGGACATTTATGGTACTATTAGCCGCAAAAAATGCCGGAGTAAAAAAAGTGATTTACTCCGCTTCATCATCCGCCTACGGTGATTCTACGGAGCCAATTAAGCACGAAAAATTGCCAGCCATGCCGATATCACCGTACGGATTGATGAAATATATTGGCGAGGAATATTGTAATAACTTCTCTTTAGTTTTTGGCTTGCCAACAGTCAGTCTGCGGTATTTCAATATCTTTGGCCCTTATCAGGATCCAACATCAGCCTATGCCGCTGTAGTACCAAAATTTATAACTAGCGCCTTAAGAGGCCAGCCATTGGTGATTAATGGCGATGGTACAATCGTCAGAGATTTTACTTACATTGACAACGTAGTCGAGGCTAACATCAATGCGGCATTGAGTGGTAAAGCCCAGGGTATTTACAATGTTGCCTGTGGTCGGACCACCAGCCTAAACAAATTAGTTGAACATTTGGAAAAGATTTTTGACCAGAAATTAAAAGTCGCGCATGGCCCGGCTCGACCAGGAGACATCCAACGCTCGCAAGCAGCCATCGAAAAGGCTAAAAGAGATTTTGGTTATGAGCCAAAAGTGGGCTTTAGCCAGGGACTGGAGAAAACCTATAATTGGTATAAAAACAACTTGGATTATTTTAAGTCATAGAAAATGGCCAAACATAAATCTATATTAGCAATTGTTGGGTTAGGCTACGTCGGTTTACCACTGGCTGTTGAGTTTGGTAAAAAAGGATATACGGTTATTGGCTACGATTATAATTCTGAGAAGGTTGAACAACTCAAGAACAATATTGAGAAGATGAACGAGGTCGATCCAACCGAGCTTAAAAAAGCTCATTTAGATTTGACTAGCAACCCAAAACGTCTCCGAGAAGCGGACATTATTATCGTAGCAGTGCCGACACCAGTTAACGACGTTAACATCCCTGATCTGTCGATTCTCCACGCCGCCACCAAAACAGTCGGGCAAAATATGAAAAAGGGAGCTGTGGTAACTTTCGAATCAACTGTTTACCCGGGTGCCACCGAGGAAGAGTGTGTTCCCATTTTAGAACGAGAATCGGGCTTGAAATTGGGCGTTGATTTTACAGTTGGCTACTCACCAGAACGGGTTAATCCTGGCGACAAAGATCATACCATTCCCAAAATCGTCAAAGTGGTCTCCGGTTCCGACAAAAAAACGCTCAAGACAATAACCGAGCTCTACGGCTCGATTGTTACAGCTGGTATTCACCAAGCGCCCAACATTAAAACAGCAGAAACTGCTAAAGTTATCGAGAACTGCCAAAGAGATTTGAATATCGCTCTAATTAACGAATTATCTTTAATTTGTAAGCGTTTGGGCATTAAAACTATGGATGTGGTTGACGCCGCAACGACCAAGTGGAACATTCATCGTTACACGCCAGGGCTGGTCGGCGGCCACTGTATCGGTGTTGACCCATATTATTTGGTGCACAAGGCCAAACAATTAGGTCTTCATACCGAGGTCTTAACTGCTGGTCGGCGTTTAAACGACTCTATGCCTCTTCACGTGGCTCAATTAGTTATCGAAAGCTTGATTGAGGCCGATCGACCAATTAAAGGGGCCCGGGTGCTGGTGATGGGCCTAACCTTCAAGGAGAATGTCCGGGATACCCGCAACTCTAAAATCACTAAGACGATCGAAGAGCTCCAGCGTCTAAAGGTTAATGTCATCGGTTACGACCCATTGATTGAATTAGCTGACCTTCACGAATACCCAAAGATAGAATTTGTGAATGAGTTGCCAGCAGACCTAACGATCGACGCAGCAGTTTTGGCAGCCGGTCACAACGAATTTAATAGCTTTAACCCTGGCAATTTCCGTAAACTGTTTGACCCTGGCGTGCCAGTGATGGTAGACGTCAAGAACTTTTTTGGCCCCCAGATTGTTGGCGTCGACGGCATTTACCGTTCGCTCTAAATGAAGATCCTTATCGTGGTTCCCTATTTCGAGGAACCACACCGTTGGATGATTTCCGGGCAAAGGACTGCCTATACGTTGGCCAAGAATCACCAAGTGGTCGTTCTAACGACCGGCATAAAAGCCAGTGTTACACAACCGCTATCAACGCTAAAAATTTATCGTCTTAAAGATATTTTCCTGCCCGACCCAGTTAACTATAGCATTATCCCCGGTCTATTTGGAGCCGTGAAACGAATCATCGAGACAGAAAAACCAGACGCATTCCTCATTAACAAGCATATGTTTTACAGCTCATTGGCTATCTGGCCGCTCAAGCGACTGGGCAAAAAGGTAATTGTCCAGACCGACACCTTCCCCGGCATCAATTGGTTTCCGAAAAGCCGACTGGTGGGGATTGTAATGTGGGTCTACGCCCGACTGATCGGCAATCCAATCATGAGAGCTGCCGATAAAGTCATCTTGCTCCATGAAGGTCTGATCGAAGATGCTCAAAAGTTAGGCCTCAACTACGAAGTTATTCATAACGGTATCGATCTTAAGGAGTTTGATGCGACACCGAGGCCAAAGGATCTAAAAAAGGGCAGGAGTGAGATTTGGATTGGTTATGTCGGCCGGATGGAATCGGTCAAGGGCTGGTACGACTTAGCCACTGTCGCTACGATAATGGTCAAGAAGGACCCATGGCTTCACTTCTTTTTTATCGGCCCGACCCAAAACGCCCAGGAAAAAATCAAAGAATTTAGTCATCCTCAAATTCATTTTATTGGCTTACGCCATGACATTACCGGAATCGATAAGCTACTAGACATTTTTGTTATGCCCTCGCACTCGGAAGGGTTATCAAACGCAATTATGGAGGCGATGGCCGCTCGGTGTGCTTGTCTAGTTTCAAACGTTGGCGGCAACCGTATTTTGATCAAAAACAGCGTTAACGGCCATCTTTTTGAGCCAGGCGACCTTAACGACCTGGAAAAAAGCTTAGAACAGTTGATCAAAAACAAAACTAGGCGAATCAGGCTCGGCCAGGCGGCCCGGCAAACAATCGAAGAGAGCTACAGCCTATCCGACAATGTTGATCGCTTGGCTAAAGTTCTAGCCCAATAATGGTTACCACGTCCCCCAAACGGCCAGACACCGCCAAAACCTCCCGAGTACCTTTTGGTAGAAAATTGAGCGAGCGACTGCCATTGCGTTCGTCCTCTACAAGAATGAAACAGTTCCTGACTAACTTATCGTGGTCGTTTTTAGGTGGCGGCATCGCCTCCGGAGTGATGTTAGTACTCAGCATTTCCGTTGGACGGCTACTCGGTCCGATCGGCTACGGACGTTATAGTCTGATTTTGGCCATCTCCCAGCTTATTATTGTGCCGATTGTCTTTGGGCTGGATGTCATCGGCGCTCGGTCGGTCGCCATGGCCAAATCAAAGCAAGAAAAGGCGGTTGTTATCTCGGCTACCTTGGCCCTGGTCGGTATCATTGCCGCTCCCCTAGTGGTAGTAGCTTTGATTGGCGGCAAGACGTTAGGCCAGTACTTCCACCTCGATGACCAAGTTTTTAACTTGGCCCTTTTTCTCGCCGTGGCTCTCGGTTTCAAAGCGATCGTTGATGCGCTGATTAGGGGTTTGGGCTATTTTCGCTGGCAGTTTGCCGTTCGTTTAGTTGAAGTCGCCGTGGCCGTTAGTTTGTTTTGGTACCTCTTTTTCGGCACGCATAGTGCTTCAGCGGCCAGCTACGTTATTGTCTTGGGTTCTTCTAGCCTGGTGGTCATTGGGCTCAATCTATTTCGCTTAAAAGCATTTTTGACTGCCTTTACGATCAACGTCGTCAAACGAGAGTTGGCCTACGGCAAGATGATTTTTTTAGCTAGCGTCTTAGGTAGTCTCTTTAACTCGCTGGATAAATTGATTATCGCTCGCTACTTGGGAGTAACAGAGCTGGGTATTTACGGCGCTTACTACACCGCTTCAACCAATTTTATCGCTCAGCTGGTTGGCATGTTCATCAACGTTTTCTTCCCCACCATCTCCCAAATTGATGACAAGGAGGGCATTACTACCAGATTCAATCGACTGGCCGTAATGAGCTTGCTACCAGGAGCGGTCATCTTCTCGCTCTTTATTTGGCTGATTCTCAGTCTCTTTGGCCATCAATACCCCACCTACTCGGGTTATATTATCGGCTTTGGAGTACTGGCGATCCTACAAGTCATTCTGACTATTTACAGCTTTATCATCACAGCCGTCTCCCAAAAACTCTTTCAGAAGTACCTACTAGCCTTTAATCTAGTGAATGCTGGTCACGTCCTCTTTTACATTGCGGTAGCCTGGCTTGGTCATATCTCCATTGCCGTCATTCTGGCCGGGGTTATAGCTAATACCCTGATCATGATCGTTGTTCAGCGAAGGTTACTGGCCAGCTACTTTGCCAAACAGCCTTGATTTTTAAGAGGAAATTGATTAAACTAGCCCCACGTTCGTTGCACCTACCACTACAATAAAAGGGGGCTAATGTGCCCGCAATTACCGCTAAGTTATCGACCCTGGTTCTGCCGAACGGTCGCCACCAAGCGACCCTTTGCGATTTGGAACTCTTTACTGGTGCCCGTCGACCAGTTGGCCAGGCGATCCCTGGCTACAACCAAGAAGCCTGCCAGTATATGGCCCATCGAACGACTGGACGTTTATCCAGCCGCCTTCGGCTGGGGGTGGATATTTTTGTTCTGCTAGACCAGGAAACCTTAGCAAGACTACTGGTACCAGCAGCCGACTGCCCCAATCCTGAGGCGGCGATGAGCCATCTCAGAGAGAAGCATCAGATTGATCGGGCCAAGCGCGGTATCCTTGGTTTCATGCGCAACCTGGCAGCGCCAGAGCTCCATCACGGTATGGAATGCCTGGGCGGCTCGGTTGAGGAGATTCTACCTAAGTGTCAACGAGACTATTCTCAAAGCCGCCGCTCGGGAGTTGGTCGAGCTGTCGTTCTATCAACTCAATTCCACTCGTAGAAGGCGGCCAGTTGGCTACCAACTTAAGGACGGGTTGTCTCCCTTTCAGGAGGCGATCGACATCGAAATGGCTAAGGAATGGGAACGTAAAGGCTTGGTCTTTCGGCCTGGAGAGAGTCTGATCGAGGTTTCGTTGGTCGACAATCTCCATCTCGATCGGGTCGATGACCAGGCCCGGACCGTCAGCGTCTGGCCTGAGCACGGTGTGGTTAACGTCGGTATCGTCGTTCAACTCAAGTTACCCGATTTAGAGCTCTGCATCGACGATGGTGAGGCGATCGAGGACGCAAATGGCCAATTAGTCCGTTTCCTGAAGCGCCGACCGGTAGTTTTGATCGAGCGGGAGAAGGACCTGTTGTTGGTCTATCTGTCACGTGACTGTGGTGGTCGGGGAGTGGACGAGTATATTGCCTGTGTCCCCATCACCAACCAACCGGCTCGTCTGGCGTTGCTTGGTCCCCCCATCCAAACGGCCGTCCGTTTACTCGAAATGATCTGACTTACACGGGGCGCTTTCCAGCGCCCCGGCTTTTAATTTACATGCCTTTCCCTTCCAAGGTAGACCAGACTCGGGTATATTCTCATCAGAAGACAATAATGGCTAAAGATATCAACTCACATATTTCCACCATCCTCGGCGAGATTGGCAGTGTCTTAAAATCTGTTGATCAAAAGCAGGTTGACCAGCTGATAAGTCTCATTCTTGATACGGACAAGATTATTGTCTGCGGTGCCGGCCGAGTGGGAATGGCGATTCGTGGCTTCGGCATGCGTCTAGGTCACCTAGGCTTAAAAACATGGACATACGGTGACTCAACCGTGCCAGCCATTGCCGATGGCGACTTATTACTGGTTGCTTCCGGCTCGGGGGAAACCCAAACTATCTACGATCTGGTGGAGATCGGTAAGAAAAACGGTACGTGCATTGGATTGATTACCAGTAATCCGGGTTCCCGGATGGGTAAACTGGCTGATCAAATTGTCGTTCTCAAGACACCGTCTAAGGCTAAGCAGGTGGGCGGTTTTACCTCTGTTCAACCGATGACTACTCTAAATGAGCAATGTTTGGGCGTATTCTTCGACGCGCTGGTATTAATGCTTATGGAGAAGATGAAAGAAACACACTATACTATGTGGGCTAGACATTCTAACCTTGAGTAATGCCACTTAAATCGAAACCATATTACTTAGCTGCGTCGTTAGTCTGTGCCGATATGTTGCACTTAGCCGATGAGATGGAGAATCTCGAAGCGGGTCAGATTGATTTTATTCACTTCGACGTCATGGACGGTTCGTTTGTGCCACGTTACGGCTTACATCCGGAGATGCTTCAAGCGGTAAAAAAAGCCACCAAGATCCCAGTTGCTGTTCACATGATGGTCCAGAACCCCGAGCCATATATCGAGATTTTTGCCAAAGTCGGGGCAGATTATTTTGCTGTTCATGTCGAGGCCTGCCCACATCTGCATCGAACTATTCACTTAATTCGCCAGGCTGGAATGAAACCCGGCGTCGCTCTCAACCCAGCCACATCCCTATCCAGTCTGGAGTACGTTCTTGATGATATCGACATAATTGTTTTAATGGCTATCAACCCCGGTATCGTTGGTCATAAACTCATTGGGAGCATGATGAAGAAAATTAGCCAAGTCAAACAACTGGTTAAGGATCGACCGAACTTTCTAATTCAAGTCGATGGCGGAGTAACGCCCGAAAGCGCTCCGGAAATGATTCAAGCCGGAGCTAATATGCTCGTTTGCGGCAGCTCTACTATTTTTCGCCCCCAAGAAGCGCCGGTTGATCAAAAAATTACTCAACTTCGCCAAACAATCAACCAAGTATTGAAAAAATAAGCAGATCTATGAAAGTTCTCATAACTACCTCCGGTCTCGGCTCCCGCCTAGGCGAGATTACCCAGTATACGAGTAAAGCCTTGGTGAAAATTGGGCGTAAACCAGCTATCTCGTATATTATTGACCGCTACCCAGCTGACACCGAGTTTGTGATCACAACTGGTTATTTCGCCGACCAGGTCAAAGAATTTCTGACCATGGCCTATCCTGATCGACAGTTCACCTTTGTTGATGTTGACCGCTACCAAGGTGAGGGCAGTAGTCTGGCTTACTCCATGCTCCAAGCGGCCCCGCACCTCCAAACCCCCTTTGTCTATCATGCGTGCGATACGCTGGTGACCGAGGCCGTTCCCTACCCAGATCGTAACTGGGTCGGTGGCTTCCAAGGACCAGGCTCATCTCACTACGCCTCGTTTGATTTGATGAATGGTAAAATCCAGCGGATCCAAGAGAAGGGAGCCGCTATTAACCCAGACTTTCTCCACATCGGCTTGGTTGGCGTTAAGGACTATAAGGATTTTTGGCGACATAAAAAGGCGCTCTACAATCAAGAATCGACCAATCAAGCGCTGGGCGACATTCACACCATCAATCGAATGATCGATAATGATGTCTCATTTGCCGTTCGGGAATTTAAGGAATGGTTCGACACCGGCAATGTCGAAAGCTTACACCAAGCCCGAGCCCAAGTAACAGACTCATTTCATATCCTTGATAAGCTGGGTGAATCAATCCTTATTTTTGACGACTTTGTGGTCAAATTTTTTCACGACCAACAGACAATTCAAAACCGGGTCAAACGAGCCAAAATCTTAGATGGTCTGGTGCCGAAAATTGAGGCCGCTGGCCAGAACTTTTATCGCTACAAGTTTGCTCAAGGTGAGCTCTATTCTGACGTTGCCAATCGGTCTAATTTTTCTGACTTTTTAGCCTGGGCAAAGACCCACCTTTGGAAGAAAACGAGCGAGGTCAGTGACCGAGAGTTCAAGAAAACTGTTCACGATTTCTATCACGCCAAAACGGCAACACGTCTAAAACAGCTCTGGCAAACTCGAGGGATTCATGATAAGCAGATGGTCATTAACGGTATGACCATAGCGCCATTGCGCTCGTTGTTAGAGGAAGTTGACTGGCAATGGTTAAGTAACGCCAAACAAACTCATTTTCACGGTGATTTCATTCTCGATAATATCATTAAAACTAAAGACGGTTACTGCCTGTTAGACTGGCGGCAAGATTTCGGTGGCTTACTTGAGTCTGGTGATCAGTATTACGATCTAGCCAAGCTCAACCACAACCTGATCGTCAACCACAAAATTGTCTCCGACAATCAGTTTGAGATTAGTATTTCGGGAAACCAGGTGACCTGCGACATCTTACGACGGAGTAATCTAATAGAGTGTCAGGATGAGTTATTCCGCTTCCTCAAGCAAGAGAAACTTGACCAGAAAAAAGTCCGGATCCTAACGGCGATCATCTGGCTGAACATGTCACCGTTGCACCATCATCCGCTTGACCTGTTTCTTTACTATTACGGCTGTTATAATCTGTCCAACGCTCTCAATGCCTAGTAAAACACCTGTAAATCTTACTGCGGATAAGAAGCCAGCAAATTTTATTTTTGACGTTGACGGGGTCTTTACCGACGGCAAATTTCATTACACTGCTGATGGCAAGGTAATGAAGACATACGGCGACGCTGATGCCGACGCCTTGTCGCTGGTTAAAGATGCAATGCACATTCATATGGTCAGTGGTGACAAACGTGGTTTTGCCATTACTAAAAAACGCATCGTTGATGATATGGAATATCCGCTTGATTTAGTCAGTACCTTTGAACGAATTGATTGGATTAAAGAACGATTTGACCCCACAGTTACAATTTACATGGGAGACGGAATCTTTGATCCGCTGGTTTTCAAGCACATCGCCTACTCCATTGCTCCAGCTAATGCATTCTCTCATACTAAGACTGCAGCCGATTTTGTGACCAACGCTCGAGGCGGTGAAGGAGCAGTCGCTGAAGCTGTTCTGCACGTGCTGGAGAAATTCTTTGAGCCATTTGATTTACATAGTCACAAGTTTAAAGACGGCTCAGGTGCCTGGAGGAAATAATACTATGAAATATATCGCCAGAAAGAAAAGCGTCATGACCGGCCAAGAGAATTTAGAGCCGCTCTACACCTTTAAAAACTTCCCCGTTTTCTTTGGCTGCGTCGAGGAACCGGCCACTGCTGATTTACGAGCTGATATGAGCTGGGCCATCGACCCGGAAACCGGCGTCATTCAGCTGGATAAGCTCATTCCCCTCGACATTCTCTACCAAGCTCAGCACGTTGACGGGACTGGACCAACCTGGCAGCAGTATTATCACGACCTGGCCGACTATATCACCAAACAATCACCTCAGCACATTTTAGAAATTGGTGGCGGCGCTGGGGACTTAGCTAAGATCTTTCTTAGTCAAACCCAAAAAACCGATTGGACGATTATTGAACCCAACCCTTGGGTTAAGGAAACCGACCGACTCAAAGTAATTGCTGCCTTTTTTGATGAAAGGTTTAAGTATCAAGGCGAGGTTGACGCCATCGTCTTCTCCCAGCTGATGGAGCATGTCTATGACCCCCAGGGCTTCGTGGATGCACTATCCAAGTATCTGCAGGCCGGCCAGAAACTTATCTTTGCCTATCCGAACTTGAAACTTTGGCTAGAACGCAAGTATACAAATGCTCTCAATTTCGAACACACGATGTTTCTAACTGATTATTTTGTCGATCATTTACTGATTAAATATGGCTTTTCTATCAAAGAAAAAATTGCCTATAAAGATCACTCCTATTTCTATACGGCCGAGAAAGTAGAGAAGCCATTGCCACTACCACCACTAGAAAATAAACACGATGAATACAAAAAAATATTTCTCGATTTTGTTGATTATCACCAAGAATTAGTAAAAAGTCTCAACAAGCGCATTAATACGTTTGACGGTCCAATCTATCTTTTTGGAGCCCACATCTTCTCTCAGTATCTGCTTGAATTTGGCTTGGAACCAAAGTGGATTGTCAGTTTGCTCGATAACTCTAAGCCCAAACAAGGCCGGCGCCTATATGGCTCAACGTTGAAAGTTGAGAACCCTCACGTTTTGGCTGGCCAAGGCAAGGTCGGGGTAATATTGAAAGTTGGCATCTATAAAGACGAAATTGTTAAACAGCTGAAAACCATCAATCCCAACATTGTTTATTTTGAGTAAGAGATGGTAACTGCGGTCTGTAATGTTTTCATAAATTCAGATATTAAGTTTGGGTTTTTTAAGCAAACATTCCCACGTGTATACGCTATTTCCGATAACTGGTTGATCAATATACGAGGGAAGTATCGCCAGAAGGTGCAAAAATACATTCAGGAAAATTTACCTAACTCTAAAGAAACCTGCCAGTTCTTCTCTGGTCTCGATGATACTAATTGGGCAAAGAGTACGGGTAAAATGCTGGAAAAGTCAAAATACGACTACATTTACGTTTTCCTCGAGGATCACTTTCTTTTGAAGCCACTCGATCATTTCCAGGCAGTCATACAAGACATGATTAATTCAAAGATCGAATATTTTGCCTACTCGTTTTTTAATATCGGCTTAACCGTTCAGAGTGCCGAGGGACTCTACCCGAATTATTCTCAGCATTTCTTCTCTTTTGAGTTTTCCGAGAAAAACCTCGACTATCTCAAAGAACATAATAGCCATTTCTACCCCTATTCGTTGACGAGCGTCTGTCGAAAAAAGTATTTTCAAAAACTCCTAGCGATCGAGAAAAAGGCTTTAATAAAGGTGCCGTTTTTAGTCCAAGCACTAATGGAAAATTGTTTATTTATCTACCCCAAAAATCGGGCCTTTTGGTTCCAGATCAATAAATTAGTCTCGGTCCTTGGCATTCGCTTTGTCTGCTATCCTATCGCCAGCCCTTTTAATTTAGAGAAATCACTTTTTGACTATGGCTCAAAGTTGTTGCCACTTACGGTCGGCGGGTTGAAAGAGGAGCTTTTTGCTAATTGGGATGACGATAACAAGTTAAGTAACTCATCATTGATTAAACGCGGTTTATATCCTCTAAAGTTTACTCTGGACACTCCTTCCCGAGCCTTATATTCATGCCCAACCCAAGAACTTCGACTTAAAAAAGGTGAAACAATTACCAGACAGTTTTATCCTGATAAGTCTAGGCTTACGTCAATTCCAACGAAAATACTTAAAGTTGTAGAAGGTGAATTGCAAATTGTCGCCCGTAATAAAATATACTACCTCAAGGCCGGTGAGGAACTTTGTTGTCATGCCAACATCCCTCATACAATCACTGCCCAAAAAGACAGCACTGTTAAATCCGGAGTAGTCTATGCATAGTCACTATAAACAAACAAATTACCCTTTGGTTTCTATAGTTATGGCGGCATACAATAATGCCATATTCTTACCTGAAGCAATTGAGGGTATTCTTAACCAAACATATTCAAACTTTGAACTATTCATTATAGACGATGGCTCAACTGACAATTCCAGCATAATTATTCAGAAATATACCCGGAAAGATAAAAGAGTTATCTATCTCAAGAACGGAAAGAATCTCGGGCAGTCGGCCACCCGCAATAAAGCTATAACCAAAGCAAGGGGAAAATACATTGCTATTGCTGACTCAGACGACATCTGCTTACCCGAGCGCTTAGAACGGCAAGTCGACTATCTAGAGAGTCATCCTGAATTAGGAGTACTGGGTTGCGGATTTTACACATTTACCGACAACCCCGGGGACTATAAACTAGGTTATCATAGCCCTATCCAATTCCGGGGGGGGAAGGTGCCTGTTCACAATCCTACATGTATGATCCGTAAGATATTATTTGATAAGTACGGCCTCTTTAACTCAAAATTTGATAATGCAGAAGACGTAGAGCTTTATTTACGCTTTTATTGTCAGGGAACGAAATTTGAGACTCTACCAAAGAGACTCTATATGTATCGCATATCTCATGGTAATAATGTGAGCGAGGTGCGGCTTCGTGGTCAGGTTTATATGGCTCTGAAGATCAATTTACTTGCCCTAACAAAATACCGTATTCGTTACTCACTTCAAGGTTATTTATATACTTTAGAGATAGCACTTTATTATGTCTATTTGCTTCTTGGGTTAGATAAATTATATCGACGCAGTAATATTTCTAAAAGAAATACCCAGATTTTACAGAACGTAAGGGCACACGACAAGGTGGCTCAACAATACGAGAAGGAGCATGGCGAGATCTACAACGACATTGAACAGAAAAGATTGCGGGTCGCTCTACAAAGCGCCGTCAAAGAAATACGAACAGACGCAAGCCCAATTCGTTGCTTGGATTATGGTTGCGGAACTGGCAATATGACTCGACACCTATTAAAAATGCGGTTAAACATTGTCTCGGCTGATATCTCTCCTGGCTTCCTAGCCCTTGTTATGAGCAGATATCGAGACCAGCTTGGAAAGAACCTCGACACTCTACTGCTCAACGGTGAAGATTTGTCGAATATTGCAACAGATAATAGCTACGACTTTATTTGCACCTATTCGGTACTCCACCATATTCCAGACTACTTAGGGGTAATTAAAGAATTTGCTCGCGTCCTTAAACCTGGCGGGGTACTGTATATAGATCACGAAGCTGCTCCTGATAATTGGGAAAATAACGCAGATTATAAAGAGTACTCCCAAAAAATTAATAATTTTCTATTAGAAAATACAAAGTCCGAGCGCTTACTCCACCTTCTAACGCCACGCTACTGGCTATTCTTTATTAAATCGCTTCTCAACCCTCGCTTTAGGGTGGAAGGGGATATTCACGTCTTTCCTGATGATCATATTGAATGGGACGAGGTGATACGTATTCTAAATAAAAATAAAGTCAAGATTGCCTATATTAATGATTATCTACTCTATACCAAACATTACCCTGTAAAAGTCTACAACAGATATAAAAGTATATGTACCAACACCCGGTTGATCGTAGCTAGGAAAGAAAATGGCAACACCGTTCGTAATTCAGGATAGCTCTCTAAGTTATCATACTGATCTCATTACTCTTAAGAGAGATTTTATAAACCTCCCTTTAAGCAAGAACTTAAAGCTTCATTTCTTCGCTCACCCCCAGGTAATAAATGCCTCAAAATAAGTTGGGCGAAAAGATGCTAAAGATTTGTATAGTTAACCTTAACGTCTACTGTTTATTCGACCCGAAGAGCTCGGCTCCCATGGGAGGTGCTGAACTTGATATGTATACCTTAGCTAAGGGTTTGGGAGGTAAATTAGATACAACAGTGGTAACTGGAGATTGGGGTCAAGAGAGCATCAAAAAATTCGGCGAAATAAAAGTTCTAAGATCCGTTAAACTAGGCGGGGGCAATATAACACGCCTTTTCAAGAGTTTATTAGTTTTTTGGAAGGTTCTATCATATGCAAACGCAGATATCTACGTAACCTCTGGAGCAGGACCAGAGGTTGGGGTCATTAGTTACTTCTGTCGCGTTAAGAAGAAGAAATTCATCTACAGAACCGCTTCTGATATAGACTGCAATCGACACTATGCTCGAAATAATGGTATCAGGGGTAGATTATTTGAATTTGGGCTGACTCACGCCGACCGTGTTGTTACCTCTGTCCGAAAGCATCAATCCCTGTTAATGAGTAGCTATCCTAATAACTTAAAGCAGTTAGCTCATATAAACTTAGGAGCATTTTCTCCCATCAAGAGTAGCCAAAAGAAGAGAAATTACATCTTATGGGTGGCTCGTTGTGAGAGATTGAAGAACCCTGAAGCTTTTTTGGAGATTGCCGAAAGGCTGCCGCAGTATCAGCTTGTAATGATTTGCTCCAAACAGGCTCACGACGAAAAATTGTTTAACAAGGTGAAGGAACACGCCGCTTCACTGCCTAATGTTGAGTTCATTAATTACGTGCCATACGCCAAGATACAACCCTTCTTTGATCAGGCTAAAGTCTTTGTCAATACTTCGGACTTTGAAGGATTTACGTTTACTTTGATTCAGAGCGGACTTGGAAGTACCCCTGTCGCCTACTGGAAGGTAAACCCAGACAATGTAATAACGCACCACGGGCTTGGGTGTTTTGGGAACGGAAATATGTCTGAATTTATTGTCTGCATCAGAGAGCTAATGGCTAGTAATAAGAAGTGGCTTGAATGTTCGAAGGCAATTCGAAAGTACGTTGGAGAGAACCACAATGTTAGTTCACTGTCTTCTGAGTGGATGAGAACATTGGAATCGCTAAGATAGTGCCCGACTCCTCACAAAAAGAAACTCATTACAGCCGATGCTTCTTGCTTGAGTGAATTTTTTGCGAGTAAACCCCAGTTTCTTATAAAATGACGTTATAGTCTGAACACTGGCGTATTCATACGGGTATCCTCCTAACCAATCTTTGATATCGGTTGTGAAGTCCATCCCTCTCAAGGTATGGTACTGACGTATGTATTGAGCGGGATTGACCCCACTTACCGTTAGACCTAGAACGTAGTAAGCAGTGTAAAGGGCTTCGATGAGTTTTTTGGCTTTACCACTTTGACCGTTATAAAACTTTTTTAATCTAAGCCAAAAGCTAGACGTTCCTTCCAGCAATTTATTGTTGTCATTGTAGATAGCGATATAGAGTCGCCCCACATTTTTAACGAGGGGAACGATATTTATCAGCGCTTGATACATGTCCCCCGTGTGATGCAAGACACCCCAGGAGTAGACAATATCAAAAGTCCCTAAAGACTTTAGAAAATCGGGATTAAGCACCGAACCATGTCTAATTTCCCATTTGTCTGGTATCTCAACAGTTTTTCGCAGGTGAGCGACACAAGCAATAGAATATTTATCGACATCCACACTTATGACTTTTTTGGCGCCCAAACGAAAAGCGGCAAGCGAAAAGAGGCCGCTACCGCAACCAATGTCAACAAATGACTTACCCCTAATCTTTTCTCGACCTCCCAGAAATTGGATGAGTGACTCTTCTGCCTCAATAATTCTCTTCTCGTTTAAGCCAGCGAGAAATACTTGCCAGTTCTTACCAAAAATGAAATACCGACCGGTTTCATAAGTCGACTCGTAAAGATCCTTAATCATTAATTTGAAGAATCCTGATTGTTTCATTCCAGCGCTTCGCGATGACCGGTAGCTGAAAATTATATTCAATAAACCGCCTAGCGTTATCGCCGAGCTTCCGACACAGTTTTGGCTCGTCAAGCAACAGTTGCAACTCTTTTTGCAGGTCGGTCGCGTCGGCCACTTCGCAGAGAAGGCCGGTCTGCTGGTCGGTGATAATCGCCCGATTTTCTGGAATATCGGTGGTAACAATCGGCAAGCCAGCAGCCATCGCCTCCAGAAGGGCGTTAGACATCCCTTCGAATAGCGTCGGCAAGGCAAAGGCATCGCTGGCAACCAAGATATCCGTCACGTCGTGCCGACGACCCATGAATACAATCTGGTTGCTACCAGAACATATCTTGGCCTGTTTTTGCAGTTCGTTGGCCTGCTCGCCTGTTCCGACAATGAGTAGCCATACTTCCGGATACGAGCGGTGGATCCGGTCAAACGCCTTCAGTAAGTACTGTTGGCCTTTATTCAAAGATAGGTTGGCGACGCAACTAATTACAAACCTCCGGATTGGCAGATTGAGTTCGGCGACAACCTTGTTTCGGTCAGCCTGGTCAAAAACCGCCAGCTCCAGGCCATTTGGGATCACGGTAATCTTGTCAGTCGACACACCGATCTGTTGGACGTAATAATCTTTAACCGCTATCGAGTTAGCCAGGTAGTGACGGACCCATTGTTTGGTCAGTTTCTCAAAGAGCCTAGCCGGCCAATAACGGGAGAAGTTATACGTGGTTCGTAAAAACGGTACGACCGGAACTTTCAAGCGCCGCTGCAAAAAAAGTCGGCCGACAAAATCGGCGTGGAAAAGATAGGTGATAACTATCGAAGGCCTAAGCTCCCTAATTTCTCTGACTAAGCCGAGTAAACTTTTGAGATTGTATAAGCTTTGTAGATTTAAACTTATGACTTTAACGCCCCGATCCCTAAACTTACCGGCCAGCTCACCTGGTCCCTGAAGTGTCACGACAATATGCTCGAGTCCCGAGGGCATTACGGGCAGAGTCCGGGCCAACATGTTTTCGCACCCGCCGCTATCTAGGGTGACAATCAGATGAACAACGCGGTTTTTATTCTTCGCGAGAATACCACGGGCGATAGCCCGTGGATGAGAGCCCTCGCCGCTTTTCGAAGCACGGCGGCGCGAAGCGAGGAAGAAGATACCCTGGGCGAGAGCCCAGGGAGATTCATTTTTCATAATGAATCATGACGCTCACTAAGCGTTGTGGCATCCCCTGTATATTGGCCGATACATGTGATGCCAGCTACCGAATGCTCATAGCTTTGAACGCCCTCTAGTGAGCTACGTTTGAACCATCTTTCGACCTCTTCCTTGTAGTAGTAATTGCTTTTCGGCGTTGCCAGCACATCAAAAGCATCGTTTAACTTCATATTGAACGGAAAGTTGGCGTAATAGGAAAATGGCATTTTTTTAGCTAAAGCTTTTTTGCCACCTTTCTCTAGGACTACGGTCAAGTAGTTGATGCCGTGCACTACTGCTGCGGGCAAGTAGCAGAACTTATAAAGCAACGGCTTTGGCAGATTCTTTAGCGTAGCACGAAGTGGCTCGTAGAAGTAAATCGCCCTGGCATTACCGTGGCGGTTATAGACCCAAATTAGCATCCGCCCGCCCTTTTTCAGAACTTTGATCAACCTACTAAATCCTTCTTGAGGCTTTGGCAAATGGTGCAGGACACCGATTGAGTAGGTAAGATCGAAAGCATCGCGAAAAGGCATAGCGTAAATGTCTGCCTGAACGATGCAGACGTTGACTAAGTTTTTCGTCATCTTGTAGGCGGCTTCAACTGTTTCGCCCAAATCGCTACCAAATGACACTTTCGTACCCGACAGAGCCGCCCATTTAGTAAACCTTCCCGAGCCACAACCGATATCAAGCGTGACTTTGTTTTTAAGGTCTGCTTCGGCCACAAACGGGTTTAAAAAATGAAAAAAATTCTGTTTCTCGTAGTCATTTTCCTTGTAGATGTATTGCCATTCATAAGCAAAACTTTCGGCCGTTTTTTTCTGATGTTTCAAAAAAGCATCGAGATTAGGGATGCTCCCAATGGCTGCGCTCCACTCGCGATTTATCTTATCTCCCAACAAACGACGGTACTTCTCGAAAAAGGGCTGGTGAGCCCGCAGAAGACTTGTCTTCAACTCCCCGATTAACAGTCTTGGTACGCCGTTAATAATCGGATACCAGGTATCTTTGGTTTCCAAAAGGCCATATACAACCTGTTCACCATTCATTTTAAAAACTTTCAGAAATAAGGTTTGGTCAGCGACAGGACAGCGAAGATAACGGACAAACCTTTTCCTCATTGCAATAGAGTTTAATCGAAGTACTCCCTAAACCACAACTCCAGGGTCAGCAGAGCCCACAGCTGATTGGCAAAATTGATTTTAGTTTTTTCGTGACCTTCGATGATTTCTCTAACAGAATCACTTTTAAAAAGCCCGCGCAGACTCATTTTTTTGGACATCAGGATTGAACGGATATACTGGTTCAAATCTCCCCGGAACCAGGCTTCAATCGGTACCCCGAAGCCCATTTTCGGTCGATACATCACCTCATCAGGAATCAAACCACGCAGAGCTTCCTTTAAAATATATTTCTTCTGATCGCGGCCTTTGAGCTTAATATCAAATGGCATCTTAGCGGTGAGCTCTAGCAGTTCGTGATCCAAAAATGGCGATCGGCTCTCAAGTGATACCGCCATGCTGGCGATATCAACTTTAGCGAGCAAATCGTCTGGCAGATAGCTGACAAAGTCGGCGTATAAAGTTTGGTCGAGCTTGTCGGGGGTTTTGGCCTCCCTAAATTTGGCGGTGAGCAGATTCTCGCTGTCAAGAGAACTCATCTGGGAACAAAACGAATCGGTGTAAAGATGGTTTTTCGCCTCGTTGGTGAAATAGCAGATGTAATTGACGTAGCGCCGGTCGTACGACTTGCCCATCGTTTGAGCGAAGCGGTTGGCACGTTCAAAAAAGGTGTTTTTTACGGCGCCGTACATCGCTTTTGCTACCGGCTTGCCAAGTGTTTGGTGTAATAACTGAAAACGGCCATAGGCCAGAGCGAACTTCTGCACTGAATAGCGGGAGTAGCCGGCAAAGTTCTCATCGCCGCCGTCGCCGTTCAAAGCCACCGTGACGTATTTTCGGGTGGCTTGGCTGACATAGTACGTCGGCAGGGCACTAGAATCAGCGTAGGGCTCTTCGTAGTGCCGTACGAGCAGAGGCAAGGTCTCGACAGCATTAGGCTCAACAATAATTTCACTGTGATCAGTTTTAAATTTGTCGGCTACCTTCCGGGCAAAGGGTAGCTCACTGAAAGCCTGCTCCTTAAAGCCGATGGAAAATGTTTTAATGGGAGAGTTCGAATGCCGACTCATCAGTGCCACGATCGCGCTTGAGTCAATACCACCTGACAAAAACGCCCCTAAAGGCACATCTGCAATCATGCGCAGGGCGACAGCTTCTTCTAGTTTGGCAATGATTTTCTTCTGCCACTGCTCTTCGCTTAAGGCCAATTTTTTTGAGTAGTCCAAGCGCCAGTAACGCTTGATTTCAACCTTGCCTGTTGTTGTATGCACCTTCATCCAATGACCTGGTTCCAGCTTTTTGATGCCCTGAAAGCCCGTTAACGGCGCCGGAACGTACTGATAGGTTAGGTAGTGGTGGATAGCCTCGTAATCCGGCGCTTTTTTATATTCTTTTTGTGTCAGAATCGCTTTGAGCTCGGAAGCAAAAATAAAAACCTGGCCATCTAAAAAGTACTTAAACGGTTTCTTGCCGACCCGGTCGCGGGCACCGAATAGGACTTTTTCTTTTTCATCGTAAATGACAAAAGCGAACATCCCCCGCAGATGTTCAACTGCTTTTTCGCCATATTTGTCATAAAGAGCGGTGATTACTTCAGTGTCAGTGCGCGAGCGGAACTTATAGCCTTCCTTTTGGAGCGAAGTGCGAAGACTTTGAAAGTTATAAATCTCGCCATTAAAAATTATCCAGTAGCGACCTAAGTAGTTCATCGGCTGATGGCCTTTTTCCGAAAGATCAATTATCGAAAGTCGCCTAAAACTTAAACCAACTTTTTTATCCGGAGATATATAAGTCCCCGAGTCGTCGGGTCCGCGGTGATAAATTGCCTGGCCCATTGCCCGCAAGCTTTCACTAGTTATCTCACCACGATTAAGAAGAACCTTCCCTGCTATCCCGCACATCAACGGATTCTCCAAATCGTAATCCCATTTTCTTTATAAACTACTGGATAAGCTTGATTGAATTTATCGAGTTTTGCATTGAAGAAGTTCGCCTTCTGCCACCACTCTCGCTGGGCATAGAGACCCTTCAACTTATCTTCCGAGTAGAGGACATAAACAGACGATGGGATTTCACGGCGAGGGGGTAGACTTTTAACAGAGTTCTGGAGATTGTGGATTCTCGCTTCTATATCTGTCAACTCATTCCTTAATTCTGCAAGCGAGTTACTGTCGAGACCTAGATTCGTGCTTGAAATTGCTGACAAGCGCTGCTTCTCTTCTTCTAGTTTTTTTTGAGCCTTTGCACGTTCATTATTTATTTGTAGAGGTTGTAATGCCGGACTAAGAAAAAACTCTTCATCTGGAACTATCAATTCTCGCTGGGCAAAATACCGAATGAGCGGACCGTTAGCTTCTTGGCTGACAATGATATCTCCCGGATTCGTGGACATTTTTAGCCAATTGGCGGACAAGTATTCGTTGGCAGATATCAGAGACCCCTTACTCGAAGCAACGTATGCCGAGCCCGCAATTCCTACTGATATGGAAACTGCCCAAGCGATCAGAAATAGAGAAGTTAGTTTAGTTCGGTCTAGAGATTTTAGTATCACCGCAACTGCCCCTAAAATGCTCAAACTAATTAAGATCCAGTAGCGCTCTGGCAATAAGGAGAAGTTGATGCGGGGCAGTAACTCAGCAAAAACAAAAAAGAATAAGGCAACTGTTGCGCTAATCACTACCAGCTGATTATTTCTCGGCTTCGACCAAACATGTTTACGTCTAGTGATGAGGTAAAGGACAGAAATTAACACCGCCGGGCCTATGTAATAACCATAGTATTTAAAAGCTCCCGCGACACCTGGCCAGCCAAGGATTAGGCCATCCGCACTAATATTGGACCCCAAGAACCATAATTTATAGCTATTCACATCGCTAACATCGGTCAGTATTTTCTTCACCGCCCAACCGGCCAATCTAAAATAGTAAAACTTTGTACTTAAAATCGCGATAATCGCTAATAGCTGAAGGAGATTCAAACCTATTAGCGCCTTGGCTATTTTTGCGATTTTAACACTCCGGACTATTTTAATTCCAAGGTATATTCCGGCAGTTACAAACAGAAACAGCAAGAAGAAAAAAAGTTCGTGATAGTACAAGCCAAAGACTGTTATTAGCCCGACTACCGTCCAATCTAACCAGTAATTATTAACCAGAGCACGCCAATAGAAGTAAACTAAAGGCAATAAAAATATCACCACAATGCTTTGGGGCCGAATAATTGCAACCTCCATCATGAAAACTGGTATTGCTAGTGGGGTAAGCAAGTAAAGAAAGGTTAGCCACTGATTTTTGATCTCAACACGCAAACATATCAGATAGAGGGTCACAAACACCACTATATGAAGCGGTACTAACCAATATACGAATAGCCAATAAGAGTTAATATTGGCAACGGCGGACACTAATGCAACTGCGGCGGTAAAAAACCCTCGGTAGGTATTGCTTATTTCCCCCACGGCCAGAGATTGTTCGATTTCTGATAATTTCGAATAACTGTCCCACTCGGGGATGAACCGATAAGAAAAATGAAAAAAGGTTAGCTGTATTAGAAGGAAACCTACTGACACTACCAGAAGCGGCCAGTGATGTCTCCAGATTTTCTTGATATCAAACGATGGTAGTACTAAGTATTTTTTACTGCCATGCAACGAGAAATAGACTAGCGCCGGAAGAGTAAGGGCGGCTAAAAAAAGAAAGGTCCCTCTCTCATCGGCATGAATTATACCAAGCCGTACAGAAAAGTAGTAAAGAGGTACAACCACAAAGAAATAGA
>JBGOUP010000027.1:0-10340 GCA_041477655.1 Patescibacteria group bacterium
AGACAACTATCACCGCCCAACCCATGAGAATAATTGAGGTCTTTCGGCCCAAAACCGCTAGGGTGGTGCCAGCCAGGTAGGTAACGGCCAACAGAACCAGGATTAAGGTATTGGGTGAGGCCATTGGCAGGGTGGAGGTGGCCGTAACCGCTTGATAATTTCCAGTAAAAACAGCTGAAGCGGCACTAACACCTAAGACAACTAAGGCTACCGCCAGTGCCGCTCGAGATCGCGAGTAAACGCCTAGGGATCGTTCTTTAGACTGTTCGGCCTGCCAATCGGTTGCCAACGCCAATTGTCCGCGAGGATAAAAAGTTCCGCTACACTCCGGACAACTCCAGATTTTTAGACCGGTTGGTTGAACATCGGCCTCGGATTGATCGAGCAAAGTTTGATCAGTCGGGCAAGAGAGATTGCTCGACTGGAGCGAGTAATTTGGTTGGGCGGTGTCGTAATCGCCAACTGATTCACCGGATAAATCATTATCCATATCTTTCTCAAACCAGAAACCGCCACAGCGATTGCACCGCCGAGATTGGCGAAGTTCACCGTCATTAGATTGAAGCTTGAGTGGCTCAAGATCGCCATCACACAATGGGCAGTGCATATCTTTAATATACCAACAAAATCACTTGACGCCACTTAACAATCAAGTGGCTAGGAATCGTTCGACTAACTTAGCGGCCTTATCTTCAAATTCAACAGATTTAACGTTATTAGTAGTTTTCCACCAAGTTATCTGGCGGCGGATGAGACTCCGAACAGCTCTCTGAAGCTTACCCACAGCCTCTTGGTCGGTGAGATCTCCCCTGACGAATCGGCTAGCGAAACGGTATTCAAGACCGATGTCGTCAAGCCATTGGGCTGAAACACCTCTATCGGTCAGTTCTTTGACTTCCCGGCAAAGTCGGGGAAAAATCTGCTCAACACGGGCGTCGGATTTCTGGTAGAGCACTGACCTCTCAACAATTGGCATTATGACAAGCGACTGCTGATTGGTTGGGCTATCAACAACTTGGCTTGGCGATTGTTGGCGTTCCAGTGTCCGGACCAAACGTCGGTGATTTTGCCAATCGGACTCGTTCAGACCTAGGTCTCGGGCTTGTTCTTGAAGCTCAATTAACGACATCATCTCTAGTTTCTGGCGCAGTTGGGGGTTCTGACCGCCTAATTGCCAGTTTTCTATCAGCGCCCGAACATACAATCCAGTCCCGCCAACGACAATAGGTAACTGTCCAGCTTGCCAAATTTCTTCGGCTAACGCCCTTGCTTGTTTTAGCCAATCGGCCAGAGTGAAACGCTCGCCTGGGTCAGCAATATCGATTATCAACTGGGGTATACCGTCTATATATCTGGCTGGGTGATGGCGCCACTGGCCAGGTTGGCCTTCTTTATTGGTGCCAACATCAAGCCCACGGTAGACTTGACGAGAATCGGCCGAAATAATCACTCCATTAAAGCGTTCAGCCAGGGTAAGGCCAAGTTTGGTCTTGCCGCTTAATGTTGGTCCAACTACGGCCACAATCTTTGGCTGGTTGCTTTTCGATCTCATTGCATATATTTTACTGGTAATGCTGAAAATTCAGAACCTGTCCAAAGTTTTCGACCAATTGGGCGAAGATATTACCGTCATTAAATCACTCAATCTGGAAGTGAAAAAAGGCCAGGTCTTTGGCTTTCTCGGTCCAAATGGCGCCGGTAAAACTACCACCGTCAAAATGATGGTCGGACTTCTTCGTCCAACTACTGGCAAAATTATCATTGGCAATCATCCAGCCGGAACATTGGAAGCCAATCGGATACTGGGCTTCATGAGCGAGAACCCTCAATTTTATCAATATTTAACCGCTCGGGAGGTTCTAACATTTGTCGGGGATTTGTTCGGTATTGAACGTCAAGAACTGGCCAGGCGAACCGATAGACTACTCAACCAAGTTGGGCTCAAAGGCAAAGCCGATATACGAGCCCGAAATTTCTCCAAAGGCATGCACCAACGACTGGCTTTTGCTGTGGCGATGATAAATATGCCCGAACTTCTGATACTAGATGAACCGCTTGACGGTTTGGATCCGATTGGCCGGCAGGATTTCAAGCAGCTAATTCGCCAGTGGAAAAAAGATGGCCGAACGGTTTTCTTTAGTTCCCATATTTTGGCCGATGTCGAAGAGTTGTGTGATCGGGTGGCTATTCTAGATAAGGGTAAGATTGTAAAAATCGGCTCGCCCAAAGAATTAATCGGCCAAAAGCGGCAAACACTAGAAGAAGTTTTCGTGGAAACAGTCAGGACTCATGTTTACGACACTGTTAAGGGCGATGCTTAAAACGCTTTGGGTGATCGCCCACAATACTTTCCGAGAGACAATTCGTGATCGAATACTCTATTCGCTGATTGGTTTTTCTATCCTTGTCATCGCCACCAGCTTGCTGGCCGCGTCTGTCTCACTTGGCCAGGATATTCGAGTCATCCAGAGCTTTGGCTTGACGGCGTTGTTGGTTTTTCTGCTACTGATTACTATTTTCATTGGCACCCAGTTGGTTTTTCGAGAGGTGGAACGGAAAACTATCTATTTGGTCTTATCAAAACCAGTCAAACGCGAAGTTTTCTATTTAGGTAAGTTTTTGGGTCTGGCTTTAACCATTGCCGTTGCCACAGCCATTATGGGTGCAGTATTTTTGGCTTTGTTGGCCTACAAAACCAAGGCCTTCTCTTGGCCGGCTCTATCGGCGATTGGCTTTATGCTTATGGAGGCTTGGCTGTTAACAGCGATTGGTATGCTCTTTGGCAGTTTCACTTCGCCCATCGCTAGCGCCATCTACACCTTTTGTTTGGCTATAATTGGCCATTCTAGCACTAGCATCCTAACCATCTCCCAAAAATCTCAACCATTCTTGAAGTACACTCTACAAGGAGTCTATTACGTTTTTCCTAACCTTGAGAAGTTTAATTTGCGTAATGAAATTATCTATAACCTTACCCCCCAATCTCCCCAAGTTACGGCTGTTATCCTCTACTTTGCCGCTTACACTGCCGCTTTGCTCCTCGCGGGTATGGCCATTCTTAAGCGCGATGAGTTCTAGCTACCCTTTAGCCTGGAAAAATATCTCTGTTTTCGTGGTCGTCGGTCTGTTTGCTTTGGGTTACGTGGCTCAAATTAGATTTGACGCTTGGCAGTTTTATAGCCCGTCGCGAATTAACACTACTTACAACGTCTATATCGAGCCACAACCACTCTCATCCCAGACCGCCAAACTTGCCAGCCTTGGCGCGACTGAATTTATGGCCGATTATTACTGGCTAACCTTAATCCAGTATTACGGCGGTGGCACACCCAACGGCAAATACCGAAAACTGGCTGAACTCTTTAACACCGTCACTGATCTGTCGCCCAAATTTGCCACTGCCTACCAAAATGGTTTGCTAATTTTGCCTGGCGAGGGTTTCGTTGACCAAGCCATAGCTTTGGGTAAAAAAGGCCAACAGAACTTGCCTGATAGTTGGGAAATGCCCTATTACACCGGACTTGTTTACCATATTTATAAAAAGGACTACGTCTCGGCGGCCAAGGAATTTCAAAAAGCGGCTGATCTGCCCGGCGCTCCGCCCATTACCAAGCTATTCGTGGCCATTTATTACAATCAGGCCGACCAGCGCCAAATTGCTTATGGCATTTTCAAAACAATCTACGACACCACTGACGATACCTATATTAAGGATCGGGCGGCCAAGTACGTCGGGCATCTAGAGATGCTCTTCAGCCTCCAAGATGCCGTTACCACTTTCCATCAAAAGTTTGGCCGAAATCCCAAGAGCCTTAACGAGTTAGTTGACAAAAAAATTATCTCGGAAATTCCGGTTAGCCCGCTTGGCCGAAATTTTGTTCTTGACCCCAAATCCGGCCAAGTAAACGATCCAGTTAAGAGCTAGCAACTGGTAAAGATTGAGAAATTCGCTCTAAGACCGACCAAACGGTCTGGCCAAGTTTCTGTGAATCATGATAGAGCGGTCGCTCACGGTTAATTAGATCGGCCAAAAAGATCGGCACGCCGCCTAGCGAGTGAGATTTGGTGGTAATGTTTTGAACGGCGCCAAGTTTTCCTTCTTGAGTAGAAACTTCGACGATGTGACTATTGACCAAGGCCGCCGTCAGTTCAGCCTTGCCAGAGTATTTTTGAATAACCTTAATATGATCCTCAACCGAGTAGCCTTCGGTTTCGCCTCGTTCGGTGGAAGCGTTGCAAACATAAAATTTCCAGGCTCGGGAGTGTTGGTAGGCTCGGCGGATATCATCTATCAGGAAATTTGGTACCAGGCTGGTATAAAGACTGCCCGGACCAATAATTATTAAACCGGCCTCATTAATAGCGGTGACGGCACTGGGGTTGGCCCGAACATTGGGCGGAACCAACTCGACACTCTCTAGCCCAAAACGATGAGCCAACAATGGTATATCTACCTCGCCCAAGGCCGTCTGGCCGTTTTCAAGCTTGCCGATTAAGCTGACATGGTCAAGAGTTGAGGGGATAACTTTTCCTTTAATAGAAAGGATTTTACCGCTGGCTTCAACGGCCGACTCGAAATCGCCGGTAATATCAGCCAGTGCCAACAAGAGTAGATTGCCCAGCGAATGGCCGCTTAATCCTCGACCCCGTTGAAAACGATACTCAAACAATTTATTAAGCAAAGACTCGTCTTTGGCAAGCGCCGCCAAGCATTTACGAACATCGCCGGGCGGTAAGGTACCAAGTTCGCGACTAAGTCGGCCACTGGAAGCGCCGTTGTCGCTCATTGTCACCACCGCTGAAAGGTTAATCGGCAAAGATTTAAGGCCACGCAGAAGCGTGGCCAACCCAGAGCCGCCACCAATTGCTACCACGTTCAAGTTACGGCTCATGGCAGAAGCGGGTAATTGTATTTAGATTGAGCCATTTCATATTGAGCGGTAACTTGGTAATGATCCTGAACTGTCGCTTGTTGACCGTTAATTTGAGCGGTGATTGTTGTTTTGAACTGGCCGATCTGATGGAAATCGCTGACAACAATACGGGTGGCGTAATGTCCCATCTCATCGGCCTTGGCGTGAACTGAATTCGCTTGATCCCTCGAACCGTGCGGATCGGTCGTTAGAACATCTAGTTGGGCGAAGGGCAAGGTTTTAACGTTTAGCCAATTCTCCTGACCTAGCCCGACCGATGGCTGGGAGAAACTAGTAGCAAGTTTAAAATCTGAGGCGTTGGCTTTACTGGCTCCGGCCAAAGCACTCTGGCCGGTTAATGGCTGGGGTCCGCGTTGGATTACGATCTTATTCCAGCGAAGACCAAAAGCAGTCAGCATCAAGACTAAAGCCGTAAAAAAAGTGTTGCGGATATGTTTAGCCATATATGTACCTTAGATATTTTAGCAGAATTATTGCCCTAAGACGTCGCTCTTGCTCGATTAAAATATAGGCGTTAAGCTAAGAAACTGATGACAGACGTTGTGATTGTTGGTTCTGGCATGGCCGGCCTTTCTGCCGCCCTTTATGCCGCCCGTTACGAACATAAAGTAATCGTTATCGGCCACGAACTTGGCGGGGCTACTTCAACCGCCTGGATAATCGAAAATTATCCTGGCTACAAGTCAATTGACGGTTACGACCTGATTATGAAAGTCAAAGATCAGGTTGAAAGTTTGGGAGTAGAGATCAAAAACGATAAGGTGGTCGGACTGGCTAAAAGTGGGTCAGGTTTCACCGTCAATACTGAGGCTGGCGAAACCATCGAAACCAAGGCTGTTATCTTGGCCGTCGGTGCCGCCCGAAAAAAACTGGGCTTGGCCAAGGAAGACGAATTTTCCCTGGGCAAAGGCGTTCACTACTGCACCACCTGCGATGGTCCGCTCTATAAGGGCAAAACCATTGGCGTGGTTGGCGGTGGCGACGCCGCGGTCAAAGGCGTCAATCTAGCTACCCGGTACGCTAATAAAATTTACATGTTTGTCCGGGGCGACGTACTCAAGGCCGAGCCGATCAATTACGAACGGATCAAACGCCACATTGGCGAAAAAGTTGAGCTGATGTTTGGCACCCAAGTCGAACAGCTACTTGGTAAAGATAGATTGACTGGCGTCAAGTTGGTCGGCGGTCGAGAGATACCGCTGGATGGTTTATTTGTGGAAATTGGCGCCAAGCCAGAGGTCGAGCTGGCTCATGCTCTTGGCGTCAAACTAGACGAATATGATTACGTTATTGTCAACAATATGATGGAGACAAACGTGCCAGGCATTCTCGCCGCTGGCGATACCACCAATTTTTTTGGCCATTTCAAGCAAGATATTACCGCCGCCGCCATGGGCGCAGTGGCCGCAACCAGCGCTTTTATGCATATCCAGCACACTCATGACGGCAAAGAAATGCCGGTGGTCACTGCCGAAACTACTCCCAGATGATTGAGAATTGGGACTAAATTAGGTAAAATTATTGGAGTATACCTCTTAAGGAAGTTGGCTCGCAAGCGTACGACTCTTCGCTCGCTCCTTAGCCAGTGATTAGGAAAATATATCACTGGCAGTCGCTTCCGTTCAGAATGTCCCCCGGACATTCTTCAGGCCCGTAGCTCAGTGATGAGTTGCAAATGCTTGGAGCAACGAACGGAAGCGGCGAAAAATGTCATAATTAACCGGACATTTTGCAGCCGCGAGCGAAAAGTCACACCATATGTGTAATGCAAAAATCGAAGAGATAATCTTCCATAGGCCCGTAGCTCAGTGGTAGAGCGTCGCCCTTTTAAGGCGAGCGTCGCGGGTTCGACCCCCGCCGGGCCTACTCTCGACAATCTCTCGACAGGCTCGAGATAAAGCTCGAAGTAAACTCCTCGTTTACGAGAGATAGCCGCCTTTCGACCTTGCTCAAGGCAACCCTGAAAAGGTGGAAGGGCCGAGAAATTTCGAGCGATCCGCCATCTGGCGGAGAGTCGAGAAGCTATTTTAATCCGCAGAGTTGGAGGCGTAAATTGACAAAATATTATATCAACATCGGTTTGCCGGATGAATTGGCCCAAAAAGTTGTAGCGATCGAGAGAAAGTTCCAAGGACAGGGCCGGTCCGAACCACATCTGACCATCATCCCACCTCGGGAACTACTTGGCCACGAGGGCTTACTGGTCGAAGTCCTAAGTCTGACCTGTAGACAGCTGTCAGCCTTCCAGATTAAATCGGTTGGCTTGGGCTCTTTCGATAATTTCCAAACCATAATGGTTGAGATCGAGAAGTCTAGGGAACTAGTCAATCTCTATCAAACTCTCAATCGGGCGGTTGATGGCAAATTGGCCAGACCAAAAGTGGATTTTAGCTTTGCCTGCCCCCATATCACCCTGGCAAATAAGCTCGAACCAAAAGCCGGCGTGGAAGCATGGAACGAGTTGAAAGCTGGCGAATACGCCTGGCAATTTCGCGCCGATAGAATTAACCTGCTTCGCTTTAACGAAATAAAACAAGCCTGGGACAAGACCAATGTCTTTGACTTGTGCTGGGACTAACTGCCGAACTTCGACCCGACTTGGTCGGTGCAACCAGACCGGCCATTACCTCCGTGCCCCAGCCAAGCATCGCAACCCACAAGTTTTGGATAGCCTACAAGCCCGCTAATCAGCGGGCTATTTCTTTAGTAATCGTAATTAGAGCTTCGTGATTTACCTATACCGCCAGTAGCTACCAAAGCAATAATCGGCGCCAACGTCCACCAGGTTTGGTGAGTTATAAACATTCGGGCAATCTTGGATGTTTCGGCAAAATGATCTCTGGCGGCCGGATCCAAGAAAGAAAAAATGGCCGTCAAAATTAAGGCTGAATTTAAGAAACTGAAGACAACCAGTTCGAAAGTGGACAGAGTGCTACGTGAGCCACTTCGTCCCAAGCCCGAGCGCATCGAGACTAAAATCGTCACCAATATAAAAACCCCAGCCTGAACGGTGAAGGGCGTGGCGTTGGCTTTAATAAAAAGTTGGTTGCCAATTGTTTTGTCGCCCTGAAAAAACGATTGCAATGGTCCGCCAAAAACATTGGCCATGACAATACCGGCATAGACCGCCAGCATGGTTACAATCACTTTGTCCCGTTGCAACACGAACCCGTAGCCAATACTGACAATGAAGAATATTACTAAAAATAGGTCCCAACTTGGTACTGTCTGCACTACTGACCCTCCATCGTTCTATGATCTAACCTTTGACCAGGAGTGTCAAATGGCCTAGATATCGAATGAGCCCGCGGGTGCGAGCTCAAATCAGGATATTCTTGCTTATAAAGAGCTCGTCCGGGTTGCTGATTCCGGCTTGAATCAAAGCGCTGTAAGCATAACCAAGTGCTTCGCCGATAGTTGGCATTTGCCGGATTTCTTCAAGATCTTCCTCCTGAAGAACGCCCTGGCAAGCCTGAACGACTTCGGCGATAGTCGGTTCGTTTTCTGGCATAACTAACTCCTTCCAAAAAGCTGGTCAGATCGTAACAGTTTTCTTTTAAAGAATCAATAGTTGACCAAGGACAGGGCGCCATCCATATGTTATATATGACATAATGTTATTCGGATCAGTATCGATACTTTTTACTGGTTTAACGGGTGAAACTAAATTCTTTAACCATTCATCTATTTTCCCTGTTGTTTATTTTGCCAGCCAGAGCGGTTAATATAACTCCACATACCTTAAGGAGGTGATGCGGTGAATTTTAACAGAATGGTTGAAACCCAAACTCTCCCCCAGATTATTCAAGGAGGTATGGGGTTCGGCATCTCCGTTCCGTCACTAGCGCAAACCGTTTCAGTGTACGGTCAGCTAGGTACCGTGACGGGCGTCGGCTTAGACATCTTGCTGGCACGGATTCTGCAAAACGGCGATCCCTGTGGACATTACCGCCGTGCTCTGGCGCATTTTCCCTTTCAGCAGATTGCTCAAGAGGTGCTTGAGGCATTTTATGTGGAAGACGGAATTCCCAAGGGAACTAAGTACAAGGGCAAACCAGTCTTTACCGTCAGCCCTTCCAAGCTTTTGATTTCGCTGACTATCTGCGCTAATTACGCATTTGTATTTCTGGCGAAAGAGGGACACGACAATCCGATCAGTATTAACTACATGGAAAAAATCGGGATGCCCCAAATGTACGCCACCCTCGGCGCAATGTTTGCTCGCGTGGACTTTATTACGGTGGGCGCGGGCATACCGCGGCAGATCCCCGACTTGATTGACTCGATTGCCGAAGGCAGGACACTTCAGTATATCGTACCTTTTACCAGTTTGGATGGAACGATGAAGAGCTATACGATGAGTTTCGATCCCAAAAAGTTCTTCGGGGATGAAATACCCTTGATGAAAAAACCGGGATTTATCCCCATAGTTGCCTCTAACGCCCTCGCCACCTCGTTTGCGACGAAGTTTGAAGGCAGGGTTTTCGGTCTCATCATCGAAGAGCCAACGGCCGGCGGGCACAACGCTCCGCCGCGAACTCTGATAACAAACGCCGACGGCAAGTCAGAGCTTATCTATGGTGAAAAAGATAAGGTTGATTATTCTAAAATCGCCACGCTTGGTCTGCCATTCTGGATTGGCGGTTCATGCGCCTCGCCGGAAAAGCTTGGATGGGCGATTTCTCTCGGAGCGACAGGCGTCCAGGTCGGCTCTATCTTTGCCCTGTCTGAAGAATCCGGAATGGACCCCGAAATTCGCCGAAAAGTTCGGGAGCTCGGCTTTAAGGGCGAGCTGAAAGTTGGAGCTGACATGCGCATCTCTCCAACCAACTATCCCCTTGAGCTGGCCGAGCTGGAGGGAACAATCGTCGATCCGGCGGTTCTCGAAAAGAGAGCCCGCGTTTGTAACCAATCCGCCCTGGTTTCTCTTTTTGAGAAGTCAGATGGATCGATTGGGTACCGATGCGCCGCCGAGCCGGTGGATAAATACACCAGTAAGGGTGGGAAGATCGAGGATACCGTCGGCAGGGGCTGTATCTGTAATGGCTTGATGGTCACGGCCGGATTAGGCAACAAGGGGGAGTTCGCGGTCGTCACCCTCGGACAGGATTTGGGATTCCTTCCCAGATTGATGGCTAGAGCTAACAGCTCTTATGGTGCAAAGCAGGCGATCGATTTCCTGCTTGGCATCGTCCGTCGCTAGGCGGAGAAATGAATCTCGTGCGCGGCTACTTCGTAGCCGCGCCATTTTTAATTAAATCATTTTAACCGCTCGAGATTTATTGTTTTACTTGGAACTCATTCCCCCGTGTATAGTCGGCGGTAAACACCTCGTGAAGCTCGCGGACTTTGCCGCTCGCTATAGTCGGCGGTAAACACCTCGTGAAGCTCGCGGACTTTGCCGCT
>JBGOUP010000007.1:0-30203 GCA_041477655.1 Patescibacteria group bacterium
GTTATGCGTCGAAACCTACCCTGGGTTGGCACGTTTCACTCCATTTGTGTTCGGATCTTACGTCAGCAGCACGAGCAGCTAGGTTTGCCTAAATCCTTTGCCATTTTTGATTCCGACGACACTCGCTCGTTAATCCGAACTATTCTTAACGACATGAATTTAGATACCAAACAGTTCAATCCCAGCGCCCTCGCTGCTACCATCTCCGGCGCCAAAAACGAGTTGTTATCGCCAGAAGGCTATGCCCAATATGCCCAAGGTTATTTCCAGCAAGTGGCTCTTGACGTCTATCGGCGTTACCAAAAACGGCTTCGAGAGCTATCGGCTCTGGACTTTGACGATCTAATTGTGGTAGTGGTTAAAATGCTCGAGCAATTTCCCGACATTAAGACCCATTACCAGCAAAAATTTAAGTACGTTATGGTTGATGAGTACCAAGATACCAATCATGCCCAATATCGTCTGGCCGCTCTGTTGGTTAATCCCAAAACCCAAAATATTTGTGTGGTTGGCGACGACTATCAGTCGATTTATGGCTGGCGGGGAGCCAATTTTCAAAATATCCTCAATTTTAACCGCGATTATCCGGCCGCTACTATTTGCAAACTTGAGCAAAATTACCGCTCAACTAAAACTATTTTGGCTGGAGCCGGTCAGGTGGCAGAAAAACTCAAACGCAAAAGCAATAAGAAACTTTGGACTAACAACGAAGATGGCCCGCCGATCACTGTTTTTGAGGCGGCCAATCCCTACCTAGAAACGGACTTTATTGTCACAGAAATCAAAAGTTTGTTGCGGCTTGGCTATCACTGGAACGACTGTGCTATCTTATATCGAACCAACGCCCAATCTCGAGTCATTGAAGAAATTTTCCTAAGCCAGGGGATCCCTTACCGACTAATTGGGGCGCTACGTTTCTACGAACGAAAAGAAGTCAAAGACTTACTGGCCTACTTGCGTTTCCTAATGAATTCTAACGACAGTCACTCATTGCAACGGATTATCAACGTCCCCACCAGGGGGATTGGCCCAAAAACCGTTGAAACGGGTGGCCCGAAAGTTGATGAATTTCTGGCCTCGATGGATCGCCTGCGCCAAAGCATGAACGACCAAACTCCTCAACAAATTCTGGAAAACATTCTGACTGGCACTAAATATCGTCAATTTATCGATGATGGCACGCCGGAAGGACAGGGACGATTGGAGAATATTGACGAGCTAATAAATTTGGCCAGCGAGTTTGAGTCGCTGGAAGATTTTATGGAGCACGTGGCGCTGGTGGCTGATGTTGATAGTTTCGATGCCAACGCCGATGCCGTCACGCTCATGACCCTACACTCATCTAAAGGTTTGGAGTTCACTACTGTTTTCCTAAGCGGCATGGAAGAGGGGCTATTTCCCCATATGCGAGCCATTGATGATGATCACGAGATGGATGAGGAGCGTCGGCTCTGCTATGTCGGTATGACCCGAGCCAAAAAACGCTTGTATCTGACTCACGCTCGTCAACGAGTTACTCACGGCTCATTGAATGCTTCCATCCCCAGCCGATTTATACGAGAGATCGATGAGAGTTTACTCGACAGAGTATAGGGTCAGCAGGTTTACTGCGTAGCAGCGAGCGAACATAGTGAGCGACATTCGGGAAATTGATGAGTCGTTGCTTGATCGAGTCTAGGGGTTGACATTTCGGGTAAAATGGGGTATAGTCCTCAAGTACATTTACAAGGTTTGAGATGGGCTTCCCGAGAATAACTGTTGTTCCTGGAGAGCTCATCTCAATATGAGAGAGACTACGACCGCGATGAAAGTCGCAAGGAGATTGATGACGATGGGTAGCACTATTGATCACGATCAGAATGTCGACGTTACAGGCAAAGTTAATCAAATCGCTGACCTGACCCGTACTCCCCTGAAGGAGCTTGCAGACGAAGGTCTGCTGACCGCTGACCAGCTCCAGCAGGCCATTGAGAGCGGCGACCTCTTCCAGGAAGTCGTTAAGCCTCTACTGCTCGACGCTGTCACCCGAGTCTATTCGGCTGGCAAGATGATCGACTCGGCGCTCTTGGAAGGCGTGAAAATGATCCCGCTTGTTCCGATCGCCGACTTCGACCCCGCTAAGAAGTTCGTCAAGGGTACGCAGGACGGCGTGAAGATCGGCTGGGTTGGCGACAATCTCAAGGGCATCCTGAAGCGCCACAAGAAGATCAGCGTTTCGAAGGCGAATCTCCGGTGCCACAAGCTCAAGGAGCCGTCCGTCGACGGTCCGATCGTCAAGGCGCTTGGTGGCCGAGAGCTGATCTCGACCAACTTTGCCCACATGTGGGAGATGATGAAGAAGCAAGGCAACGGCGAAGAGGGCGACCTCCTCGTCAACGGCTACGCCAACATCTTCTACATCCCTGATCCAGAAGACGAGGCGGTTATCTGGGCGGTCCGTTGCAGCTGGAACGCTGTTCTCGGCGGTTGGTACGTCGTGGCCTTTTCGATCACCAGCCCGTACGGGTGGTTTGCTGACTACCGGGTCTTCTCTCGCTGATTCTGGGGTCTTTGAGCCTTTGCGCTCTTTGACCCTTAAACCCTTAGACTCTCTGAACCTCCGTCCTGGAGCAGTAAGAGAGTCTTTTTATTTGGCACAATCTTTTTATTTGGTACAATTTTATTTTTGGCACAATTCTAATGATCTCAATAATCAACATTAAATCCTTGACTTTTTAGGTAATATGAGGTATAGTCACATACGTTCGTATGGTTTCGCCATAGTCTAACAAGTCCATTAACATAGGAGGCGAGTCGTGTCTACGGCAAGTCAAGAAAATAGTTTTGGCAATGATGCGGGGCTACTGCATCAAATCGCTCTGTCGCTTCGGGCAATCTGCAAAGACGAAACCGAGGCTCGTGCCATCGCGACCAAATTGGCTCATGATCGTAAGTTCTTGGGAGATGTTATTGGCTTAGCCAATGGCAAGCCCAAGAGAAAGCAATCCTTTAAAGGATTAATCGATAGCGATCTACTTGAGCCAATCGCAAAGGTTTCGCTTCCGGCCGTCGAAGGTTTCAGTACCAAAGATATGTTGACGGTCGGTACTCATGCCGGTGTCAAGATCGGCTGGAACGGCGACAACTTCAAGAAGTATTTTGTCAGCCTTAATCGCACCGGTAAGCTGGAGATTGACGTCCTGGCTCAGAAATTGCGGGTTCACAAACTTCGCAAAAATTCTCTCGATGGCCCGATCATTACCCAACTTGGCGGTGAATCGGTTGTCGAGACAAACCTGGGCACCATGTTCGAGCTGATGAAGAAGCAAGGCACAGGCCAAGCGGGCGACTTGCTCGTTAATGGCTATGCTAATATCTTCTACATTCGCGACGATAACGGCACGCTCTGGGCGGTCTCTTGCCGCTGGTTCGCTGATCTCGGCGGTTGGTACGTCGAGGCCAGTTCGCTCACCGACCCGCGCGAGTGGGATGCTGGCATCCAGGTCTTCTCTCGCTGGTTCTGGGTTCTTTGATCCTCGGGATCTTGAGCCCTTATACTCTTTGGCTCTTTGACTCTTCGCTTCGCGCGGATGCAGTCAGGGAGCCTTTTTGCTAAAATCAACTACGAATTGGTGAAGCTCAACGGCTACGGCTTTTGACCACGGTTCAAACCGTTTGTTGTTTCAGAGTCGTCTCGGACAAGTCTTAGGCGAGCGTAAAGACAAAGGTTTTCACAAAAAAAGAAGAGAATCGGTACCCTCCTCTAAGGGACTTTGAGGGTCCCAAATAAAATACAGTGAAGTGATAACGGCTAAAGACAAAATTTTCCGTGACGACTGTCTTGGATAGATGCCTTTTACTCACAGTGATTTCAGGAAGAGAATGGTACGGATCTGGGCGGTCAATTGCAACTGGAACGCTGATCTCGGCGGTTGGAACGTCGAGGCCAATTCGATCACCAACCCGAACGAGTGGAATGCTGACAACCAGGTCTTCTCTCGCGACTCACTTCTTTTCTTCTCCGCCAGCTGGCGGAGAAGTTTTTGCTAATAGACCTTTCCTCCAGCCGCCGACCATTTTGCCAACTTCTTCTATTTCTTGGCCTAATAGTGTAAAACTCTTTGTAGGCAGAAGTTTGAGTTCCCAGCACAGCTGGACAAAAAAACGAAGCGAATCAACCTTGATCAGCACCTCACCTAGTAAGGAAATTTTTGCTTGTATTTGAGAAAATGAGGCGTGATGGAGTTTTTCCAGAATCTCGACAAGTAACCCATCGATCTTTTGTCCTAAATTATATCGTTCGGCTCTTGGTAAGTTTCTACAAATTGGCAACCAAATTTTGTAGATATATTTGACCTTCTCGATTACTGGCGGAGAAGCTGGGGGGGGGGCTACTTAATTGGCTATGCGAATTGTAATTACTCATAAATTTGACGAGATTGTTTCCATTGAAAATCTGCTCTCTTCTTGGGAGGAATTTGCCAAGGAGAAAAAGAAAAGGGCTGACGTGCGATTCTTTGCTCGTGCCCTCCTAGACAATATTTTTTCATTACATCATGATCTTACCAGTTCCCGCTACATCCATTCAAGCTACGAAGCCTTTAATATTACCGATCCAAAACCTCGTAATATTCACAAAGCCACTGTCCGCGATCGTCTCCTCCATCGAGCCATTTATCGAGTTCTCTACCCAGCCTTCGATAGGACCTTCATTTTTGACAGTTATTCCTGCCGCAATGAAAAAGGGACACACAAAGCCTTTCAAAGACTAGTAAAGTTTTCTCGGCAGGTCAGCCGTAGTTACATTGTCCCGTGTTGGTCACTGAAAATGGATATCAAAAAGTTTTTTGATTCGATTGACCACGAAATTTTACTTAACCTACTTACTCAAAGAATCAATGACCCAAACCTTCTGTATGTCATATATGACATAATCGAAAGTTTTGAATTTACTTCCGGTAAAGGCATGCCGCTAGGCAACTTAACCAGCCAGCTTTTTGCCAACATTTACCTGGATCCACTCGACAAATTTGTTAAGCACAAACTTAAAGCTAAATATTATCTTCGTTACGCTGACGACTTTATGCTTCTGTCGAATGATCCAAGCAAACTTTTGGGCTACTTTGTGGAGATCAATCGCTTTTTGAAAGATGAACTTAAACTCCAGATTCACCCAAACAAAGTTAGTTTACGAAAATTGAGTCGGGGCATTGATTTTGTTGGTTACGTGGCTCTGCCTCATTACCAGTTACCTCGGCAAAAAACAGTTAAAAGAATTCTAGAAAAGATTAATTTGGGCAACCAGGAGGAGCTGAAAAAAGCCTTGCCGTCATACTTAGGTTATCTAAATCACGTCAACGCCCGTAATTTGATGACCGAGATTGGTAGGCTTGACAGTTTGGCTACTTGGGCTAGTGTAGAGAGCACGAGCAGATGAGTCATCGCCAGAAACTGCTAACATTTTTATCTGTTATTATTCTTGCCACATTTTTTGGCTATCGTTTGTTTCATTCCACCGGCGCACATGCCGATGAAGCAACAGTTGACTCGACTATTATTTCGGCTGATTCGACTCACCCGACTCAAACATTCACGATTGATTCCCGAGCCCGAAGCATTGCCTCGGCTTTTGCTCTGGCCGGCATAGAGTATCATCCCGAATACCATATTTTGAGCGCCTTTCCCCAACCAGAGTTGGGTTTGGGCACAACCATAACTTTCCAAAAACCACCGACTGTCACTATCCGTGACGGGAAACATTCTGTTTTAGTTCGAACCTGGCAATCAACTGTCGGTCAGGTCTTGGCCGAACAACATATTAATCTAGGCAATGATGATAAAATCTCCCAATCAACTACGGCCAATTTTATTAGCGACACGCCAATTGTTATCACCAGAGTAGCCCGGACCAACCAAAGTGAGTTTGAAATAATTCCTGCCCAAACAATCAAGAAAAACAGCGATTCTGTCTATCGTGGTGAGACTAAAATCGCTCAGGTTGCTCAAGATGGAAAGAAGGAGATGGTCCACCTACTAATCCGTCAGGATGGAGATTTGGTTAGCGATACCATCATCGCCACCAATATTGTTACCCCCGTCCAAGACCAAATTATTTTGATTGGAACAAAGCTAAAAATAGACAGCTCAAAAACGAGAGTCGGCACGGCCTCATTTTATGGTGGACCAACCAAAATCGCCTCGCATTATTTACCTGTCGGTACGCACGTATTGATCACCAACACCAAAAACGGCCAGAGATACGAAGGTATAGTTGACGATTATATGGAAAATTCTAGCCGGGTTGTTGATCTTCGAACCGATATTTGGGCAACTTTAGCCACGGCCAATGACTCCGGCCTGATCGTAGCCACAATCAAGGTTGAAGTAGTCTTGAACTAAGGTGACTCCCCGACAAAAGCCTACTAACAGTCACTCGCCCAAAAAGAGTCTTGGCCAACATTTTTTGACTGACTCAAATATTCTTAATCGAATTGTCGAAGTAGGGGATTTTTCTGCTGACGATGAGGTTGTTGAGATAGGTTCGGGGCTTGGGTCACTAACCTTGCCTCTGTGCCAAAAAGTTAAAAAAGTAATTGCCATCGAATTGGATCGGGATTTAGCCGAAGATTTAAGGCGTAAAAATCTTAAAAACCTGACAGTTGTCACCGGTGATGCCTTAACAATTGACTGGCAAGTTGATATAGCCCGAGGATACAAACTCATCGGCAACATTCCTTACTCAATCACTTCGCCGCTCATTCGCAAAATCCTGTCATTGAAACCTGGCCCGTCTGAAAGTGTTTTGCTTATACAAAAAGAAGTAGCCGATCGAATTATGGCTCAACCGGGCAGCTCCGAGCGGGGACTGCTAACACTATTAGTCGAATCTCGGGCCAAGGTTGAAAAAATATTTAATATTAAGGCTGGCAGTTTTAACCCGCCGCCAAAGGTTGAATCTACTGTTATTCGTCTGACCCCGTTAGACAAACCGGTTTTTGCCCAAATTTATTGGCCTGGGATCGAAGCCGGATTTCGTCACAAACGCCAAACCCTAGCTAATGCTTTAAACAAAGAACTTGGCATTAACAAATCAGAATTGCAGCTGTTGTTTCGTAAATGTGGCATCAGCGCCATGGCCCGGGCCGAGAATTTAACATTAGAAAATTGGATCGATTTATCCGACGGCTTGCAGAATAAAGTCTAGGCCTAACCGGCCTCAATCAGGTACAATTGGAGTATGTCCAAGCCAATTTTGATTACAACTTCAATTGCATATGTAAATGCGCAACCGCACGTTGGGCATCTTTTGGAGTTGCTCTCGGCCGATATTCTCAAACGTTTCTATCGGGCAAAAGGCGAGGAGGTATTTTTTCTAACCGGCACCGACGAGCATGGTGTGAAAGTTGCCGAAGCGGCCAAGGTGGCTAGTGTTTCAAGCCAAGAGTTTGCCGATCAAAACTCCAGGAAATTTGCCCAACTCAAAGCCGATTTTTCTATTGATTACGACTATTTTGTTCGAACAACCGCTCCTGGCCATGTTGAATTTGTCCAAGAATGCTGGCAGGGGCTCAAAGATAAAAATTTACTTGAAAAACGGACTTACAAGGCCAAATATTGCTCCGGTTGCGAGGCCTTTAAGACAGAGTCGGAGCTGGAGAATGGCCGATGCCTGATTCACCATATTGTGGTCAGTGAAGTTGAGGAAGAGAACTACTTTTTTAAGCTCTCCCAGTTTCAAGACCAGGTTTTGGCTTGGCTAAAAGCTGGGTCAGTTTATCCAGCTGGACCTCATCAAGAGATAACCAGTTTTGTCGAGGCAGGGTTGACCGATATCAGTGTTAGCCGACCTAAAAGCAAAGTTCCTTGGGGAATTGAGGTTAAGGATGATCCCGACCAAATAATCTACGTTTGGTTTGAGGCGCTCTTAAACTACCTCTCTGGGCTAAAGCTAGCCGGCAAAGAAATTAACAACTACTGGCCGGCTGACGTCCAAATTATTGGTAAAGATATTTTACGGTTTCACGCCGCCATCTGGCCAGCCATTTTGATCGCCCTAGACTTGCCGCTACCCAAAAAAATCCTAGTTCACGGCTTTATCAATGTTGATGGTAAAAAGATGTCCAAAAGTTTAGGTAACGTTGTTGGCCCCGATCAATTACTGGAGCGTTATGGCAGTGAGGCCACTCGCTATCTGCTGTTTCGCCAGCTCTCCTTTTATGACGACTCTAATTTTGTCTGGAGTGATTTTGACGCGCTCTATAACGGTGAGCTGGCTAATGGCTTGGGTAATTTAGTGGCCAGAACAGTTAGCTTGCTGGCTAAGTTTCAGGAAAAAATCGACGTTAGAAAATTGCTTGGCCAAAGCCAGCAGGAGCTTGAAGCTAATAAACAGGAAATTCTCCAAGAGAGCGGACTAGAGACTTTTGATTTTGCCAGCGAACTAGAAGTAATTAACGGCCTAATAAAAAAAGCTGATCTCTGGATAACCGAGAATCAACCCTGGACTTGGGGCAAAGAGGCAGATGAAACCAAGATTAAAGAGTTAATTGAGGCGTCTAACCTTTGTCGGATTGCTTGGTGTCTTTCGCCATTTCTGCCCGACACAGTCAAATCGCTCAAAAATCAGTTGACCACGCTTGAGTCAAAACCGCTCTTTCCTCGGTTATAACTTGCCAAGTGGCGATTAGTTTCGCACACTAAGGTAAATGATTGCCGCCTTTATTTCTGCTCTAGCCGCCTCAACCAACCTTGTCACCGACAAGTTGCTCTTGTCGCGACATCGCATATCTTTGCGGGTTTTTCTGCCGATCATATTTATTTTCCTGTTTGTTTTCACGGCCATCCTGACTCCCTCTTTTGGCACGGTCAACTGGGACGTGGCTCTGTTGTCCAACAGTATGTTCCTGGTTTTCTTGATGATTGTCATCGCCATCGCTTGGAATGTTTTGTTCTACCAAAGTGTTCAGGCGGAGAAGGTTCACGAACACGAAGTAGTGGTAATGATGGCGCCACTGTTCACAATATTGCTTGCCGCCGCCTTTTTCCCAGAAGAATTCGAGCTACGTATTTTCATCCTGACTCTCATCTCTAGCCTAGCTCTGTTTTTTGCTAAAGCCGAGAAAGCTCATATTACCACCAGCATTACGTCTTATAACCTGATTCTTGGAGTGGTTTTGATGGCCACGGAGAATGTGATTGTCCGGGAACTTCTTTATACCTACAGTCCAGTTGCCCTTTATGCCATTAGGACGCTGTTTTTGGCTGGATTTTTCATGATTTACTATCGGCCACGCTATGCCCAAGTCAGCGCTCGTCACTGGTGGTGGATTGCCGGTTCGGCCGTGCTGGGCGTGGTTGAGATGTTGGGCAAGTTCTATGCTTTTAGCACCGTCGGCATCGTTTACACGACCCTAATCACCATGTTAGCGCCGCTGGTTATTTTCTTGGCATCGTGGGAGTTACTCCACGAAAAAATTAAACCTCGAGTTCTGATCGCTTTTGTGGTGATCATGGTCTGTGTCATCATTGCTACCTTTATCAAATTTTAATGCCGGTTAGTCTCATTGATAGCCACGCCCACCTGGATTTTTCGGATTTTGACGACGATCGGATTGAATTAATCAAACAACTTGAGCAAAAAGCCATTGGTGTTATTAATCCGGCCACCACTGTCAAGTCAAACCTAGCCATTGATCGGCTAACGAAAAGTCAACCAAGCATCTGGGGAGCTGTTGGTTTGCACCCAACCGACATTAAGGAAGATACGTTAACTAAACTGCCAACATTGATTGACAGCTGGAAAGAATTGATTGCCAATAATCCAAAGATAGTTGCAGTTGGCGAGATTGGTTTGGATTATTACCACCAAAACTCTCAAGAGCAGGCTAATCGCCAGCGGTCAGCTTTGCGTCAGCTCGTAACCTTCGCCCTGGAAGTGAAGTTGCCGGTCATCTTCCATTGCCGTGATGCCTACGGCGACCTGTTGACCTTGCTGGCCGATTATCCCGACCTCAAAGGCGTTATTCACTGTTTCAACGGCAGTCTTGTCCAGGCTCAAGCCTTCATATATAAAGGTTTTCAGATCTCATTTACGGCCATAATTGGCTATCCAAAAAATCAAGATTTAAGAGAAGTGGTCAAGACTCTGCCGTTGGAGTCAATGCTTGTTGAAACTGACTCGCCGTTTTTGGCACCCCAAAGCATTCGTGGCAACCGAAATGACCCGACTCAAGTCTTGGAAGTAGTGGCCCAGATTGGTCAAATCAAAGGAATCTCAACCGAAGAAGTTAAACGAGCCACCCTTGAAAATACTCAAAGCCTGTTTGGTTTAACCAATAATTGATAATCTAAAGAAGAAAGATGAATTGGGTTGACTACACGATTCTGGCCGTCTTTATTTTTTACCTCTTTGAGGGCATCCGCCGAGGTTTTATTGAGCAAACCCTGGAATTGATTGGCTTTTTTGTGACCGTCTTTTTGGCTCTCTGGCTGTATCATCCCTTGAGCGGTTGGGTAATTACCCATACCGGTATCGAACAACTTGGCGCCGAGCCGATCGCTTTCTTTTTGAGTTGGTTTGTCCTCCAGGTTGCCTATTCGCTACTCCTTCATTTACTTTATCCGCTTGTTCCAACCTTTATCCGTTCAAATCTGCCCAACCGTCTGGCCGGGCTCATTCCGGCCTTTCTCAAAGGTTTCATTTTGGTTTCGATCATCCTGACAATTATTATTATTTTGCCGGTGCCAGCCAAGTTGAAATCGGAGATAGACGATTCGGTTATTGGCAGTCGCTTCGTCGCCCAGTCTTCAACCGTTGAGCAGTATCTGAACAAAGTATTCCATCGGGACGTCAAGCAAAGCCTAACTTTCCTAACCGTGGCGCCCCAGACAGAACAAATTATCCCGCCGACTGAAACGGTTGATCTTAAATTTAAGGCCACCGACGTCACCGTCGATACTCAATCGGAGCGAAAAATGTTTGATTTGGTCAATCAGGAACGTCAGAAGGCTGGCGTGCCGTTGCTGAAATGGGACGAAAAACTGGCCGACGTAGCCCGAGCCCATTCCAAAGATATGATGGTTAACGGCTTTTTTTCTCACACCGGGCTTGGCGGGGACTCGCCCTTTGACCGAATGGCCAAGGCTGGCATTGTCTTTAAAACTGCCGGGGAAAACATTGCCTACGCCGCCACTGTTGATCTGGCTCACAACGGCTTAATGCGTTCGCCTGGCCATCGAGCCAATATTTTAGACAAAGACTTCGGGACAATTGGTATTGGGGTTATTGACGGCGGCATCTACGGCAAGATGTTTAGCCAAGAGTTCACTAATTAATTTTAGAAAAATCAAAGTCAAATCTTTGGCGACTTTCAGCCGCCATTTTTTGTAAGGGCCAGGGGCTTAATTGCGAAGCAGCCCCTAGGCCCCTACAACCCCGTACCCTGCACGCTACCCACGGGGGTAAGGAGAAAATCCCGAACAGTTGCCGGAAGTGTCGCGGTCACTGTTCAGGACTTTCGGTCGGCAGTCCAGACAGAATCGGAAAAAATTGCTAAAATTAACCATATAATCATGATTACATCCATATTTCTCACCACTAGGGTTCGAAATGAAAAGTAAGGGCCGGGTGGCGGTGCTGATGAGTGGCGGAGTAGATTCATCGGTGGCGGCGGCTCTACTTAAGCACGATGGCTACGATGTTTTTGGCGTCTACATTCTTGGCTGGACTGGCACCAGTGACTTTCCTTGCAGCTGGCAAAAAGAAGAAGCTGACGCCAAAGCAGTGGCTAAACAGCTAAAAATCCCTTTTTATACTATCAATGTTGAAGAGACCTACAGCAAAGTAGTGGTTGATGCCTTTGTTGACGGTTATCGCCAAGGTCTAACACCAAATCCGGACATTCTTTGCAATAAAGAAGTGAAATTCGCCGCTGTTTGGCAGGCCATTCGCCAATTTGAGCCAGATTTTTTAGCCACCGGACATTACGCTCACCTTCGGCGAGAAGCACGAAGCACGAATATCGAATTACGAAACGAGGAACCGTATATCCAGCTTGAAGAAAGTAGTCAGTCGCCAGCAGCCGCTATCTTCAAAGCCAGAGATGAAACGAAAGATCAAAGCTATTTCCTATGGGCGATTGATCGAGCAATTCTGCCCAAACTTATCTTTCCCTTAGGTAATTTAACTAAAAAGGAAGTCCGGATCATGGCCAAAGAAATGGACCTGGTCACAGCCAGCAAAAAAGATAGCCAGGGTGTCTGTTTCATGGGTCAGTTCAAAGTCGGCTCATATCTTCGCCAAGCAATTCCAACCAAAAAGGGCCAGGCCCTCTTGGGTGATGGGCGAGTTATTGCCAATCACGATGGCGTCCAGTTTTATACCATTGGCCAACGACTCGGAGCCGGTTCGGTATCTTGGACTGGCGATGCCCCACCGCTGTTTGTCGTGGCCAAAGACATTGCCAGTAATCGCTTGGTTGTTGGCACAGATGCCCAGACCCGATCCTCAACGTTGGTAGCTTCTGAAGTTAATTGGTTAAGCGATCAGCCGAAAACCAAGTTTGTGGCTTGGGCGAAAATCCGCTATCGTCAGGAAGATGTTCGCGTTATCGTCTCCAAAACTGGGGATTCATTGCTGGTCAAATTCGATGATCCAGTTCGCGCCATCACTTCCGGTCAGTCGATTGTGTTTTACGACGGTCGAGGCCAGCTACTCGGTGGGGCAATTATTCAATCCGTTCCAGAGCAGGAAAAATTAATCAAAAAACTCAATGAAAAAACTGCCTCAACTTCTCCAGCGCCGTTACGTCACTAGAACCCTGATTGTTGTCAGTTTATTACTGCTGTTCGCCGCTGGTTTTTTGAGCGGCACCGCTTTTGAGCTACGCAGTCATGGGCTTGATCTATCTAAATTTTGGACGGTTTACGATCTGGTCAAGAACCAATACGTTGGTTCGGTTAACTCTGTTGATGCTGTTAACGGAGCCGCCAAAGGGTTGGTTGATAGCCTGGGCGACCCGTACTCATCGCTACTTGAACCAACGGCTCGTCAGGAATTAAATGATGAGTTAAGCGGAGCCTTCCAAGGAATTGGGGCTGAATTAACCGTTAAAAACAATGTCATTACGGTGGTGGCACCGCTGACCGGCTCCCCGGCCGAAAAAGCCGGTCTTAAAGCCAGCGACATTGTAGTAAAAATTAATGATCTTTCCACGGAAAAAATGAGCCTGTCTGATGCCGTTAGCAAAATTCGCGGGCCCAAAGGGACAACGGTTAAGTTGTCGGTTCTTCGAGGTGGCGATCAAACTCTCGATATCACCGTCCAGCGTGATGATATTCAGGTCAAAAGCGTTGTTTGGAAGATGGATGGCTCGGTTGGCTACATTGAAATTCATCAGTTTGGCGACGACACCGTCAATTTAACCAAGCAGGCTGTTCAGGAATTATTAGTAAAAAAACCGACGGCATTGATTATTGATCTAAGAAATAACCCGGGTGGCTATCTTAACGATGTGGCGCCGATTACCGGGTTATTTGTGCCGCCGTCAGTCATTGTTCAAGAGAAATATCGGGATGGCAAAACCGATCAGATTCGCTCCACCGACGTGCCGATTGCCCCTGATCTGAAGTTGTTCGTTCTGACCAACGGTGGCTCGGCCTCGGCGGCCGAGATCGTGGCCGGAGCCTTGCAAGACTACAAACGAGCGACGTTGGTTGGCCAAAAAACCTTTGGCAAAGGCTCAGTTCAGGATCTAATTCCCTTGAGTGACGGTTCGGCCTTACGATTAACCATCGCTGAGTGGTTAACGCCCAATAATCGAAGCATCAATAAACAAGGGATTGAGCCAGATGTCAAAATTGACGGCGATAAAACTGCCGACAAAGATCCGGTTTTGGACAAAGCTTTGGAGTTGGCCAGAGCTAAAAGTTAGGTTTCGGCCAAAAGTTCCTTTCTCGACCGCTCGTTTCGCTCGAAGCTACAAAAATGCTTGAAGTAATTTAGCATTTTTCGCTTCTTCCGTTCAAAAGCTCCAAGTATTCGCTTTTTCATCCAGCGAACTCCTTGCTTTTGTCCTCGGCCGCAATCCCTCGCAGGCTCGGGAACCGTGCTTGCGGTCTGCGAAAGTCGATCAAGAAACCTTTGGCTGAAAATCATATTCCCCTTTGTCGTTTTGTCATGGCCAAAGCGGAAAGTCTTTTGACTGACTTACGCAGGCGATTTGCATAGTTTCGAGCGAAAGGCTCGAAAAATCGCCGAGAATTAAAGCGAGCGAACGCTGGTTGAGCGAGCGGTCAGGAAAAAGATTTTCTGCTGACGACTAAATCTGTCTAATTTGTCATAATGCTACTATGGCCGACTCGTTAATCACTCTTGATGAAGCCGAGGAAGTAGCTAAGGCTCCGGCCATTAGCAAACTTCGTCTGCCACTGATTATTTTGCTTGGCGCGGCCAGTATTATTGCCGTCACCTTTTTTGTCATGATTATTTTTACTCTTCGCGGTAGCAAAACCGGGGTTCAAACCATCTTTCCTTATCTAAACCAGCAATCCACTCAAGGCTTGCAGAAGCCCTAAAAATGGCGTAATTTATACTCATCATGGCTGTCTGGATAATTCTTGGCATCATTGTATTAGTTCTCCTTTGGCTTTGGGTAACTTACAACGGTTTGGTTTCCCTAAAAAACCGAACCGACGAAGCCTGGAGCGATATCGATGTTCAACTCAAACGTCGCCATGATTTAATTCCTAATTTGGTTGAGTCGGTCAAAGGCTACGCCACTCACGAAAAAGAGGTTTTTGAGAAAGTTACCCAAGCTCGGACCAAAGCGATGTCGGCCCAGGGAATTGCTGAAAAAGGTCAGGCCGAGAATATGCTTTCTAATACCTTGAAATCCCTTTTCGCCGTTTCCGAAAGTTATCCTGATCTTAAGGCCTCCCAGAATTTTCTGCAGTTACAGGGCGAATTGACCGACACCGAAGACAAAATCCAAGCCGCTCGCCGCTTTTACAACGGCAATGTCCGCGACCTCAATATCAAAATTGAGTCTTTCCCAACCAGCATCATCGCTGGCTCGCTTGGTTACCAAAAACGGGAATTCTTCCAGGTAGACGAAGCCGACAAAGCCCCGGTGGCTGTCAAGTTCTAATTCTTAACCGCCCAAAACTACAGCCATTCATTATCTCCTATGGGCGCAGGGATGAAATCCCTAGCCGAAGTGGTCTTACTGGCCACTATTGACAACTTTAGTTACTTTTAATACTGTTTAGTTACAATGAATCAAGCAAAATTGGCAAGAATGTATACTCCTGAAGAAGTCGCTGAGGTTCTGCGGGTCAAGAAAAATACCGTTTACCGGCTGATTAGTCGAGGGGAGATCGTCGCCAAAAAAATCGGCAAAGTTTATCGCATTCCCTTTAGCTCTATTGCTTTTAGTCAGACCGGCCTAGACGACGATTTGCAGAAAACCGAGCAGGAAGACCTAAAAAATATCGGCTCAATTGAGGTTGCTTTAGCCCAAGAACGACGTCGCTAAAGTCAAATGGCGCCAAACATTAGCGTCTTTCTAGATTCTGACGTTGTTGTTGCCGGACTGCTCTCAAAAACTGGGGCCGCTCATTTTTTGCTTTTCCAAAAAGATATCCTAAGAATAGTCTCTAATTGTTCCATCGAAGAGTTGGGTGGGGTAATTGCCCGACTCAACATCAAGAAAGAGGCGCTAGACGAAGTATTAAAAGCCATAACAGTCGTTGAAATCAAAAAAACGAAACCCCAGATCAAAGAGACTTTTGGCCGCTATGTAACCGATCCAAATGATGCTCATATTATCGCTGGCGCCAAAGAAGCAAAAACACGTTTTCTTCTTACCTACAACCAGAAACATTATTTGAACGATCTTATCAAAAGCAAACTAGGAGTCAGTGTTCTGACTCCGGCCCAGTTCTTGCAATACCTACGTTCGTTGGCATAGGTCTTGTAATTGACGAAGCGGACAAAGCCCCGGTGGCTGTGAAATTCTAAAGAAAAGCCGCCCTGTCAGCGGCTATTTTGGAAAGAACTCTCTGGCGATTAGTCTGCTAGAGAAAGGAGAAAGGGGACGGTTCTCGTTTAACCTAGAGGTTAGTAATTTTTTCTTTACTGATTTTCACTGTCATATCTTTCAAGAATAATTTACGAATTACCGGGGAAAATAGAACCTCTCTAACCACCAGACGAATTGGCTGATTTAATCTTAAAATTAACGGATTGAAAGAGTACAATTAAAATATGTACAAAGAGATTGATGTCAATCGCCGACGAACGATTATGCTCTTCTTTTTCTTTGCCATTGTTGTTATGGGGCTGGGTTGGGCTTTTAGCTACATCTATAACTCGCCGGTCATTTTGTATTTCGCCGTTATTTTTACGGTTTTCCAAAGTTGGTTAAGTTACTATTTTGCCGATTCCATTGCTCTAGCTGTTTCTAAGGCTAAAGAAGCGCCACGAGAGCAGTTTTTAGAATTGCACCGAGTGGTAGAGAATATCGTCATCGCCGCTGGGCTACCCAAACCAGGTATTTATGTCATTGACGACCCGGCGCCCAACGCTTTTGCCACCGGCCGAGACAAAAATCATGCCGCCGTAGCGGTAACAACCGGTTTGTTAGACATTATGAACAAAACCGAATTGGAAGGAGTGCTGGCACACGAGATGAGTCATATTGGCAACCGCGATATTTTAGTTTCCACCGTAGCCGTCACATTGGTTGGCGTGGTGGTTCTTTTGAGCGACATTTTTATGCGCTCACTCTGGTGGCGAGGCAGTAGCCGTGATGATCGCAATAACGACTCCGGAGGCTATTTAATTCTGATCGGTATCGCCCTGGCTATTCTAGCGCCGATATTTACCAAACTGATTGAGCTAGCAATTTCCCGTAAACGTGAGTATCTGGCCGATGCTACCGGCGCGCTGATTACTCGCTACCCAGAAGGCTTGGCCTCAGCTCTTCAAAAAATTGAAAAGTATGAACAGCCAATGCGGACAATCAACCGAGCCACCGCCCATTTATTTCTCAACGAACCCTACGGCGTCCGTGACGAAAAACAGTCTTGGTTGACCAATATTCTATCCACCCACCCACCCATCCAAGACCGGATCAACCGCCTGCGGGGAATGATTTCTAAATAATGGAAAAATCAACAGCCAAAGAACGAATCGCTAAACTTAAAGATTTAATTGAAAAATACCGCTACTCGTATCACGTTTTGGATAAGAGTTTGGTCAGTGATGCTGTTAATGATTCGCTCAAAAACGAACTAGAGAAATTGGAGGGTGAATTTCCAGACTTAATAACCGCTGATTCACCCAGTCAACGAGTAGGCGGCGAGCCGCTTAAAAAATTTGCCAAAGTTACTCATCGCTCGGCCATGTTGTCTTTGACCGATGCTTTTTCGGCCGAAGAATTTCAGGCCTGGTTTGAGCGGATTTCTAAACTTACTCCGACGAAAATCGATGATTTTTACGCTGAACTGAAAATGGATGGTTTGGCTGTTTCGTTAATTTACGAAAATGGCCTGTTGGTGCGGGGTTCAACGCGGGGTGACGGCCAAGTGGGCGAAGACGTGACGGAAAACCTAAAAACCATCGAAGCCATTCCGCTGCAACTCCATTTCCGTCCCCACAAAAAGTTGGGCTTAAACGAAGAACAAGTCAAAAAGGCCCTGACCGGCCGGATCGAGATTCGCGGCGAAGCCTTTATGCGTAAAAAAATATTTGAGCAGTTAAATATTAGCCAAAAATCCAAAGATATGAAAATTTACGCTAATCCCCGTAATGTCGCCGCCGGCTCAATTCGTCAGTTAAATCCTAAAATCACCTCCAGCCGGCATTTGGATTTTTATGCTTACGCTATGATTACCGACCTGCCACTGGCTACTCACCAGCAGGAGCACATCTTGGCCAGCGCTCTCGGAGTGAAGATTAATATGTACAGCCAGCAACTAGACTCAATCAAAAAAATCATAAAGTTTCACCAAAAATGGGAGAAAGGCAAAGATAAACTCGATTACTGGTTTGATGGGGTAGTGGTGACGGTCAACGATAAAAAAATATTTAACGACTTGGATGTGGTTGGCAAGGCGCCGCGCGGCTCGATTGCCTTTAAATTTGTGGCCGAAGAAGCAACGACTAAATTGACCGACGTGATTGTTCAAGTTGGCCGAACGGGCAAACTAACGCCGGTGGCAGTGCTGGAGCCAGTGGCCGTCAGCGGTGTGACGGTTAGCCGAGCCACTTTGCATAATCAAGATGAGATCGAGCGTAAGGATATTCGCCTTGGCGATACTGTTGTGGTTCGTCGTGCTGGTGAAGTAATTCCCGAAGTGGTTAATCCCATTAAGGAACTGCGGACCGGCCAGGAAAAAAAGTTTGTTATGCCTAAAAAATGCCCGGTCTGCGGCAGTAAAGTGGAGCGAATTGACGGGGAAGTGGATTATCGCTGTACCAATAAAGCCTGCTACGGCTCCAAGCTGTTACAACTTCGTCATTTCACTAGCAAAGCCGCTTTTGACATTGTCGGCTTGGGACCAAAAGTAATTGATCGGTTCTACGATGAGGGTTTGATTAGCGAACCGGCCGATATTTTTAAACTTAGAGAAAGTGATATTAATCAGTTAGAGCGATTTGGCGAGTTATCGGCTCAAAACATCATTGCCGCTATCAAAGCCAGACGCCAAATTAGTTTGCCTCGATTTCTTTATGGCTTAGGTATCCGCCATGTTGGCGTCGAAACGGCCGAGGCCTTAGCTAAGCATTTTGGCTCGCTTGATAAAATCCGTAATACTAAATTAGAAGAGTTGCAACAAGTGCCCGACATCGGTCCCGTCGTTGCCGAATCACTTTATCGCTTTTATGCGATAAAGGAGAATGAGCGTCTAATTGATCGATTACTTAAAGAAGTAAAAATTAAACTAGTTCAAACGCCCAAGGGCGGCAAGCTGGCCGGCCAGTCAGTTGTCTTTACCGGCACGTTAGAGCATTTCACCCGGCAAGGCGCTCAAGAAACCGCCCGTTCTCACGGGGCTGATGTTAACGAATCGGTATCAGAAAGCACTAATTTAGTGGTGATCGGTCAAAACCCTGGCAGTAAAGCTGACCGAGCCAAGAAATTAGGCGTGAAAATAATTAGTGAAAAAGAGTTTCAAAAATTACTCAGATACTTGACGTCTAACTAATAGTAAATTACCATTGCGGCATCCCATGTTATGGAGGCCGTCAATTGTGTGAATGTAAATGTACCTGTCAATGCTCGGGTCAACAGACTCAACAGCCAGCCGAAAAGCCCAAGCCTCAGGGGTTACGTGTTTTTGAAATGAGGTTCGGGTTTTCAAAGGAAAAGAAGGAGAAGCCGAAAGAAGACCATGGCTGGCCGTTCGACACCAGCAAGTCTGAAAAGTTCTAAGCTTACCACAGCCTGGCCGGGCGAAATTCGCCCGGCCTTCCACTTAATCAAACCAGTATTGTCCTAGTGAGTTGGGTTTTTGTGTATTTCTCTGTCTGGAAGTGCTAGGGGGTGGGTTGTAGAGATGGGGGATGGGCTTCTAAACTCTGATTCCCCGTCCCTACAAAAGTTCCCTGCTTGTAAAAGCAAATTAAAAATGGGTTCATCTTTGATCTGGCTAATCTTGAGCAAATAGTCTTACCTGTTAGAATAGACAGAGTAAATGTCTTTAACTAAAGTAGAAATTGACCACCTAGCATCACTCGTTCGTTTGGAACTATCCGATAGCGAACGGCAGTCGTTTGAAGAGCAACTGCCCCAGATTATTGAGTTTGTCGATACACTACGGAAGGCCAAGCACGAAACAGTCGAAGATAGTTCTGAAAGAATTATTGAGCTTAAAGACTTACGAGCTGACGAACCAAACAATCGGTCGCTTTCTATTGAACAAATCGGTAAATTAGCCCCGACATTTGAACAAAATCAAGTTGTTGTGCCGCATATTTTTGGCGATGACTAAAACCAATTTGAACGCATTTCTGCAGACCTGTGATCAGCCAATTAGTCGTGAATCGACCGAAGGTAAAAAAACTTTAGATAGTCTGACGCTAGCAGTTAAAGACAATATTATGGTCAAGGATCTGCCGGTTACTGCCGGCTCAAAAATTCTTGACGGACACATTGCCAGCTACTCGGCTACTGTTATTGAGCGATTGCTGGATGCCGGTGCCCAGATTATTGGCAAGACCAATCTTGATGAGTTCGCTATGGGCTCGAGCACGGAAAACTCGGCCTTCGGCCCGACGCTCAATCCTTGGGATCAAACTCGAGTGCCGGGTGGCTCTAGTGGCGGTTCGGCGGCGGCGGTAGCTGATCGACTAGCTCAAGCGAGTTTAGGCAGTGATACCGGCGGCTCGATTCGTCAGCCGGCGGCTTTTTGCGGCGTGACAGGTTTAAAACCAACATATGGTTCTGTCTCGCGTTATGGCCTGATCGCTCTAGCTTCATCACTGGATGTAATCGGTCCGTTAGCGCCGTCTGCTGAAACGGTCGAGGAAGTTTTTGCCATTATTAGCGGCCAGGATCCACTCGACCAAACCACCGTTGATTACACCTATAAGCCTCTCGAGCAATCGATTGACGGCCTTAAGATCGGCTTGCCTCGAGAACTTTGGGAGCTATATATAGACCCAGAGATTAAACGTTCGGTCGAGCAACACGTTCACTTTTACCTAGAGCATGGTGCCGTTATTAGCGATGTTTCGCTACCATATTTACCTTACGCCTTGGCCGCTTACTACATTATTTTGCCGGCCGAAGCTTCGGCTAACTTGGCCCGCTACGACGGCATCCGCTACCCACACAGTCAGCCTGGCCAAACCATCGCCGAAATTTATAAAAAAACTCGTGGCCAGGGTTTTGGCGCCGAAGTCAAAAGACGAATTTTGCTTGGCAGTTATGTTTTGTCAGTTGGCCATTACGACGAATATTACCAAAAGGCCCAGGAGGTTCGAAATTTAATTAAACGTGACTATGACAATGTTTTTAAGTCAGTTGATGTTTTAATTAGTCGGACTACACCGACGTTGCCGTTTGCCCTAGGTAGCCGAACTCAAGATCCACTCAAAATGTATCAAGCTGATTTATTAACTGTTGGTGTTAATTTAGCTGGATTACCGGCTATCTCACTGCCATCAGGCTTTAGCCAATCCGGTCTGCCAATTGGTTCGCAGTTAATTGGCCGACCGTTTTGTGAAAATGTATTGCTGTCGCTAGCCAAACAGTATCAAGGTGAAACAGACCATCATCAGCAACAGCCAAAAGGAACCGATGGGTAAAAAAGTTCGGGAACGAAAGCTGGCTAGACTTGAAGCCGACCAACTGGCTAAGTTGGCCATAGCCGAGCGAAAAAAAGAGCGGCTATCGGCTACGTTTGAGTTATTACGAAAATTCGTTCTGACGCTGACGGCTACGGTCGTGGTTTTGATCCTAGGTTTTTTCATTAACCAACATCTGGATAAAATTTTGCCAAGGGTGATTCATCAAGCGGAGCAGGTTCGATGAGTTGGTGGCGCCGCTTTTTTTTGCTTGGCTCCTCTGGCTACTCGGCCGCTAGTGTTGATTGGCTAGCCGTTGAAGGAAGCTGGCGATTACTGGAAAGTCAGCAGGCTCTTAAAGACCAGGCCAACCGCAAGCAGGTTTTAACTGGAGCTGATAGCTTGATTGATTCGATTTTAAAACAAGGCGGGGCGTCGGGTTTAACTATGGGCGAACGACTTAAAACCTTGGGCCAAAAAATGCCCAAAGATGCTTATCAAAAGCTCTGGCGAGCCCACATTAAACGCAATGAAATTGTTCACGAGTCGGGTAGCTTCATGGCTGATTGGGAGGCCGATCAACACTTCCAAAGTTATAAGCAAGCAATTTCAGCTTTGAGGGCAATCAGATGAACCACAAATTAACCGTTGGCATGGAGATTCATGTTCAGCTCCAAACCAAAACTAAAATGTTCTGTGGATGTTTAAATGACCCATTTCACTCCCAGCCAAATACCAATGTTTGCCCGGTTTGCTACGGCCTGCCTGGAACCCTGCCAATGTTAAATCGAGAGGCAATTAAGCAAACAGTTAAACTTGGTCAAGCTCTAAATGGCCAGATTGCCGATACCACTTTTTGGGCCAGAAAGAACTATTTTTACCCTGATCTGCCCAAGGGCTACCAAATCTCCCAGTCAACAGCGCCCGTAGTAGGAAAAGCAAGTTTAACTATTGATGGTCAAACCCACCGAATTCAAAGAATTCATCTTGAAGAAGATGCTGGGAAGTTAACTCATCAAGCCGATAAAACCATGATAGATTATAATCGAGCTGGTGTGCCGTTGTTGGAACTTGTGACCGAGCCAGATTTCCACTCGGCCCAAGCCGCCAAAAGTTTTTGTCAGGAACTCCAGCGGATCATCCGTCATTTAGATTTAAGCCAGGCAGATATGGAAAAAGGCCAGATGCGTTGTGAAGCCAATATCTCCGTCTCGCCATCAGAAGATGAGTTGGGTACGAAGGTTGAAGTCAAAAATATTAACTCTTTCCGTTCGGTTGAACGAGCCATTGACCACGAATTTGAGCGTCAAAAATCCTTGCTTGAATCCGGTCAGTTGGTGGTAGCCGAGACCCGATCCTGGAACGATTCACAAAATAAAACATTGAGTATGCGAACCAAAGAAACTAGCGCCGATTATCGATATTTTCCTGAACCTGATCTGCCAAAAGTTAAACTTTCCTCCAGTCAGTCGACCGGCCTACAGATCCTGCCCGATGCCCAACGTCAGCAACTGGTTCATCTGGGCTTGAGTATGGAAATTGCTCGGACAATTGTTGATCGACATTTATTTGATCAGCTTATCGAACTTGTTGGTAGCAGTCAGGAGAATGCCATCGAGGCCTCAAAGCTTTATCTGGCCCAGAGTGGCTTTGGCCAGCTCAAAACCAAAGACAAACTAGACCTGATGCGATTGCGCCAAGATAACGGTTGGACAAATGAAACCATCAAAACAATCATTGATGAGACTCTTGAGGACGGTCAGCCCCTGGCCAAAGTCGCGGAAAAATTTACCGTTGAGCTTGATTTGGCCAAGCTGGCAAGTCAAGCGATCGAAGATCATCCATCGGCGGTTGAGGATTACAAAAAAGGTAGGCTTAATGCTCTCAACTTCCTGATCGGCCAGGTAATTGCCAAATCTGAGGGTAAAGCCAACTTTAAAACTGTCAAAGAAATTTTGGAACCGCTTCTAAGGTAGCTTTCAGTTTGATTGTGCTACGATTGAATTACGGTATGACATTCTCTTCTTTTTCTGACCACTTAGTCCAAATTTTCCAACGGGCTTGGGACAAAGCCCCCCAACTTTTACTGACGTTTGTAGTTGGCTATATTGTCATCATCCTCGTTCGGCTACTCATCAGTAGCCTTATTCGCGTCTCCCGAGCCAAAGAAGCGCTCAAAGATATGTTGATGTCGCTAGTCAACGTTGGACTCTGGCTGTTTCTAATTGCCGCCCTGCTTCAGCAAGTTGGCTTGACCCAAATTGCCTTCGCCTTGTCTGGTTCAGTGGCGATTGTTGGCTTGGCTATTTCGGCTGGTTCGGCCTCGCTTGTTCAAGACCTAGTTTCAGGGATATTCTTGGCTCAAGACCAAGATTTTAACATTGGTGACACGTTGAAAGTCGGAGAGATCGAAGGCATAGTGGAGAAGATGGACGCCCGAAAGATTCGCATTCGAGATAATAAAGATTTGCTTCACGTTTTTCCAAATTCAGTTCTGGATAAAAGTGCCTGGATCGTTGTCAAGAAGAAAGGGCAACCGTGACTACTACCGATATTATTAACTACCTATCAATTGTCGTTTTGGTTGGCTTTGTCGTTGCCTTGGTCTTTTTGATTCTCTTGCTCTATCGGGCTAATCGCCTAGCCAATAAACTCGACCATCTGACCGACACCTTCCGCTCTTTTGTTTCCGATATCGTCCCGGCCATCGTTAATTTTGGCACCATCGCTACGGCTGTCGAGTCAATTTTACGAACACTTCATCAGGAAAAAGCGGCCAAAGTCGTTCACGACGTATCTAAAGCTAATCAGGAGAAGTAGTAGATTATGAATGAGCAGACTCAATCACGTCTGAAGTTAATCGTCGGCATTGTTGGCGGTAGCTTGGTTATTGCAATTCTAGGCACGATTGGCACGCTGTATTTTTTGTCAGCCACACCATCCGGTGAGAAAATTCGCCAGCACTTTGGTCTGGAAAACCTTAAAGTATTTAATATTCAAACCAACAAGTCCGAGAAAATTATTGTTGAAGAATCCTCGGCTATCATTGATGCTAGCAAGAAAGTTAACCCGGCCGTGGTTAGTATTACCAGCATCGGTCAAGCCACTCGCGATGTTTTTGGTTTCGGTGTTATTCAGGCGCCGCAAACGGCCGGAACAGGCTTTATCGTTACTTCTGATGGTTTGATTGTGACCAACAAACACGTCATTTCGACTGGTCAGAAGTTCACTGTTACTACCGCCAATAGCAAAACCTATGATGGTAAAGTCGTTGCCCAAGACCCGAGCAACGATATCGCTTTGGTCAAGATAGAGGCAACCGGTCTGCCAGTGGCTGATCTTGGGGATACTGATAAAGTCCAAGTTGGCCAGTGGGTGATTGCCATTGGCAATGCTTTAGGTGAGTTACAAAATACCGTTACCGTTGGTGTTATCTCGGCCAAAGAGCGAACGGCCAGTCCCAGCGATGGTCAGGGCAACACTGAAACGCTCTACGGCCTGCTCCAAACAGACGCGGCCATTAATCCGGGCAACTCCGGTGGGCCGTTGTTGAGCTTGGCTGGCCAGGTGGTTGGCATCAATACCGCCATTGCCGGCAACGGCGCCGAGAATATCGGTTTCGCTATTCCAGTCGAAGAAATTAGTAAAGATCTTCAAAGCTATTCCAAAAACGGCAAGATCATTCAGCCATATATTGGCGTTCGTTACCAGTCAATTACGACAGCGGTGGCCAAGGCCTCAAATTTGCCGGTAGAGAAGGGCGCTTTAATTATTGGTAGTTCTGGTCAGGCGGCCATTGCCTCTGGTTCCCCAGCTGAAAAAGCCGGCCTAAAGGCGAATGACATTATTACCAAAGTAAATAACGATGCCATTGATGAGAATAATCCGCTGACCAGATTAATTCGCAAGTACAATCCTGGCGATAAAGTTACTTTCACTATTCTTCGCGACGGCAAAGAGCAGAAAGTCGACGTGACTCTAGGTTCGTTGTAGAAAGGCGAAGCGGTCGTGGCCGGCCAGATCTTTTTCGATCTGGCATTTAACCGATTTATCTTGAGCGGAGTCGAAAGATAACTGGTTACTGATTTTCTGAATTTCTGGCCCATGGCTATGCCACATCTCTAAGCCTACCAGGCATTTTGGTTTCATATAACTTTCGATCTTTTCTAAAAACGGTCGGATGTATTTCAGACCATCTTCCCCAGCATCAATAGCGATCCGAGGCTCCCAATCCAAAATCTGATTGGAGCTAAAGGCTAGTTTTTCGGTTGGGACGTAGGGAAGATTGGCCACGATTACGTCAAACTGTTGCTTGGGTACACTAGCCAACAAGTCGCTCTGGATAAACGTAATATCAACGCTGGTTTCCCGGGCATTTTCCCGAGCTAGTTCTAGGGCGTCACTGGAAATATCAGTGGCAACAATAGCGGATTTAGGGAAAGCTTTTTTGAGACTGATAGCAATTGCTCCTGAGCCAGTACCGACTTCCAAAAATGTGTCAGTGGCTAAGCCGAACTTATTAAGTTGATTAATTAGTTTTTCCACCAACATTTCAGTTTCCGGTCGGGGGATCAGGGCACGATTATCACTTTTAAGTGATAATGTTCCAAACGGCTGACTGCCAACAATATAGGCCAGTGGCTGACCTTCCATCCTTTTTTTAATTGCCTGGCTGATAGCTAACTGCTGTTTAGCTGATAGCTTCACCTCACCATTTGTTTCCAGCCAGGCACTCGGTCTTTTAAGGATAGAACTTAAAATAATTTCCAGTTCCCGCTTGGCATGAAAATAACCGGCCTCCTCGAGGCGTTTAACAGATTGGGCACGAATTGTATCAATTGACATCAATCCCCAGATTGGCTGATTGCAAAGTGTTGATAACACCAGTCAGATCACCATCCATAATTGACTCTAAATTGTGCCAGCTTTTGTTAATGCGATGATCAGTAATTCGGCTTTGGGGAAAATTGTAAGTGCGAATTTTATCGGAACGATCGCCCGATTTAATCATTGATCGGCGCTGACTGCCGATGTCCGAATCCTGTTTTTCTTGCTCAAGTGCCCAGAGGCGACTGCGCAAAATCGACATAGCTTTGTCTTTGTTTTTCAGCTGCGACCGTTCATCTTGGCAGGTAACAATCAGCCCGGTTGGCAAATAAGTAATTCGGACGGCCGAGTCGGTAGTATTAACGCTCTGGCCGCCAGCGCCGCTGGAGCGAAAAACATCAACACGAATTTGGTCGGGTTTAATGGCTACATCAACATCGGCCGCTTCTGGCAGTACCGCCAGCGACACGGCCGAAGTGTGAATCCGGCCAGATTTTTCCGTTTTAGGCACCCGTTGTACTCGATGAACACCACCTTCAAAGCGAAGTTGGGAGTAAGCGCCTTGAGCCCGAACTAAAGCCACAACTGACTTAATTCCGCCTAGATCGGATTTGTTTATTTCTAATATTTCAAATTTCCAGCCCTGACGCTCGGCGAAATGGTGATACATTCGTAACAATTCCGAGGCGAAAAGTTCGGCCTCGTCGCCACCCGTACCAGCTCTAATTTCGATGATGGCGTTACGTTTGTTGATCGGGTCTTCTTCGTCAAGTTGAGTTCGCAAAGTTTTTATTTCAGAGTTAGCCAGCTCGCGGATGGCGGGATCGTCGGTTTGCTCACTCAACACTTCGGCTTCCCGAAGTTGTTTAAGAATATCGGCATTCATATGGTTTAGGATACCAGAAAACGACCAAATGGTCGACTGGTTAAACCTTAATTGATTCATAATTTAGATATTTTTAAGCTACTGCGTAGCTTGATTTTTTCAGGAGGTAGGGGGCTCAAAGTTACGAAGCCCGCCCCCTGCCTCCTGCACCTCCACCCCCGGCACGTACCCTACGGGGTTAAGGTGAAAATCTACGCGGCGAACCGGAAATGTCGCTGTTTCGCCGCTTGATTTTCGGCAGGGATTGAGTTATACTTTGGGCTGAATTTGTTCTTTTACCTGGATTAATTTTAGGAGGCCAGTGTGTGAAAAGGTTAATTCCGCTCCTCATAATAACGGTTGCGATAGCACTTTCAAGTCGCATATTTGCTCAAGATCCTCCGCTAACAACAATTATTGATTTTAATGATCTAGTTTCCGATGAGGTTGTTAGCGTAGATTATTATCTGCCACTTGGACTTGTTCTGCATCCGGTACCAACTGGTTATTTATACGGAGCTCCTACCAGGCAGAGGGATGGTCAGGCTCTTTGGGCTCATGGTGACGGGATTAATCCGTTATCCGTAGAGCTAGACTTCTTTCTTCCAAACACCCAAATACAAGGGGAGATAAAAAGGTTCTATGTCTATGTTAGAGCACCAGGTGGGTGGGCAGCTGACTACTTCAATGCAAACGGGGCATTCGAGGGTAGGTATATGAGTACTGAAGAGGGATTTGGTACGTCGTTTGCAGAAGGGATGGCTCTCCATAAAATGATCATAACGGCTGACATACCGTGGTCAGAGTTATCGATTGATGATCTTCAATACAGCGTGATCAATCCCGTACCAGAACCAACTATAGTTACATCAGTTCTTGGCGGCGTATTTCTGATCGCACTCCGGCGGCTAAAAGCCCCGATTTCCTGATTACTTTATATCATATAAAGTATAAAGATCGTTTAGTGCCCGCGTGTTTCACGCGGGCACATTGCTACCCCTGAAAATTACGCGTGTAGCGTAATTTTCACCTCACCTCCGTGAGTAGCGTGGCGGGGTAGTGGGTGTGGGAGCCTAGGGGCGGCCTTCGCAACTCTGAGCCCCTGGCTCCCACAGAAAGTTTAATCATTTCAATGATTGTAAGGTTGATGCCTGACCCTGTTTATGGTACAGTTAACTAACTTCAATGAAAAAAGACATCCATCCAGAATACTACCCAGAAGCCAAGGTTATTTGTGCTTGTGGCAATAAATTCACCGTCGGTGCGACTGCGCCAGAGTTTAACGTGGATATCTGTTCCAATTGCCATCCGCTCTACACCGGTAAAATGAAACTTGTTGATACGGCTCGTCGGGTTGATAGGTTTAACACTCGACTAGAGAAGTCTGTCGCATCGAAAGGCAAATGATAATGAATTTACAATTTACAATTCCTAATTTTCAACTAAGGCTCAATAACTCAAGTCTCAATGTAAATTGGGAAATTAAAAATTCAATGAAAATTAAAAACTGCAAATTGAAAATTGTTCGAGCCGGAGTTTTGAGCTAATGGCCATGCCAACCCTAATGGAGCTGGCCGAAGCCGGCGCGCACTACGGTCATCATCGCTCGCTGACATTTCCCAAAGCTCGCGGCTTTATTTTCACGGTTAAAAACAACATCGCCCTAATTAATTTAGAAAAAACTCAAGAGTGTCTGGCTACAGCTCAAAACGTCATGAATCAGTACCGAGCCGATGGTAAAACCATCCTCTTTGTTGGTACCAAGCGCTCCATTCGTAATTCTGTCCAGGAAGTGGCCGAGTCAATTGGTGCCGCCTATATTACCGATCGCTGGTACGGCGGTTTTCTGACCAATTTCCCCAATTTCTTGCAACAGATTAAAAAAATGAACGAGCTGGAGGAATATCTCAAAGGCGATGAAGCCGCCAAGCTTGAGAAAAAAGAACGTTTAGTTAAAGAGCGTAAGCTGGCTCATTATCAACGATTTCTGGGCGGGGTAGCCAAGCTGACGGCTATGCCCGATCTATTGGTGTTAGCTAGCTCTAGCGAAGACAAAGTGGCAATCTTGGAAGCCAACCGAATGAATGTATCAATTATTGCTTTGACCGACACCGATTTGAACCCCGATTTAATTACTTATCCGATCCCAGCTAACGACGACGCGCCTAAGGCTGTTGATCTTATTTTGAAAGCGCTGATTAGCGCCTCGGCTCCAACGGTTAAGAAAGCCAAAAAGACCGAGGAAATGGTCGAAGGTGCAATCGTCGCTGAAACTCCAGAAGAAAAACCAGCCAAAACCAAGAAAGCTCCAGCCGTAAAAGCCGAAAAAGTAGCCAAAAAGCCGGCTGTTAAAAAAGAAACCAAGGCCAAGGCTCCTGCTAAAGTCAAAGCAATTAAGTAAAATGGCTGTAACTGTCGAACAAATAGTCGCAAAACCACTCGTATCTGCTCAACTTTTTACTATTATTAAATAATAAATATGATAACAGTTGATCAGATTAAATCTTTGCGAGAAAAAACAGGATTAGGTATTTACGACGTTAAGAATGCTTTAGAAGAAGCTAACGGCGACGAGGCTAAAGCCATCGAAGTTCTTAAGAAAAAAGGTCTTAATACTGCCGCCAAAAAATCTGAACGAGCTACGAGCCAAGGCTACATTGATGTCTACACTCACGGCAACGGCCGGATCGGCTCGATGGTTGAGGTCAACTGCGAAACTGACTTTGTGGCTCGAAACGAAGATTTCAAAACCTTTGTTCACGATTTAGCCCTGCAAATTGCCTCAATGCATCCAGAAAACATTGAGGAACTGCTCAAACAGGACTATTTCCGCGATCCAAGCATGACGGTGGCGGACCATTTGAACCAAACAATTGCCAAGATCGGTGAGAATATCAAAATCAACCGATTTTCCAGGTTTGAATTAGGGAACTAATTTTCGAAGCTTCGCTTCACACAATTTTCTGAAAGGGTAGGGGGCTCTACTGCGAAGCGTTCCCCCTATCCTTTCAATCCCACCCCCTAGCACGCCCAGGCAAAATCCAGGCCACAATCTTTAGCCAGATTTTCTATAAATTGTTATTTATGTAAGTAATGTCATCCGAATAATTAACATTTAAAATGCGACTCCCGTAGACTTGATTCTGGAAGAATTAGTCTAGAAGGGAGTCGCTGTGAAAATCGTAACATTGTTTGAGTTGGCCTTCGAGTTAGATCGGACGGGAATGACGGCCCAAGAGA
>JBGOUP010000003.1:0-32765 GCA_041477655.1 Patescibacteria group bacterium
CTCAAGACAAAATAGTTCGGGTCTCACCTTCGGGCGATGACGTCAGGGACGGCTCGTCTTGGGTACTAGCGAAGCGAACACTGGCCGGCGCCGTTTCGACCGCCAATGGTCCAACCCAAGTCTGGATGAAACAAGGCGATTATTTGCCATCTAGCGCAACCAGCATTGGCAAACCTAAAATCAAAGTCTACGGCGGGTTTGCTGGTGACGAGACCAAACTTGAAGATCGTCACGGCCAAGCCTCTACTATTAATGGCCAGGGAAATATCGGCCTGATTACTGCTAGCCTTGCGGATAACCTAATTCTCGACCGACTTACCCTAACAGGAGCCAAAGCCGCCGATTCCGGAAGCGCCCTTAAGATTAGCAATTCCCAAAACGTAGTCATCAACGGAGTCAGCTTCACCACTTCAACAGTAACTGGCAGTGCCAATGGCGGCTGTTTGTACTTATCTGGAGGGGCGGTCAGTATTACTAATTCGATATTTGATGGCTGTAAAAGCTCGGCATCCGGCGGATCGCTCTATCTCGACAACACCGCCGCTGAAGTTACCAACAACACTTTTACCAATAGCAAAGCCGATGCTGGCGGCGCCCTGGCCGTATCAGCCGGCTCGGGGCATATTACCGGTAACACTTTTACCAATAATCTGGCTACAACTACCATTAGTAACCGAGGAGGTGGGGCGATAATGCTTCAAGGAGTTAAAAATTACCAACTAACCGGCAACTTCATTTCCGCCAATACCGCCTATTCTGGCTCGGCCATTGACTATGCTCTGGCTAGCACCGCCCAACTGATCAATAACATAATCGTTAACAACGTTGCCCTGACTGATGCTACTATCCTTGTTCATGATACCAACACCAATCTAACCATGCTAAATAATATTATTTCCGACAATCATGTAAATTATCCCAGCGGTAGTAGTGGCCTTCATCTGATCGGCACGGCTCGACTGGATGTGGATCGTAACAATCAGTACACCTATCAAGAGGGGGGTTTGGCAGTGATTGCCAGAGATTCGGGAGCCACTATCGGTCTCTTTGAAAGCAATGTTTGGGGAAACGGTTCAGCCAACATCACCTCGCCCGCTTCTGACTGGGCAATTTTGTCTCTAACCGCCAGCCAGTATGATCCCCAGTATCTTAACCGTACTTTTTTGGATAATCCGTTGTCGTTTCAAAGTCTAAAGACCAGCCCGGCCGTTAATGGTGGCACAGTTGATCCGTCTGTCCAGACAGACTTCCAGGGCTGTCCACGACCGATTGCCAATATTGACCGGTCAGCTTTCGAATATCAAGGGGTTGACCAAAGGGTGGTATTGAATGGTTGGTCGAGTAACGATCAGGCGAAACGACTGTTAAAAGTAATCTACAAAGATACCATCGGGACAATCTTGAGTCAGGAAAATATCCCCCAAGCGGCAGACGGCACTTATAGATTAGCCGGTTTTCACCCAGCTGGGTCGACTTTTAAGTTGTATGTCAGCGCTCCAGGATATCTAACTAAAAGGCTTGATATTGCTAATCTGCCAGCCTGTAACTCGACCGGCCTGACAAGTTCAGTCCTGGATGGAGGCGATAGTAACGGCGATAACGGGGTTAGCCTTCCCGACCTGAATCATGAGTTTATTAACTTTTTATCAACAACGGACGAAGCTGGCGATATAGATGGTGACGGTGTTGTCGGGCTAGCTGATATCAACTCTGTATTTATCAACTTTGGTCTTCAAGGAGACAATTAATTGACAAATGCCAAATGCCATCTATGCTAAAAAGTGGAGGATGAAGCTAACAACACTTTGGATTAAGAGGCCAACGGTTCGTTTGTTGCTGGTGGTTGTTTTGTTGGTCGTAGTTGGTTTAGCTGTTAATTTTAATAAAGGCAATACTTTCCAAGCCGTTTCCCCAGCACCACCGCCCGAAAATAATGGCGGCGGTGGGGTGAATGGGCAGTCTGGGACCGTCATCCACGTTGCCCCAACCGGTAAAGATACTAATGATGGTTTAACTTGGCCAAATGCCAAACTAACCATTGCCGGAGCCTTGTCCGCTCTGCCGACCGGCAATGGGGAAATATGGGCCAAGGAAGCTACCTATAGTACTGGCGGTACGGTTGTGTCCCAGTCTAATATCAACTTCTACGGTGGCTTTCAGGGTACGGAAACAACCCTGGCCGAACGTCCAGCTGGCAAAAGATCAACCTTTAGCGGCGGTAATCAGTTTCAGACGTTCAAGGTAAACGGTGCTAGCAATTTTGTCTTTGATCAACTCGGCTTTATCGATGGCACTGTCAACTGGCACGGTGGTGCTCTCTACCTTTATTCGGCTACGAATGTAACGATTAATAACAGCGTCTTTCAGAACAGTACCACTACTGCTACTGGTAACGGCGGTTGTTTGGCGATTATCAACGGGAGTGCTACTATTACTAACTCAATTATCCGCAACTGTGTCAGCGCGGCGACGGGTGGAGGACTTTATGAATTAGGGGCGGTAGTGAACGCATCAAATCTGTTAGTCGAGAATAATCGCGCTGTTAAAGGCGGGGGTATTGGATTAAGCAGCGGAGATGGATTGATATCGGGAAGCACAATCCGCAACAACGTTGCCACCTCCACAACGACCGAGGGCGGTGGCGGAATTTATATGAATACTGTCCAGCGGCTTCATATTGCCCAGAATGTCATCACCGGCAACTCCGCCAATTATGGCGCGGCGCTGGACTGCTTTAACTACACTACCAACACGATCAAAAATAATATCATCACGCTAAACGTCGCCGGTAGTGCCGCCATCAGCGTACGCGGCTATGGCACCGCCACTAACTTCACCAATAATACGATCAGTGATAATCGGAGTACCGCTGGATTTTCGGCATTGAGCCTGTTTGATAGCGCTAACGCGATACTTCGTAGCGACTTGTACACATATAATAGTGGGCCAAAGGCGGCCATCGGCCATGATGCCAACAGCAATCTAAATGTCGGATATAGCGGTGCCTGGGGCAACGTCCATGGCACATGGGATCAGGCCGCCGATACTGACACCTATAAGTGGTCAATGTTGGAAGAAGACCCACTTTACCTTAACCGCAATTTCCTCACTGATGTGGCCAGTTATCAGCTAACGCCAGCCAGTCCCGGACGCGATTACGGCCAGAACAATTTAGTGAACGACTTTGCTAATGCTTTCCGCCCAGTTAACTCCCGAGGCTGGAGCACGACCTACGCCGACAAAGGCGCCTACGAGTACCAAAACATCCAGCAATATCTAACTATGGACGGCTGGCGGGGACCAAGTGCCGACGGTAAACAAGATTCGGCTCTGGTTCGATACCAAATCTTTGACGCCAACAACAAATTATTGGTAGACACCCAAGCTTCCCAAGCCAGTAATGGTTTCTACCTCTTGCCGCTTAATCAAACCACCCCGCCGACTCTGCCGCTCAAAGTTCTGATCAACCCGGCTGGTTACCTAACCAAAAAAATCACTGTCACCAGTTTGCCCAATCCCTTGCCTACCCAGTTACCGACCGGGGCAAACTTGACCTTAGACGGCGGCGATGTTGATGGCGACAATACAGTCGGCGCTGTTGACATAAACCGGATCTTCATCAACTACTCCCTAACTAACGCCAAATTGACTGACGGCGATGTTAATGGTGACGGTGTGGTTGACTTACTCGATCTTAATCGGATCTTTCTTAACTTCTCCAAGTCTGGGGAGATCTAGCCAAATCGCTCCCGATATTAATGGTGACGGGACTGTTGGCATACCTGATCTCAACAGAGTTTTTGTTAACTGGTTGGCAGTTGGGGAGTAGCTAGCTTTTCAGTCTGTCAGCTATTTGTTGAGCCAGCTTTGGCATATTCGTAGGCTTCATACCTTGTGTTGTGATGGCTGGCGTGCCGATGCGAATACCAGAGGGGTTCATTGGCGAGGCTTGATCATAAGGAATAGCGTTTTTGTTGACAGTTATGCCAGCTTTTTCTAAACGGTCTTGAGCCTCCTGACCAGTCAGTTTAAGCGGCCGTAGGTCAACCAGAAATAGATGATTATCGGTGCCGCCGGTAATAATTTCCAACCCATTTTTGATTAGTTCATCGGCCAATTTCTTGGCATTTTGCTGAACCATTATCACATATAAGCGATAATGCTCCTGCAAGGCTTCCTCTAAACAAACACCGATGGCGGCGATGGTATTCATATGCGGTCCGCCCTGAATGCCGGGGAAAATAGCTCGATCAATGAGTTCAGGCAATTGACGGTTAGATTTAGAAATGAGTTCGGATTTCGCCTCTCGACCATTCGATGGGCTCATGGTCGTCTTGAGCGATGTCGAAAGACGACTTTGCTCGAGGCGACCTGAACGATGTTGAACGGTCGGATTTCGATATTCGGATTTTCTTGAAAAGATCAATGCTCCTCGCGGCCCGCGTAGAATTTTATGAGTTGTTGTCATAACCACATCGGCGTTATCTGCCCCGAGCGGGCTTGTGGTGAGCGAAGTCGAACTTGTCGAAGGGCCAAAAGGTGTTGGATGTAAACCAGCCGCAATCAAGCCAGAAATATGGGAAATATCGGCTAAATGATAGGCGCCAACTTGATGAGCAATGTCGCTAATTCTTTGAAAATCAATTTCTCGAGAATAGGCCGAGGCACCAGAAATAATTAGTTTGGGCTTATGCTCTTTGGCCAGACGTTCAATCTCGTCATAGTCCAACAAGAAAGTTTTTGGGTCAACATGATAAGTAACGCGGTTAAATAATTTGCCGGAAATGGTCACTTTGTGACCATGAGTCAGATGACCGCCGTGAGAGAGCTCCAGCCCCATGAATTTGTCGCCAGGCTCAAGCAATGCGTAAAAAATGGCTAAATTAGCGATTGAACCAGAATAGGCCTGAACGTTAACGGCGTAATCGGTTTGAAAAACTTCTTGAGCCAGTTTTTTGACCTGGTTCTCTAGCTGATCAACAACGGCGTTGCCAGCATAATAACGCTTGTCCGGATAACCCTCACTATATTTATTAGTGAAATCCGAAGCCAAAGCATCTTTAACCGCATCAGAAACGTAATTTTCCGAAGCAATTAAATTAATCGTTGCTCTTTGCCGTTCTGATTCCTGCTTAATTAAATCTTTGATCATTCATGTTATTTTACTGGTAAATCAGCTAAAAAACGAGCCAATTGAGGTAAAATAGCGGTGATGAAGCAAATTGCTTTCAATCGAAAAGCTTGGTTTGATTATTATATTTCCGACAATTTTGAAGCCGGGCTAGTTTTGGAGGGACCAGAAATCAAGGCCATTCGAGACAACCGGGTTAATATTTCAGGTAGCTACATTAAACCATTCGTCACAACCGATGGCGCAACCGAGCTGTGGTGGGTAGGTAGTCATTTCAATATTGATGGCGATCAGTCTCGAACCAAAAAACTGCTCATGCATCGCCAAGAGATAAATCGCTTGGCCGGAAAACTTACAGATAAGGGATTCACCGTTATTCCGCTGGAACTCTACCTAAAGAATGGCATGGCTAAACTGAAAATCGGCTTGGGCGCAAGCAAGAAGAAGGAAGATAAGCGACAAGTGATTAAAAAACGCGAAACCGACCGAGAGATTCAGCGGAGATTGAACTCAAAAAAGAAAAGTTAGGGACTAGGGGTTGTGGTCGTTGGGCTGGAAGACGTCGTTCCGGCACTCTTCAGCTGTGTCTGGATGGCAACAATATCAGCTCTGGCTAATTTAAGCGAATCTCTGGCCTTGGTCATCAGTGCCTTGGCCTCATCAAATTTGGCTGTTTTAGAGTCACCGGCCGGAGTACCAGCGATAGTCTTGTAGATATCCAGCGCCTGGCCAACGGAAGTCTTAGCATCGGCTAAATGTTGATCCAGCGCAGTCGGGTCAGCTCCATCGGCTTTCCACTTGACCGAATCCTGTTGAACCTTATCAATCAAAACTTGGAGACGGATAGCGGCACAGAAACCAATATTGGCCGGCGAAAAGTTATTAAATATTTGATTCTTGTCGAACAGTTCTTTGATGATAGTTTTAGCCCCGTCAACAGTGGTGGCGGCATCCAGCCTGGTCTTCTCGTCTTTGAGATTGGTTTCGATAGTTGTGATATTGGCTAAGTAGGCCGCTTTCATATCGGTTGAGATACCGTCGCAACGCTCGCCAGGCAGTTTTTTAAGCCGATCAATTACCTGAAGTCGAACGGCAATGAGTTTATCACCTAAGCGTTTCAACTGGGCTAATTTTTTCTGCTCGTTTTCCTGTTTTCTAGCGGCGACTTTGTCTTGATCGGCCGCGGTCTTAATGGTTTTATAACTCTCCAGTTCCGTTGTTGCATCCTTTAGGCCAGTGGCAAACTGTTTGCTAAATGATTGGATGCTCACAGCCGTTGTTTTTGTTGGGGTTGTGCTATCAGTCGAACTCTGGCCGCTTGTCTGAGCCAAAGCTGGCGATCCGTTGACTCCACTCACAAACCAAGCTACCAGACCCAATAAAAGAGCCAAACTAAAGATCGGGCGCATTGTCATTTGTTGAAGAGTTATCCTCACTAATAATGCTTAGCTCTTGATCAAGTTGGGAAAGCGAGCTGTCAATTTTGGCCTGATCAGACGAATCGGTAGTAGTAACGGCCGGTGTGGTCAGTGTGGTCGGCGTTGTCGTTTGACCGGTCTTATTCTGACCGTTCTGCAAATATAGCCAGGTGGCCAAACCTGCCACCAAGACAATAATTAATACCGCCACCAGCCAAGGGGCGACTTTTGAAGGCGGCGCTTCCGGTATAATTGGTTGCGATTGCTGTGGAACTTGATCCATCTATTCCAGATTAGTTTGACAATCAGAGCCTGTCAACTTTACTCGTTCACGTCCATCGTCAGCATGTTGGCCATCAGCGCCCACCAATCTGATTGAAACGAATATCCGACACCAGTAGTGTGTGAAGCGAAGGTGTACTGGCCGGATCCATAATCTTCCAGATGAAAGTTGAGCGGTACTAAACTGTTGTCACGGGCGGCGACCAGGCCAATTAAAACCCTTGAACCTTGGGGAATTTTTCCGTTAGCCAAATCAAACAGACTGGGATTGTTAAAGGTGACGGTCAAGCCATAGCTGGTGCCGTTATCGGTCTCCTGCTTGTTACAGATTTTAACGCTCAACTGGTCGGTCTGGTAATCTTTGACCATCACTTGAGTTATTATTGCCGCGTTATTACCAAAAAATGCGTCTAGATCAGCTTTTTCTGTTTGTTGGCTGTATTTTTGAATACTAATGTAGATCGTGTCAGGCAACAGTTCGCCACTCGGTAGCCAAAAGGCCGCGTGCAGGCTGGTTGTTGACTGTATAAACGTATTTTGAGAAACGGCAGCGAAAATCTGATCACTTGGCTGAACGACGATTGCTCCGTCATAGCCGTAATAACCAGGCTGGCCGTATCCCGACTGCCCACAGCTATCCAAACTTTGGGAATGTTTCTGGGAGCCGTTGGATTGCTCGCTGGCACTCAATGTTTGTCCGATAATTCCGGAATTAGTGCTTGGTAAAATGTTGGAAACAACTAATTTATCTTGACTATGCTTGGTGATCGGTGGAACGACGACTTTGATCGACCCCGCCTTAAACTCATTGGGTTTCTCTAGAGATAATTGATTGGCCTGTAACGGCTGCGATTGTCTGACGGCCGCCGCGAATACGCCCAACCCACCCAGGGCCAACAAAGCCAGAGCAATTACCAGCCACGGGATGAAACTAAGTTTAGTGTCGTGCATCCCCTCCAGGCAAGGCTCTCAAACCTAGCTGATCCTGTCAAACTGTTACTGGATTGCGTCCAGTTTCCAAGTGATGGCGTCGCTGGCCTTAGTTACATAGCTACCGGCGCCAACGTCAGAAATTTTATCGTTAACATAGAATGCCCAGAAATGCTGACTGTCTGGCGTAACGCTATCAATTGACTGGACAAATTCGCCATAACTGGAGGTTTGAGTTTGCACTTTGTGGCTGGCTTTTAACAGATCCAGGGCGTTTTGGCCTTCAACTCCTTGATAACTAAAAGCCGGTGACTGACTAGTGCTTGAAGCGGGATTGGTGGTTTTAACTGGCGGCTTATGGGCCAACAAATAAATACCGAAAACCAAAATAATTACCCCGATAAATGTAGTGGCTGTTAAGCGAAATTTTGTGTTATTCATTCTTTGGTTATGGTGATTCTTCACTGACTTGTCAACAGTTGTGTTAAATTCTCCAAATTACAGGTAGAATTTGACCAATGATTGGGTCAAAAATTTCCGCTAAATGTCGTTAGAGGTGGGTATCGTCGGATTGCCAAACGTTGGTAAATCGTCGCTGTTCAATACCCTGACAAAGGCCGGCGCTCAAGCAAGCAATTTCCCCTTCACTACTATCGAGCCCAATGTGGGTATTGTAGAAGTGCCAGATGCTCGGCTTAAATTTCTTAGGGAAACCTATCAGAGCGCCAAAACAATCCCCGCCACCATAAAATTTGTTGATATTGCCGGCCTGGTTAAAGGCGCATCGGCTGGCGAAGGTTTGGGTAATCAATTTTTGAGTCACATTCGTTCGGTTGATGCCATTGTCGAGGTGGTTCGGGTTTTTGACGACGCCAATGTCATTCATGTGGCTGGCCAAGTCAATCCAGACGAAGATATCTCAACCGTTAATACCGAACTGTTGTTGGCCGATTTAGAGCAAGCTCAAAAAGCTCTGGAACGTTTAGAGAAAAATAAAAAGCCAAGCAGTACCGATGCTCATTATTACTTATATGCGATAGGAGAACGCTCCGCGATAATGAAGACTAGTTTGGAAAAAGCCATTGAACTGTTTAACCGGGGTGAGCCGCTACGAACTCAACCAGAGCTAGCAATAGAGCTCAAGCAATTTCAGTTTTTGACGGCTAAACCCTTGCTCTACGTGGCCAATGTTGGTGAGACGGTAGATCAAGCCAAACTGGAACAAATCAATGCCCACGCTCAAAAGGAAAATGCCACTGTTATTGCCATATCGGTCAAAGCCGAACTGGAAATCGTTGATCTGCCGGAAGCTGAACAAGCTGAATACAGAAAAGAATTGAGCTTAATATCCGGGCTGGGTCAAGTTATCCAAGCTAGCTACGCTTTATTGGATTTAATTACCTTTTTTACTGCCGGGCCTAAAGAATCGCGTGCTTGGACGATTGCTCGAGGCGCCAAAGCTCCCCAAGCCGCCGGCGTTATCCACACCGATTTTGAGCGTGGCTTTATCCGAGCACAAGTCTTCAACGTTGAAGATCTGCAAAAATATGGTAGCGAAAAAGCCGTCAAAGAAGCTGGCAAACTTCGTAGCGAAGGCAAAGATTACGTCGTTCAGGATGGGGACGTTGTCGAGTTTTTATTTAACGTCTAATTCTTGATTTCTCCAAAAGTATTAGATATACTGACTTGGCAGTTGTTATTTAACATTGCCAAATCAACGAAGGAGGAGGATGTGGAAAACATTGTCACCAAGCTCTATCGGCAAAAGGCTAAGCTTATGCCGCCTTTATCCAATTCTGCCCAGGCACTTTTGGGCGCTTTCGACTGGCCGGTGACTATCGGGCTACTAACTTACTTATTAGCTCGGTTTTGTTGCGGGCTTTGGGATTACCGAACGGATATTTATGGAAATTGGGTGAATTACGAAGTAGACGGTTGGGAACTAACTTTCGTTGCGACAGCTGGATCTTTAATCACTGTTTTATTCTACTCTTTCTCGGAGTATTATAGTGAACCAAGATGCTTGCCGAAATTGGCATTGTCTTGGCTGTTTCATTTAGTCGCCCAAACTGCCCGAAATCTTCATCTAAAACGGATTGATCCCAACGATCCAACCATTATCGTCACAGCGATCGACTACTTGCAAGATACCGTTATAGCCAAAAAGCAATCGGTTATTGGGCAGATTGAGAAACAAATTCAGGAAGCTCAAAGTGGCCACAATCTACTGGCTCCAATTATTAATGACCTGGACGCCCAACTCAAAGAAGAATCTGTTAATTCGAGCATAGTTGACCTTCGTCGGGCTCGACTCGATCAGGCTAGAAACAATGACCAGGTTCTGGACAAGCATCTTGGCTTTCTGGCAGAGAAAAAAGAACAAGCTCAATCAGCAGTCAAGCCCTGTTTGGAGTTAGCCAACCAACTCAAAGCCAATTTTGAAGTGGCAGTCCAGATTGAGGTGATTGGTCGGACAGCCAATCAGGTCGCCCGAGTTCCTAATGAGCAGGAATTGATCGAACGGTCGCTCAACGAACTTCGCGATTTAGTGCTGTCGGCCACCGACCAGCTACTAGATATTGAGCTACAGGCCAATAGCTCAATCGCCGCTCATATGGAAATGGGCGTTGATCCTAATATCAGAGACGAAGAAGGTCAGAAATTAAAACTTCGCCAGTAAGCTGGACAAAAAAAATCTAACCCGCTACCGGAAGGTAACGGGTTCATTTTACTCTAAAAACTGATTTCGGGCTTAGTCAGGAAATTAAAACAATTCCAGAGTTCTTCATGTGATATATGACATAAAGAATCAGCCAGCCGATTTCTTTAGAAATTCAACAGATCGTGATGAGCTTTGAGCCACTTTTCCGCTTCTTTATAGCGAGGGCAGTAATCTTCAACTAACCGCCAAAACTTTTTTGAGTGGTTCATGTTGGTCAGATGAGCTAGCTCATGGTAAATAACATAATCGCTAACAAAATCCGGTGCCATAATTAGCCGCCAATTTAAAGAAATAGTCGAGCGGCTGGAACATGATCCCCAGCGAGTTCGTTGGGAGCGAATGGTCACATTTTTTAGATCTTTTGCAACCAAGTCCGAGAGCAGTGGCAATCGTTCTTCAAAATGTTTTTTGGCTTCAACGCGATACCATTTTTCTAAAACCGTTCTGACAGTTTGATGATCTTCGTTACGTGCGTGAACAATCAGTTCGGTTTTTGTTCGTTCAACTTTTTCTCTGGCAATCGTGTTAACAGTCAAGCGAAATTGAAATTCATGACCCCGAAAAAACAGCGTTGAGCGGGAATCGGTCAGCTCGTTTAGTTTAGCTAAAACCGTGGATCGTTTTTGGCTAATCCATTCCCCATTTTCAGCCACGAAGTTGTTTATTAGCAATTGAGGGGTAAATCGCGGTGCTGTCACCACCACCCTACCGTCAGGGTAAACCCTGATACGCAAATGCCGTGCCGTAGACAAACGCTTCACCTCCCAAGATGACTCGTCCACTGTTGTGTGCTAGTAGAGAGAGTTGGTGGTGCTACCGGAACTGGCGTTTTTGTTGTGGTAGTAGTACCAGATACCACCGTAAACCACGATAGCAATAACCAGATAGATCAAGATCCATTTCCACATACTGCCTTTTTTGCCATAGCCTGATTGGTCAGTGGCAGGCTGGGACTGGGCGGGCATGGCTGGCTTGGTCTGATCTGTATTCTGTTCTTGTTCTTCCATAACCCCAGCCTGACAAAAGATAAATTAGTTGTCAAATTGTTGCGCGCTCGACCATGAGCTGTGAATACTTGGAAAAGCGAACTGAAGCTTCTACTTTTGCTAAAACTGCTCGGGCAAAAGTAACGAAGCGAGCGGAACCGGCGATCCCTCTAATCTGCGCAGTGGACGGGACTCGAACCCGCGACCCCCGCCGTGACAGGGCGGTGCTCTAACCAGCTGAGCTACCACTGCAAGGCTCTTGAACCAGGAAGTTCCCCGTCATTGTAACAGATTGGCAGTGGGTATTGAACGGCTGATGGCTGATAACTTAAAACCGAAAACTAAATTCTAAAAACTGAATACTGATTTCTGAAAACTGATAACTGAATACTGTCTATATCTTGATATATCGGTAAATTTTGTACTTGTTGGAGGTTTGTTTGAACCAATCTTCATAAGTTTGAGGATTATCGCCGGTTCGTTCGGTCACTTGAATTATATGGTAACCAAACTGCGTTTGGACGGGATCGGACACTTTATTGACAGCCAAACTAAAAGACGCATCCTCAAAGGCCGGGGCAATCTGGGCGGCCAACTCGCCCTTTCGCCAGTAGCCGAGATCTCCGCCACTATCCTTGGTTTGGGCATCTTGGCTGAATTCCTTAGCCACTTGGCCAAAATCCTTACCGCCATCCAACTGCTTTTTGGCCTGAACGGCCGCGTCTTGAGTTGAAGTTAAAATATGGCGAACCTTGACCCGGGTCAGGACAACATTCTTAACCTTTTCTTTGAGCACTTGCTCGGCAATAATTTGTTTGAACTGGGTTAGGTTCATATCGTAGAGTTGCTTAATTTTTTTTTCGATATCAGCCGGCTTGCCCTGTTTGTCAAAAGCTTTATTGAGCTCGTCTTGGCTAACGTTGATACCCCTGGATTGGGCTTCCAGATAGATGACCTTGTCTTCGATTAATCCCTCCAAGACTCGTGTTCGGAGATCTTTATCGGTGGGAATTTTACTAGAGACATCTTTTGGCCCTTGAGTGTTGAAAGTCGTTAGGAAATGTAACCGCTCTAAAAACTTATGACCCCAAATAAAGGTGTTATTAACCCGCGCCGCTGGTAAAGGATAAAGATTGGTTAGATTTCGAGTAAAAGTGGATTCCGAGTGCTTGGAGTAGAGAAGAACCACTCCGCTAACACCAAAAATAAAGTAAAAAGCCAAGATAAAGCTGGCGATGTCAATAAAGATAGTGGCCGGATTTAAGGCGTGGCGACGGACTAAAGCTCGAACAAATGGGATTCGTAGCTGCAACCATCCCCAAGCGTTCTCATAGATATGCACCAGGAGCCGACCAAACCACATCAAGCCATCCCAGATTGATGTTAAAAAAGCCGTAAGTGGGGAAAGTTTGCCCATATCAGTGTGCCTAGTACCAGGATAACAGCCAAAGAGACAAAAATGAAATGGGCCAAGACCGATTGGTTAGAACCGCCCTCCTTAATTTTCAGATAGTACCAGAGAGCGTAAAAGAACAGGAAGGTAATCAAGGCCCGGTTGAAAAAACTAAACGGCCAGAAAACAACTACCGAGCTCACTTCCGTCGTCGCTAAACTTATTAGAAACCAATTGACAAGCGTTTGTCGGTTCAGACTTTGTTGGTCAATTAAACCGGCTGTTAGGCCAATGACGTTGATTGAGCCAAATACAATAATGCTTGCCAATAGTGGCGATGATAATTTTATGTAACTAAAATTGGCTAGGACAAGACTAAACAAGACGGCGCCGACCAATGGCAGATCAATTTTTTTTAGCCAGACCATAAACACCATCAATACCCCGGCTACAAGAAGGGCTAGCCTGGCGGCTGGGCTAGGAGTATACGGCCAAATAACTATGAGGCTGGCAATAGGCACTATGGCGAAAAAAATAACCGGCCAATGAAGGCGACGAAGCATAGAGTTACTTTAAGCGGTAGTCGTTGCCGATGACAAGTACAATGTCTGCCTGATCAACTCGACTGGCAGTCGTGCCGACGATTGGCGTCAAATTGAAGCGTCGTTTGAGCAGAGCCAGAGTATATGGTTTATCGGTGTTGTAATAATGGAGGGCGCTCTTCTTTTGAAGGGAAGCAGTAGTGGTGCTGGTAATAGTATAATCATAGGCTTTTAGTTTAGCACTAACGGATTTACCAATGGCCTCACTGCCGCTGGCGTTGACTATAGCAACCTTAGCCTTTTCCCTGATTAGGTACGGTTCCGGCAGGAAGGAAGCAACGTAGTCTTGTAGGTCGCGATAATCGCTCACACCAAGTTTGGGAAAAATAATATAACCAGCGGCCGGATCGTTAGTGGAGCGGAGCGGCGAGTCGGGATTAGTGTCTAATACCTTACCTGAAGTGCCCTCGCTGGTGATTTTCTTAACTATGGCTAGGATTTGTTTGGAATCGTCGATACTAATGTCGGTTCGAAGGTGGCCACCCAAAATCGAGAAGAGATCAGAGATTTTTTTTGGGTTAGTTAAGACGTTAAGACTTAAGACCTTGTCCTTGGCGACTGAAATAATCTGTTGCTGGCGACGGGATCGGTCAAAATCACTGGTAGTTTCTCGACTTCGAGCATATTCCAAAGCCTTTTTGCCGTTGAACGTTTGTAGGCCAGCTGGAAAATAGACCGGCGCGTAGCCTTTCTCGGCTGCGTCGGGGAAGAATGGGTCGTTCAGGGGTTTATCAACGTAAACCTGAATTCCATTGATGGCATTAATAAATTGCTCGAAACCCTGGAAATCAACTCGGGCGTAGAAATGAATAGGAATACCCATAATCCCTGCCACTGTGGTTTTTAGGGCGTCGGCGCCGGCGTCGCTTTTGGGATCGCAGTTCTTTTTATTGGCCTGGCAGATGCTGTTGGCGGCGTTGTAGACAGCGTTTATCTTAGCCTTGCCACCCCCAGGCTGATTAACATAAAAATCTCGGGGAAGCGATACCGTTACAACTCGTGAATTAACTGGGTCAATTGAATAAACTTCCAGCGAATCGGTTAGACCGGCGGCTTGATCAGCGCCGATCAGTAATACATTAATTCGACCATCGCCCTCTCGTTTAAGCTGATCGGGAGGGATGTCACCAGTGAATTTAAAAAACGATGGTTCCTCGCTATTATTCTTGGCCGAGATGTTGTGGAAAGCGGCCAGACCGCTAAAAGTTACCCAAGAAATGACGCCAACAATCAAAACCAAAACTCCCCAGAGAAAAAGTCGCCACTTTTTATGTCGCGACTGATTGAGAGCCGACACTTCTTTGCTGGGTTTCTTGCGTCTAAACAACATGAGACTCTGGTTAATGTAACATAATTTATGGCTGTCAGTCACCTAGTTGGTATATTTGGCAAAACATTTCAATACTGAACTTTAGCCAAGCTGGTGGTTTGACTCTCGACATGGATATTTTTAAGGGCTGACGCGAAAGTTTGGTTGGCCATTTCAATAATTGGTAAACCCAAGCACCAATTTAGGATATTGGCCACTGTTACCCCAATTCTGGTGCCGGTGTAAGATCCGGGTCCGGTCAAAACACCGACGACATCAATGTTTTTGAGCTCCAACTCTTGGGACATTAAGAGCTGGTCAATTAAAAGTTGAGTGTCTTGGGCTCGACGCTGGGAATAAATAACTGTCGGAACGCCGTTAATAATCAGAGCGACGTTAGTTCGCTCTCGTTCGGTGGTATCAATTAGCAAAATTGTCTGAAAAGGTGAGACGACGTTTTTTGTCATTCAATATATCAATTGTAATGGTTTTAACGTCTTTGGGTAATTTGGCTTGGGCAATTTCCGGCCATTCAATTATGGTTAGCCTATCTTTATCGGCCAAAGCGTCTTGCCAATCAAAACTAGATAGTTCTTTTTCTGATAGTCGGTAAAAGTCTAGGTGAACAACTTTTTTAATCCCCTTGCAGTTAATCGTGTACTGTCGCTCTAGAACAAAAGTTGGGCTGGCGACTCGACCAGTGTAACCCATGGCCAAAACGATAGCTTTGGTCAGCGTTGTTTTTCCAGCCGCCAGTGGGCCAGACATGGCTATTATGTCGCCACCTTTTAAGTCTTTAACGATTTTTTTCGCCAATTTTGGCAGGTCAGTTTCTCGTACTTCCACGACTTTAGTATATTGGATCGCATCTTGATAAACCAATCAGGACAATCAAGATGAGTAGATGAAAGTGTGGATAATTATTGCGTCGGTTAGCGTAGTGGTTGTGGCTCTAGGATTATTTTTGTGGATGAGGCACGTTAGTTCTCAAAATCTGACTAACAGCCAAACCACCCCAACTCCCAAATCGCCTTCAACTCAAGCGCCAAGTAGCCAAACTGCCGCTCCAGCACTAAAACCAGCCGTTTATTACCCGATCACCAATTACCAAACTCGGGCGAGCCGGCGACTCTATGGTCAGAAAACCACAACGTCCGATAATCAAGGTTTTGTCTGCGGTGGTCGTTTTAACGGCATTCATGACGGTGATGATTTGGAAACAACTGCCGATGAGGCCAATCAAAAAGTGCCGGTCTTCGCCGTTGCCGATGGTGCGGTTCGCCAAGTCGGTCGTGTTAACGGTTACGGCGGGTTACTGATCATTCAATACGACTTGGCTGGCCAGACAATCACCGCCAATTACGGCCACATTAGTCTTAGCCAAACTAAGTTAAAAGTTGGCGATAAAGTTACGGCTGGGCAAGTCGTAAGTTATCTTGGCGTCGCCTGTTCAACTGAAACCGACGGCGAACGCAAACATCTCCATTTCGCCATTCACCAAGGATCGTCAATTGATGTGGCTGGCTATGTCCAGACTCAAGCCCAGCTTGACGGCTGGCTTAACCCCAAAGACCTGCTTAAACAACTTTCCGCCACCGGACCAGTTAACTCTTGATTTTCTAGTCTAACTGGATTAGAATGAGCAAAATCAGAGTTTCGGAGGGATATTGTGATTATCGTACCTTCATTGCTAGGTACTTTTGGATTAGTGGTTTTATCATTCATTCTCGGTGGGCGTGGTAAGGAAAAACTCGGCGAATTGTGCCTGGTGTTGGGAATTTGGGCAACAATTATCGGTCTTGCCCTACTGGCCTTGGATAGGCAGTCGCTGATATTGGGAATTCCCACCGCCGCACTTGGACTAATTATAATTATTGGTCATTTCGGTAGCTGGTGGTTAAAACGCCGCTTGAGGAAAAAGTATCGGAGCGAAGATTTGACTACGTATGATTTAGCCGTAGGGATATCGTGGATGCTTGGCTTGGCCCTTTTAATCGTGACGGGCATTCTTAGTTTCTTTCCCAGAATTGCCGTCTACTAAATCGTTCTTTATTTTCCACTAAATTGCCGCCGGGTATCGCCCAGCGGCTTTTTCTTTACCTTCAAACCCCCGATCTAAGCTAGTCGAAAGGTGGAATTGTCGAATTTTAACTAAAAGAAAAAGACCATCAGTATCTTATCTGATGGTCGGGGTTAGAGATTACTACAACTTGCGGCCACATTCATTGCGGCGATATTCAGCTTCGGCAAGGCTCTGTAACTCGCTTTCCGAAAGGAACGAAAGCCAGAAACACACCTTCCACGCTAATTCTTGTTCTCCCGCGTTAGCCTGGGGCAAATTGAGTAAGTCATAGACATGATTAATCGGAACTGGACGCGCGTCTTCATCAACACTCCAAACAAATTCTGCAGTCATATAACCCTTTTCGGAGTCTTGGCGTTTGCCTAGTCTAGCCGAGAAAACCGGTTCACCAAGAAAATGCGGCCGGATCGGCCAGCTACTCAACAATCGCCAGCTTTGTCGGAAAAGCTCCTCTGCCAGACGAATCTCGGGTTTTTCTTGCCGCTGTGACCAAAGGTTACGGATTTCGTATATCAACGCCACCCATCGAGCAGTATTACGCCGGTTACGAAAATCTTTCAGCTGACGTTTGGCCATCCCTATCGCAAAACTAATCGCTCTTGGCATCCTTTTTGTCGTTAAGCTAAGCCATAAAATGTGAAGTTGCAGTGATTTTCCAGCAAACACCTCAACAGAAACGTCGTCGTATGTATCAATTGAAAGTGCCACAAATTCCCCTCCTTATAGCTTTTAGATATTACTCAATAATTGATGAGAAGTCAATAGGCGGGAAATAATGGTGAATTCAAGACCTAACGCACCACCTAAGATAAAATAAGCGGAATCAGAAAGGTGGTGCATTAAATTCTTGAATTCATCTAAAACGTCACGGTCTTGATTTTTATATCTAGTAGTGGTATAAATAACCCGCACGCAATTTGCGTAGTACCCATAAATTTTGGTGTTCATTTGGAAAAACTATTTCTCGTTTTCTTCGTTTGTCTCATCTTTGGTTGTGCTTCACCCGTCAGACAACAACAAACGTCAACTTATTCAACTTCTGGCGATTCTGCCCATTGGTTTAGAGCCGATGGAACGATCAACTGGGAAGCCGAAAAACAAGAAAAGAAAATCCCAACCGATCATGTCATCTTCCACCACACATCTGGTCGGGCTAACCGTAGCCTAGACGAGTTGTCGAATCTAGAGCGTGAGCGTCTTTATGTCCCACGCTTTAATCCTTCTATCCCCGATCCAAACATTCCCAAAGGAACGCTGGTTCAATCTGGCCACTACCGAAAGATTAACAGCGAAAGAGCTCAAGTATTTTACGCCTACCATTGGTTGATTAGACAGGACGGCAAATGCGAACAGTTACTCAATGACGACGAAGTTGGCTGGCATTGTGGCAATTGGGATATGAATAACAGATCCATCGCCATCTGCTTTGACGGCAACTTGGTTGGCTCAAAACCAACTGACCAACAGTATCGAGCCGCCGCCGCTCTATTAGCTGCCTATATGGCCAAATACAAAATCACCGCGGGGAATGTTATGGGACACGACGATGTGGTTGCTACCGACTGTCCAGGAGAGTGGTTCAAAGCTGGGGGTAAAGACAAGCTTATCCAACTAGCTGTCAAACCTGATCAGTGGGTCAAATACAAATCAGTTTACGATCAAGTTCTATCAAAGAAGCCTTGAGCTTCACTCAACTAATGCCCGTAGTATTGTGCTACGGGCATTTTTCTTCACCCTCAAGGCTAATATAATTGCTCCCGGGCTTGGATTCGAACCAAGAATCTCCTCCTCCAAAGGGAGGCGTCCAACCGTTAGACGACCCGGGAATGTCGCTATGCGACAGTCATATTGTACCAACTAACTGGTCGGCTGTCAGGAGTTCTGGGTCAGTAATCGTAGATTTCACTTATCCGGCCAAAAATAGCTCTTTACAGAGCGTCTTTTCGCTATCTGACTTCGCTCATAGCAGAAACGCTCCCAATTGGGAGCGTTTCTGGAAGCCGATAATCAGCTTTCAGCCTCATCCGACTTAACAAAAAACAGCTCCTTGCGGAGCTATCTTCTGGAGGTCGGTAAGCCGGGTTCTGTTCCGCCTCCGCCAAATGGCGGATAAGCGGATAACAACCATCAATCTACGCGACGGGCTAACTAGTTGCCTCTAGAAGAGAGTTGACTCAAATGGTCGAATTGCTTCGATAACGAGTCGCAACCAATTATCCATCCCGTCTTGCACCACGCCGGGTTTTGCCGCTCGCTACTATTGCTAGAGCGATTGTGGGCTCTTACCCCACTCTTTTCACCATCACCACCGCTGCTCCGCAGCGGAATTACCAATTAACAATTTCTAATTTTCAAATAATTTCCAATTATTCAATTTCCAAACTTAAAAATTGGGTCATTGATTATTACTTGAGAATTGAGACTTGAAAATTGATACTTCCAATGCGAAGCATTGGTTAGGCAGTATTGTCTCTGTGCCACTTTCCCGCGTCTTGCGACGGCCGGCCGTTAGCCGGGGCGCTATCTAAGGTGCCCGGACTTTCCTCAAACCAACGTCAGTTAACCCCTCGACTACGCTCGGGGCAAGACAGTTTTCAGTTATCAGCAATCAGTTGAAACTGAATACTGAATACCGATCCACTGATCTCTGTCCGAAGGATTGCGATTGTCTCGACTTCGCCACAATCTTAGCATTTATTTGGCAGAAGTCAATGGCTGGAACCATATCTTTGTAGGACTTGACAATATTGAAGTAGATAGGCGTATAGTTAAGGCAGAGAAAACTAAAAACTTCGCGTCCTATGGCTAAATAGAGGCAATGAATAGCGATTTTGAGCTATGCCAAGCTGGGTATGCTTGGGAAGCCGCTTGTAAGCGGCTATGGAACGACGAAGTACGGTCGGAAAAACAGTCGGGGTAGTGTGCTTTGCTCTCCTTTCGGCACTACCCCACTTTTTATACAAATAAATAATCGGATCCTTTTGATAAAGTCTGAAATATATTTAGGCAAAAGGCGTATAGTGTTAATTGATCGAGTTCACCTTCCTTCCTTGGGGTCCGCAGACTTTGCTCTCCTACACTGCGGACCCCTTTAATTAATTACCAAACGTTAACCGGTGTAGTTTGGTTGGCCCAAATTTACCGATGGCTTGTTGATGGTTCTTGGTGCCATAGCCGACATTGTTTTTCCAGTCATACTCCGGCCAGAAATTATGGTAGGTTTTCATCAGTTGATCGCGATAGCACTTGGCCACGATTGAAGCGGCCGCTACCGGATAAAAGAGCTGATCTCCTCTAATCGCTTGGATTTGCTTTGTCGAAGTTGGAGCCAGATAGTTGTCGGTAAGTAATAAGTCGAACTTTATCTTTTTTATCGCCCGTTTATAAGCTAAGTATTGGGCTTTGGCTAAGCCCAATTGGTCAATTTCAAGGTTACTGACTAGACCTATAGACACATTGATTGAACCGCCCAGAATCTGCCAACAGAGTTTTCTTCGCCTTTCAAGCGAAAGACGTTTAGAGTCGTCTATTCCTATAATCGGCCGACTTAAACAAACTGCCGCTACCACTAGCGGGCCAGCCATTGCGCCACGCCCGACTTCATCAACGCCAACTATTTTCCGGTAGCCAAGTTTGGCTAACTGATTTTGAAATTTAGGATCAGGCTGATTTTTTGACCAACTCGGCCGATTTAGCGACATAATTTCCCCGACGTAAAAACCTAGCCGTGACTGATTTAGGATTGGCCATAACCGTGTCTGGAGTGCCTTCGGCGACGATCTGACCACCACGGTTGCCCCCATCTGGCCCAAGGTCAATAATCCAGTCGGCGCAACGAATAACATCAATGTTGTGCTCAATAATAATAACAGTATTGCCTCGATCAACTAATTGATAGAGAACATTGAGCAACCGTTGGATATCTTCAAAATGAAGACCGGTAGTTGGCTCATCCAAAATATAGAGAGTTTTGCCGGTTTCCCGACGGGAAAGCTCGGTGGCTAATTTAATTCGTTGGGCCTCGCCGCCCGAAAGAGTCGTCGCCGGCTGACCGAGCCGCATATAGCCAAGGCCAACAGCGTCCAAGACATTGAGTTTTTCGATGACTTCTCCTTCGGTTTCGTCGGTGAAAAAACCAACCGCTTCATTAACTGTCATTTCCAGAACGTCACTAATGTCTTTGCTTCGATATTTTATCTCCAAAGTTTCTGGATTATAACGTTTGCCTCGACACTCTGGGCAACTAACATAAACGTCGGGCAGAAAGTCCATCTCAATTTTTATCTGACCGTCACCCCGACAGTGCTCGCAACGTCCGCCCCGTAAATTAAAGCTAAAGCGCGACGGATCATAGCCACGATTCATTGCTTCCTCGGTTTGAGCAAAGAGTTCGCGAATCGGCCCCAACGCCCCGGTATAAGTGGCCGGATTGGAACGAGGTGTTCGGCCGATCGGACTTTGGTCAATATTAATAATGTTGTCGACATACTCCGTACCCTGAATCTCTTGATGGGGAGCAGGTTCGGCACTGGCGCCATGAAAGTGTTTGGACAAGGCGGTGGCTAAAGTGTCTTCAACTAAGGTTGACTTACCTGATCCAGAAACACCAGTTATGCAAATTAGCCGATTTAATGGGAAGCGGGCAGTGACATCCTTTAAATTATTGCCGGTGGCACCAATTAGGGTTAGGGCTTCGGTGGCATGCTCGTGTCTATGGCCAGGCAGTTTAATGGTCTTGTGTCCGGCCAAATAGGCGCCGGTTAGGGAATTTGGGTCAGTTATAACTTGTTTGGGTGTACCGTGGGCAATAATTTCACCACCGAGTTCACCGGCGCCAGGACCCATGTCGATAATATAATCGGCCGCTAACATAGTGTCGCGGTCGTGTTCAACAACGATAACGGTATTATCGCGATTTTTCAGTTCCTGAATGGTTTTGAGCAATTTTTGGTGATCTCGGGGGTGCAAACCAATCGATGGCTCATCAAGGATGTAGATGACGCCAGTTAAACCCGAACCAAGTTGAGTGGCCAGCCGAACCCGCTGGGCTTCACCACCAGCTAAGGTTGAGGTGGTCCGATCCAGGGTGACGTAACCCAAGCCAACTTCCAGCAGATAAAGCAGTCTTGAACAGACTTCTTTGAAGATCGGTTTAACAATTCGCTGTTGATCGGCGCTGAATTTATCAACCAAGCCATCAAAAAATTGACCGGCTTCTTCGATGGTCATGGCGGTAACGTCAATAATGTTTTTTTTATCAATCAAGATAGACAAGACTTCGATTCGGAGTCGCTGACCTTTACAAGTCTTGCAGACCCGCTCAACCATGTATTTCTCAATCTCATTTTTTAGATAATCGGAATCGGTTTCGTGGTAACGCCGCTCCAAATTGGGCAAAATACCTTCAAATCGCTCCTCTTCTTCCGATTTCTCGTTTTCAACTGGCTCGCCGTAAAGCAGAATTTCCAGGGTCTTTTCGGGTAGCTCGCCAACAGCCGTATCCAGGCTGAACTTGTAACGCTTAGACATATCAGTCAGGACTTTTTGGTACCAGTTGGAGTGGCTGGTTGTTCGGCTCCAAGGCCTAATTGCCCCTTCAGCCAGAGTTAGTCTAGGATTTGGGATAACTAAATCTTTATCCGCTACCATTTGTAAGCCAAGACCCTGGCAAATTTGACAAGCACCTTCAGGGTTATTGAAGGAAAAGAGTCTGGGCTCGATATCGGGGAATTGCCAGCCGCACTGGCTACAAGCGTAGCGTTGAGAGTAGAATCGCTCGTTGTTACCTTCAAGGTCAGTGCCGATAACTAAACCGTTGCCCAGTTTAAGTGCTCGATCAACCAACTTTGACAGATCAACTTTAGCAATCTGCTCGGATTGGTCGTTGGCTACCGGAAAATCAACACGACCGACCACCAAATCCAAATTATGACTCTTATTTTTATCAACGCTTAAGGAGATAGCTTCGTCGACGTCCATTTCGGTACCATCAAATCGAACCCGGACTATATTTAGCTTTTTAGCCTGTTTTAGGTGGTATTTATGTTCGCCTTTGCGATTTTGAACAATCGGACTAAGTAATTTAACTTGAAGCTGATCGTGGCTGGTAAACTGCTTCAAAATATGACGAGTTATTGTCTCTGGCTGTTGTTGAGTGATGACGATGCCACATTTTGGGCAATATGGCGTACCAGCGCGAGAGAAAAGCAATCGCAAGAAGTCGTAGATTTCAGTTGCCGTAGCTACTGTTGAGCGAGGATTTCTAGCGGCCGTTTTCTGATCAATGGCAATAGCCGGTGCCAAGCCCTCAATCGAATCAAAATCCGGCTTTTCAATATCGCTTAAGAATTGGCGGACATATGAGGATAAACTCTCAACATATCGACGCTGTCCCTCGGCAAAAATGGTGTCGAAGGCCAGTGACGACTTACCAGAGCCAGACAGACCGGTCACCACAGTGACCATGTTTTTGGGAATCTCTAAATTGAGATTTTTCAAATTGTGTGTTCTGGCTCCAACAACGCGTATCGTATCCATGACTTGCTTCGTGCCATTTTAGCATACTTTTGAGTGAAAAATCAAGAGGCCACAACTCACCCCTTGCAATTGGTAAATGTTCCGCTACAAAGAACTAATGTTGGCTTTGACAATTTTTGTTGGCAATGCGTCGCAACAAAAGCATATTCTGTTTGCTAGCAATAATGAAATTCTTCAAAGAAAAAAATATTACGATTATATAAAAAAATACTGCAATTATAAAAAGGAGGTGCTAGGTGAAAGGAACAATGGCGGGTGAGTCAACTGGTCCGGGGACAACGGTCGGGGTGAATGTTGCCTTAACAGGAACCCTTAAAGACCAAAACGATATTACCATCTACGGTATGGTTGATGGTGAGGTCATATGCGAAAGGTCGGTGGTTATTGGTGAAACCGCCCAAGTTAAGGGACCGATCCGTGGTCAAATTATCACCATATCCGGTACTGTTCGAGGCTCGATTGAAGCCTTGGAGAAATTGGAGATTCTAGAAACCGGCAAAGTTCTGGGTAGTATCACCACTAAGGATTTGGTAATTCATTCCGGAGCCAAGTTCGTTGGTAAAAGCGAGATGAGTATCGAGGAAGGCGATATACCCGAAGAGTCCGAGCAATCCGAAGAAGACAAAGAAGCTGGCCAAGATGATCAAGTGGCCGAGGAAGAGACCGACCAGGACAACGACGAACAGCCTTCAAACATTACCGAACAAGAACTACCTCAACCGGACCTTGAGTAGCTGATACTTTATAGTATCGGCGGCTGACAATGAGTTTCTTGATGGGGAAATATGTATTATTACATCCTTGAATCGCCCTCAACTAGAGGGATTCGCCAATCATATCAACGGCTTCGAGATATCCTGACTAATCTTGGAATCGCCGGAGAGATTGTGGCCTCAAGCCCAGCTAGGCGACCAGAAGAATTGGCTGTAATGGGTCTACAGAAGGGTTACACAACCATAGTTGCTGTTGGCGGGGATGCCCATATTAATCAAATTGCGGCTCGAATTATCGGTCAGGCTGTTCTGGGTATTATTCCCATTAACGCCGGCCCCCAAGTGGCCGAGCTGATCGGTACCAACGACATGAAGCCAGCGGCTGAATTCTTGAAGTTTCGCCGCCTGACAACCGTCAGCACTGTTTTACTTGAACCAGAAACGATCCTTTTTCTTGATGGTGAGATTAACTCGTCGAAATTAGCCAAGATTAGTTTAGTCATAGATAACCGAGTTAGGGCTTACGCCTATTTTAATAAGGCAACTATTCACCGGAGTCTGGAGCTGTCACTAGAAAGCACCCATCTGACTGAACCCAAAAAAATGTTCGGTTTATTTACGGTTAAAACAACCGAAGTTAAGTCCGAAAGCCATTTTCACGGCAAATCAATCCGGATTGTTACTGATCCCGAGCTACCAATCACCGTGGCCGGCAAAGCAATTGGCATGACACCAGCCCATATACGACTAGTCCCAGAGTCCTTGAAAGTGATCACCAAACGTGGTACTCTTGGCTAGATCGATCATGGATTTTTGTTAAAGATAGTCGGGATGTACGTTAACCAAGCACCGTCCTTGGGCTTTTGGGATCTTCAGTGAGCAATAAGGAACTTAGAGTAAACTCGGAAATTACGGCTAGCCAAGTTCACTTGATTTTGAACGACGGTCAATCCCGAGGCACGGTTTCTATTAATGAAGCCCTTCAAGCGGCTCACCAAGCCAACCTTGACCTGGTTGAAATTAGCCCCAAAGCCGAACCACCCGTTGTTAGAGTTATTGACTACAATAAGTTTCGCTATGAGCAGGAGAAACGTTCTCGTCAATCAGCGAAATTGGCTAAAAACCCCCAACTTAAGGAAATTCGCTTAAGCTATGGGATCGGAGCTCACGACTTAGAAACTAAAGCCAGACGGGCCAAAGAATTTCTTGAGGCAGGCAACTTTGTTAAGGTCTATATTCAGTTGCGGGGCCGCCAGAACATTTTCCCCCAAATTGCTCGAGGAAACCTAGAAAACTTCCAGAAAGTACTTGACGCTGATCTCGAGCAAGAAATTAGCCACATCGGTAACAGAGTTTCATTAGTTATTAAAACCAAAAGAAATGTCAAAAAATTGGAAAACTTAGATGCCCAAGAGAGAAAAACTTAGATGCCCAAGATAAAAGAATTTAATGCCTAAAAGAGAAATACTTAGATGCCCAAGATAAAAACCCACAAATCAAGTTATAAACGGATCGTTCGGATAACAGCCAACGGTAAGATCGTGCTCCGAAAAATGTCGGCTCAACACCGATTGAGATTCAAATCCAAAAGAGCTAAGCAACTCTCAACTCAAACCCAAGTCGCTCCTGCCGGGTTCAAACGGGCTATGAAAAGGCTGGCTGTTTCCGCCTAAAACACCATGACCAGGATCAAACGAGGCATACTTGCCCACAAACGACACAAAAACTTACTAGCCAAAACCAAAGGCTATCGCCATGGCCGTAAAAATCTCTTCCGTTTGGCTAAACAGGCAGTTTTACAGGCAGGACAGTTTGCCTATCGAGATCGTCGCAATAAAAAACGGTCGGCTCGAAGTCTCTGGATAGTTCAGCTTAACGCCGCCGCCCGATCCTTTGATCTGCCCTACAAAGACTTTATTTACGGCTTGCACAAAGCCGAGATCACCTTGGATCGAAAAGTATTAGCGGCAATGTCAGTCGAAGCGCCGGAGGAGTTTGCCAAAGTTGTAATCAAGGTTAAAGAGGCTCTAGCTAAGTAACTACAAGCGTTTAAATTTAGAGCTTGGCCACTTGGTTTTAATTGTTTTCAACCAGCCTACGATTGGTTTCTGGTTAACTTTAGGCCCGTGGGTTTGCCAAAAAAGACCATAGACACCGATAATTAGGATTAAGTAACTAACCGCTTCAACTTGAGATAGACCTTCGCCAAAATCGGATTTGAATGTTTTAAGTACGAGTTGGCCCAGAAACAGACCCTCGAGAGCCAAAAAGAAAGCAATTCCGTCGTTGATCTTTTTTTTCTGCCAGCTAGCCAGCAAGATTAGATATAAGCCTATTGCCCAAATGGAAGCGAATAGATCAACTGGATAAGCTCCATTAATCGTTAGAAAGGTTCCAGGTCGTCCAAGCGAGCAACCAGACAAGACGCAACCGACATTTCCCGTACCCCACGCTAGCAGAAATGCTAGAACCCCGATATCTAACCATTTCCAGATTGAGTCGCCTAGTCTAGCTACCTGGTAATAGTACATGGCAAAGCCGGCGGCAATGCCCGTCAGAGCCAGTAACCCGCCTTGCCAGAAAAAGAAAATTTGGGCCAGGCTTTGGAACTGATGTTGATAGGCGAAATAATAGCCGATTCTGGCGCCAATCAGGCCAGCCAGAAGGGTATAGAGGAAGGTGTCGAATATATAACTGGTTTGAAGGCCCCGTGATTTGGCTGCCATATAGGCAAAAAGACCAGAAAGAATGGCTCCAAGGGCGATAAACGAACCGAAGGAATAAAGCTTGAATCTTCCGATCTCAAGTAAAATTGGGTTCATCTAAAGATAGCAACAGTTTGCCAGAGGCTTGAGTCAAAGTCAAGCCAGGAGTATGATTTTGCAGATTGGGCTCGTAGCTCAGCTGGTTAGAGCGTTCGGTTCACATCCGAAAGGTCAGCCGTTCAAATCGGCTCGAGCCCACACTTTGAGTTGTTTAGCTCCCTCGGTAAACTGATGGGAAGAAGTGACTCGAACTACTCTAGAGCGACGAACGGAATGAGGAGTCGAAAAGCCTGAAATATCCCACTATCTCTCCCACCCACACTTCGCTACAATACAAAAACAATGATCAGATTCCGAGGCTTAGTTGAAGTAGTTAAAATCGTCGCCATTGTTTTTATCTCGGCGGTGTTAATCAGGACCTTTGTTTTTCAACCATTTGTGGTTGAGGGTTCGAGTATGGAGCCGGATTTCCACAACGGTGAGTATCTGTTAGTTGAAAAGGTTTCGTACCGAGTTAATCCACCTAAACGTGGGGATGTTGTCGTCTTTCTCTACCCCCGCGATCCATTACTTCGAACAAATTATATTAAACGCATTATCGGTATGCCTGGCGAAACTGTTCATATCGAGAAAGGCAAGGTTTCGATCAATGACAAATCGCTCGACGAGATCTATCTAAAACCGGGCGATCAAACATTCGTTGATAACGACCCAAATCAGGTTTATGAAGTTACTTTGAGCTCAAAACAGTTTTTTGTGCTGGGCGATAACCGACAACATTCATCGGACTCTAGAGAGTGGGGCGTGCTTGACGCGAAATATGTAATTGGCCGCTCTAGCATCGTCATTAACCCCTTGTCGGATTTTCACGCTATCGCCTCCCCCTCGTACCATTAGCCCAAGTTTTTCTTGATCCAGTCGGTGATTTTGTCTAAATTTTTTTCTTGCAGGGCAGAGATACTAACTGAATCAAATTTGCCTAAGTGATGGTGAAAGGGTGCTCCTCCGTCAGTCACCAGATCAGCCTTATTAAAGACAATTAACAGAGGTTTTTTGCAAGCTTGGGCGTAATAGATTAGATGGAGATCACCTCGGGCCGTACCGGTAGAGGCGTCAACCAAAATTATGACGGCACTGGATTGGGCAATAGCGGTTAGGGTTCGTTTGACGCTGAAAGCTTCCGCACCCTGACTGATTTTACCCCGTTTACGGACGCCGGCAGTATCAGCCAGCAGATACGTTTTGTTATCAATAGTGATTTTGTCGGTAACGATATCGCGGGTGGTTCCGGCAACTGGACTGACAACCGCTCGCTTAGACCGAGTCAGAGCGTTAAGCAAGGTTGATTTGCCCACATTTGGTCGGCCGACTAAAGTTATTAACGGCTCTATATATTTAGAAATATCATTTTTGGGCAAATCCTGGCAGAACTCCTCTAAAAAATCCCCAACCCCTTTGCCAGTAGCAGCCGAGACGGCCTGAAAGGGAAAACCTAGATAAGCCAACTCTTCGGTCTTTTGGCGTTTGTGGACAGTATCTACTTTGTTAGCAACCAACCAAACATCTTTACCTCGCAATTTATCCAAAAACTGTCGTTCGTTGGGGGATAAGCCAATGCCGGAATCGTAGAGAAAAATAATTCGATCGGCTTGGGCGGCCGCCTCAAGTGTCTGGTCTAAAATTGCCTTGTAAAGCTCGGAATCACCATCAGTCAATCCGCCGGTATCAACCAAATTAAATTGTTTGCCTTGCCAGTCAACTTCGCCGTAAATCCTGTCTCGTGTGGTTGACTCTTCTCTGGCTGTTACCGCTTGCCACGAACCAGTTAAACGGTTAAATAGGGTAGACTTCCCGGCATTAGTTGGACCGATTAAGGCGACCAGCGGCAGGTTATCACTAGCATTTGTTTCTTTGATCATTTTGACTTTTAACTTTCGAACTCTAAATTAAGCTTATGTTGTACACGGCGGTGATTATTAAGCAAAGGTCCAAAGCCGAAACGCTCACCTACGCGGTTCCAGCCCAAATTGTACCGTATATAGGGGTAGGCAGTCTAGTCTTAGTGCCGGTGCGTAACAAAATTCTCAAAGGGGTAGTGACTGAATTGCTGTCGCGAGTTTCTGGCGACCTAAAAACTAAAATCCGACCGATTGATAAATTGGCAAATCGTCAACCAATTATCTCTTCCAAGCAGATTGAAGTAATGAAACGACTGGCTGATCACTATTGTACGAGTCTGGCGGAGGTGGCATTTCACGCTCTAGGTCCAATTTCTTCAAAAATTCTTCAATCACCGCCATCGATGGCCGGCATGGCACCCTTCAAGCCAATCTTTATCCGAGGAACCTGGTCAAGCCGAGTAGGTCAATATCGTCGATTAATCATCCACTCAAGCCAGGAGCGAAAATGGTTGATTATCTTTGCTCAAAACTCCTTTGCCCAAGATTTTTACCAACTAATTAAGAGTGACTTAGGTAAGGCAGTTGTTTTGTATAAGTCGGATACGGAAATTAGCAAGCAAAAAGCGGTCGAGGGCTCTGTCCGCTGTATTGTTACCACCGCTCAAGGCGCATTTTTGCCGCGAAGGAGTGATGATGTAATCATTGTTGATTCACCGACCCAACTTGGCCATTTTTCCAACCAACGTCCATTTATGAGCACAGCTGGCATTGCCAGAATCCGCGCCCAAAGCGAGAATCTTCGGCTAATGTATGGCGATGTTCTGCCTTCACTTGAACTGGCCAAAGAAATACTTGGTCGTTCCATAACTTTGGCCAAACAGACATCACAAATTAAACCACTGACCATTATTAGCCGGACTGGTTCGAACCAAATCCTCCAGCCAACGATTGTGGCCACAGTTAAAAAAGCCATTGCTCAAAACAAACGAGTCTTGCTCATGGTTCTGGCTAAAGGTTGGGCTTCGGCACTGTATTGTTTGGATTGTCAGTCGGTAATTCGTTGCCCGAACTGCCAAAACGTCATGTCGGTTGGCCAAGAAAAATTAATTTGTCAGTATTGCGCTCATCAAAGCCTGAAACCGACGCATTGCCCAATTTGCCATAAAACCAACCTCAAATCCGTTGGAGAGGGAGCCAGCCAAGTTAAATCGGCCGTTGGCGACGAGATCAAGCAGGCAAAAATAGTTGAGATCAGTTCAAATACCGATAATCGCCCCGATGAGGGTGAAATTATCGTGGCAACTGAAAAAATCTTTAGCTTTCCCAGCTGGCATTTCAATCTGATAATTCTGGCTAGCATTGATCGACTTTTGACTAACTCCCAGTTAAATCAAGTCTGGAAACTCTACGGATATATTCGGGAGCTTCAGGCTAGATCTGAACAAATTATGGTGCAGACCTATCTACCCGATCACCCCATATGGTCGTGGCTGGCCCACGATAACGATTGGCCGTTCCTCAAATCAGAACTCAATACTCGACAACGTCTTAATTTACCGCCATTTGGCTCGATCATCAATCTTCGTGGCCAGTTACGTAGCCAAAGGCAATTAGATCAAGAAAAAAATACAGTTGTCGAACTTATTGGAAAAATTCTGCCAAAGGCTAGTATTGGTGAGTGGAAGCTCTCGATTGCGGAATCTTCATACAATGTTGAAACAGCGATAATGCTAACCAGCCAGCCTATCCGCTCCAAACTAAAGGAATTAGCTGTTCAGCTTCCACTGGCTTGGCATTTGGTTGTTGATCAAACTGCCTAAAAGCCTTACATTTTCACTTATAGACCTCTATAATTGAGCCACTTATGCAGGTTAGAACTATTTACGATCCGATACTTAGAACCAAGTGCCAGAAAGTGGCCGCTTTTGACGAGTCACTCAAAAAGGAAACCGATCAAATGGTTGAAACCATGCACAAAGCCAAGGGTATTGGCCTAGCCGCTAATCAAGTTGGCATTAACAAACAGCTGATTGTTTTGGAATTTACCCCAGCTGAAGATGATGATCAGCCCTCCATTCCACTTACGCAATTGTGCAACCCAGTAATTACCAAGTTTAGTCAGGAGAAAGAAACCCATATTGAGGGTTGCCTTTCAATTCCGGGGCTTGAACTTGAAGTAGCTAGAAGTTCCGGCGTAACCGTAACCGCTCAAGACTTGACCGGCAAAAACCTAACCATCAGAGCTAAAGGTCTATTGGCCCGCATTCTCCAGCATGAAATAGACCATATCAACGGCCACCTGTTTACCGATCGAGCCAAAGACGGCAAAAGTCTAGCCAATTATCGTTTTGCCAAAATTATTTTCTTTGGCAGTGATGAATTCAGCCAAGTTGTTTTTCAATGCTTGATTGACGCTGGCTTAACTGTTCCGGCCATTATTACCGAGAGCGATAAACCAGCCGGTCGAGGCAAGAAAGAAACCGAGCCGATTATGAAAAAAATTGCCCTCGACCAATCTGTTGCCGTGTTTCAACCCGAAACCAAGGCCGATATGATTGATATCGTTAAACAAATCAAACCAGATTTAATTATTTTGGCTTCCTACGGCCGGATTTTGCCGGCTGAAGTTTTAGCCATACCGACTTTTGGCGCTCTTAATATTCACCCATCACTTTTGCCTAAATATCGGGGCGCCACGCCGATTCAATCAGCTTTACTCGATGACCAGAAAGAAACGGGTGTGACGATTATGGTAATGGATGAGAATTTGGACACCGGCGCCATCGTCAACCACCAGACTACGCCCATCAAAGATAACGACAATTATTTAAGCCTACGTGCCAAACTAGCCGAATTGGCCGCCAAATCATTGCTAACAACGCTACCGGAGTATTTGTCTGGCCAAGCAACCTTAGGCCATCAGTCAACTGAAAACGTCAGTCTGACCAAGAAACTGACCAAAGAAGCCGGACAGATTGACTGGTCAAACTCGCCAGAACAAATTGACAGACAAATCCGAGCCCTCAACCCTTGGCCGGGTACATATACTCAATTGGGTGACCGCCAACTCAAAATTCTTGAGGCCAAAGTTATTAAGGGCAAACTGGCACCAACCATCGTTCAATTAGAAGGTAAAAAACCAACTAATTGGCCGGATTTCGTTCGGGGCTATTCAGGGGAGTTGAAAAAGTCTGACTGGTTCGCTACAATTGCCTAGATATGTTAGTTATTCGCTTGCGTCGAATCGGCAAAAAGAACAAACCCAGCTATCGCGTTGTCGTGGCTGAAAACTCTATGCCCCTTGACGGCAAGTTCGTTCAGGACCTCGGTTTCTACAATCCTCATACTAAAAACGTCAAAATCGAAGAAACGGCCGCCAAAACTTGGATGGACAAGGGCGCTCAACCCTCAAACACTGTTGCTAAGCTTCTTGAAGGTCTTAAAGTCAAACATAAGTCTGTTGTTGTGGTCAAACGCAACAAAAAACCTAAGGCAGAGGTAGAAAAAATTGCCAAAAAAGCCACAGCTACTCTGACTCCAATTGAAGAAGTAGCAACAGAAGAAACCACCGAAGCACCAACCGAGATTGCTGAAGCCCCCACTCCCGAGCCAACTCCAGAAACCCCTGCCAAAGAAGCCACGCCCGAAGCTTCCGAGACTCCGGAAACGACTGAAGCCTAACAACTCTCCCGAACTCGGAAAAATCTAGGTATTATAAGTCATAAGGAGGGACGTGGTTTACGGCTACATAGTTTGGTGGTACGGAGCGGGCTACCTGCGCAGTTGGCAGATTGCTTTGGCTAGTTTGTATCGTACCTCGGACGTTTTTTCGTTGGAAATGCTAGTCAAAACCTGGGCGGCGCCCTGGAAAAACGATGTGGTCGTGGCCGGTAATATCGCTCTAAGTGATCAGTTCAAAATTTGGCAGCAAAACTTTGCTAGTCGGTTTGTTGGTTTCATGATCCGGACAATTATGATTTTAGCCGCTCTGGC
>JBGOUP010000009.1:0-26765 GCA_041477655.1 Patescibacteria group bacterium
AATAATCAAAATAAATCAGTAGCTCAATCGCCATCTGGGTCGTCTAATAATCAATCTGGCTCGACTGGTAACAGTAGCTCAACACTTCCATCTGAAACCGCCGGCGCTCAAGCCAATCTGCCGGCGATACTGATTGGCAGTGGCGTGATCTTGTTACTGGCGGCGATGTTTCTGCTACTGTGGTTGATCAAACGCCGTCGTAATCACGGTCAACAGAATACCCAGCCGCCTAAATCATCCGAGACCGACAAGCCAGAAACAGGTTAGCGAATAGGGCGCAGACGGTCAACGGACCAACGGCGCCTTTGGCCGGAGTAATTGTTTTGACCAGCGGTTCGATAACCTCAACATCGGCGTCAATTCCCGAGCCATCTATAACCGTCATTTTCGAATTGACCATTGCCGGACTAACCAAATTTTTTTGTCCGGTAGCGGCAATAAGAAGATTATGTTGCTTAATCTTGGCCGATTGACTTTCGGCTGACTGATCAATTAAGGTTACCGGCCAGTGGCGACGTTGGAATTCTTGGTAGAGCGGCTTGCCAATTAATCGTCCGCCGCCAAGAATAACCGTTTGGTGATTAGCCGGATCAATACCGTTGTTGACTAGCAGTTCTAAAATTCCTTGGGGGGTCGGTGATCGGTAGCGGTTAACTAGAGTAAGATTGTCAATGTCTTTGTCTTTATTAAGTATGGCCAGCAAGTCTTCTAGATTAATAGAACTTGGCAGGGGTAGCTGGATGACAATGCCGTCAACATCGTCTTTATTATTCAGGCCTTTTATAATTGTTTCCAACTGGCGTTGGCTAGCCGATTCTAAATGATGCAATGTAAGTTGGCAGTTGAGCAGTTTGGCTTTTTGTTGTTTGGCTTTGACAAACGCACTGGTTTGTTCATCGTTACCCAACCAGATCAAGGCTAGACCTGGCTGGAAACTAATTTTTGAGCGTGCTCGCAACAGTTGGGCAGTTTTCGCCTCAACTAGGTCTTTGGCTACTAGCTTCATCAATGACTACTTCTTGGCGTCGTCAATTAGCTGTTGCCAGTTTTCCAGAGTCTGAACACCAACCACCTTTTTGCCGTTGATATAGAAGGTCGGGGTTTGGTCAGTACTAAGTGAAAGAGCGTAGCTACTATCATCGTCAACCTTCTTTTTCAGCTCATCGGAATTGAGATCGGTTTTATACTGATCAGCATTCAGGTTGAGTTGTTTAGCCAGGATAACAAATGTATTAGCCGGGTCTGTTTGGCTGGACCATTCATCCTGGGTTTGAAAGAGCAGATCAAACATCTGCCAAAACTTACCTTGTTTGGCGGCGGCCGCTCCGGCTCGGGCGCTTATTTTGCCATTTTTATGAATTGGCAGAGGAAAATAGCGATAAATAAGTTGAACATCAGTACTGTTTTTGGCCACGGCATCACGGAGGGGTTGAGCGGCGGCCTTGCAAGCCGGGCATTGAAAATCGCTAAACTCGACAATTTTGACCTTGGCCGAGTCGGAACCTAATTTTTCGCCAGTTTGAGTGTCTATGTTGGCAGGGCCGGATGAGCTAGAAGAGTGTTTGGAAAAAATAACAATGCCGCCCAAAATCAAAACGGCGGCCAGAACGACACCAACAAAAAACCTAGCGTCTGACTTCATGTTTACCTTTTGTAACTAAACTTAAGGTAAATAGCAACGCAACGATAATTAGCGAAGTTAGACACCAAGTACAGTAGGCGTGGATTTTGAATGCCTCTAAACCAAGGAGATAGAGACTAAAGAACAGGCCAATTGTCAGCCAGAAACGAAATATCAATAAACTACCCTTTCGGGCGATGAAAATCTGCCAGACAAAGAGAAGAGTAATAACATACCAGAGCACACCCAGCCATGCGACTGATACTCCGCCGATTTTGGCGTATTGACTTGATAAAACCGTCTCACAGCCGCCACCAAGGGAGCAAGCCACTGAAGATGGATCGATGGTTTTGAAAACAAGGTATATAGAAACGGCCAGGCCGGAAATAGCCAGAAGGATAATAAATTTTGTCAGGAATAATTTCATCGTCTATGACTATATTATCGGATTACAATACTGTAAACTATACACGGAGCGGTTATTTTAATCGGGTCATTAGTTCAGCGGTAGAACAGCGGCCTCTTAAGCCGCGTGTCGCAGGTTCGATTCCTGCATGACCCACTTCTCGATTCGCTACGCTCACTCGAAGTAAACTCTTCATTCTTTGTCAGAGGGCTTTTTGAGGTAATAAACTTTATCAGCCGAGAAACTTCGAGCTTTATCTCGAGCCTGTCGAGAAATTGTCGAGAAGCTATAATATTTTTATGTCTAAATGGTTTTTATATATAGCCCAGCACAGTTTCTACCTAATTTACCCTTATTCTGGTAGTCTTAACGGATGGAATTATTTGGCCTGGATCTCAAAGGCTTACTAGCAACGGCCGGTCTGGTGCTGGTTTTCATTATTATTTTTGCCGAATCAAGTCTAATTTTTTTTCTGCCCGGCGATAGTTTTTTATTTGTAGCTGGGATATTGGCCGCACAAGGTGTCTTTCACATAATTGGTCTTATTGTTGTGGCTATTATCGCCGCCATTCTTGGCAATAATGCCGGCTATTATCTTGGTAAACGATTTGGTCGGCGACTTTTTTCTAATTCTCAAAGCAAAATCTTTCATCCCGATCATTTAGTTAAAACTGAAAATTTTTATCGGCGATTTGGACCAATAACCATTATTTTAGCCCGCTACACTCCAGTTGTTCGGACTTTTGCCCCGCTAATTGCTGGCATTGGCAAAATGAATTATCGAACTTTCGTCTTTTTTAACGCCGTCGGGGCAATTCTTTGGGTAGTCAGCGTTAGTTTGCTTGGCTATTTTTTGGGTAGCAAAATTCCTAACATTGATCACTACATTATCCCAATTATTTTGATTGTAGTTTTGTTCTCTGTGCTACCGGCGATTGTTCCGGCTTTTCGTCATATTCAAAATAAACGCCCTCGCTAATTTCGGCTAGGTAACGCCTGTTGAACATCTAGGAGCCACTGACCAATTCCCGGCAGACCGCCTAGGTGTCTGATAATAAAGCCAAGAAGGGTAATAACAATAGCCACGCCAACTGTCGCGCCTAAACCGGATAATAACCCCATAATGAAGCTTCGCCACATAAGCTGTTTGGGGTGATTGTAGGCCTTGTCGATGGCAGTAATCAGCCCATCGAGCACTTTCTGCTCTTTATCGTCCATTTATCTATAGTAACAAAGCAAAGTCTGACTAACAAAAAAAACTTTTTGCGCCCTCAACGCACTTTCTTTCGAACACCTTTTGAGTTGGCTGGATCAGTTGAGGCAGGCATTTGAGAAGGATACCGAAGAGTTGTGATATCAAGCTATTGACAGTTCTTATTAAGAAGTTAATAATAAATATCAAATGAGTATGAAAATTGTTAGCGTTTCACTGCCAGCCGAAATTAACGAACGGATTGAGAAAATCGCTACTGAGCAAAAACGGTCAAAGAGTCAAATTGTATTGGAGGCGGTGGAGAAGTACGAGTTCGACATCCGGTGGGCACCAATTCAGGCGTACGGTAAAAGGGTCGCTGAAAAGCTTGGTATAAAATCAGATGATGACGTTGAACGAATCTTCGGCCGCAAAGCTAAGGGTAGTCGTTGACACTAACGTTTATATCGCTACTGCTCTGCGTCCGGGCAGTTTATCCGACGATGTTCTTCGGCTAATTTACAATGGGTACGCCGGCCTTTACTACTCAACCGACATCCTGACCGAGCTTGAAAACCAGTTATCTAGTCAAAGATTTCAAATTGATCCAAAGATTATTCAACTGATACTGGGAAACATTGAGACAGAAGCAATCAACGTTGAGACCAAGCCGATCAAAGAGAAGCGCTTACGTGACCCAAACGATTTACATATTATCGAGTGTGCGGTGGCAGCCAAAGCCAATCTAATTGTGACGTTTGACAAAGATCTCCTCGGCCTAAAGGAGTCACACGGCATAGGCATAATTCATCCGCGAGCTTTCCGCTGGATGGTAACCGAGAGTTAAAGGTTCAGAAATTGGTCTCCAACAGGATTTGAACACTCGAGCCTGAAGAGATTTCGAACAAAAACAAAAAAGTGCCGCATTTCGGCACTTTTTTGTTTGCCCAACCTGAAAGTTTCCGCTTCAGCGCGCCCGGAGGGAATCGAACCCCCGACTTTCACGTCCGAAGCGTGACGCTCTATCCGCTGAGCTACGGGCGCTGGTCAACGAGCAGTGCTCGTGGTTCAGGGGACGAAGCGCCAAAGGCGCTGACATCCGCTGAGCTACGGGCGCGAGCCTGGCGAGTGCCAGTGGCGCAGGGGACGAAGCACGAGGTGCCGACATCCGCTGAGCTACGGGCGCAGACATTAATGCGCAATACTAACAGGTTAATTTTCTCAAAATTTGATTGAAAAATCCAGGGTTAGGCCGAAATTGGCTTGGCAGTGATGTGCGAGTACTGTTTGAGCATTTCGTTCATCTGATGGGTTGTTAGCAACCCGGCCTCTGGTCCAATTTCTGCTACCACTCCAGCGGCGTTGGCCATACCCCAACGCATTGCCTCTGCTAAATCTTTGCCAATAGCTCGGGCGGCAGTAAAGGCCGAGCCGAAAGCGTCGCCAGTGCCGGTTCGTTCGACGACATGGGTGGGGAAAATTTCCAAAAACAGCAGTCGGCTGCCATCGAAACAGTAGGCACCGCTGGCACCGTCGGTGATGACCACCGTCTTGACCCCAAAATCGTAGAGCCCTTCAGCCAAATGACGAATGGTTGCCTTAACCGACAATTCTGTCAGCATCTGGGCTTCCTCGCGATTAACAAAAAGGATTTCGGTCTTGGCCAAAAACGGTTTTAAGACAGCTAGGCCAGCTTTGAGCTGATAGTTGCCTGGGTTAAGGCTGACAGGGATAGAATGCTCATTGGCGAAATGATAGGTACGTCGGTAGGCGTCCTGAAAATTTTTACCAAGATTGGTTAAGTAGATCCAATCAACCGGATCGAGTTTGGGCAGTAAATAATTGCGAGGCACGTGATAAATGACTAAATTTCGCTCTCCCTGAAAAACTAAGGCCGTGGCATAAGACGTTGGGCCATTTTCCTTTTGGATGTATTGGCAATCAATCCCTTCGGCGTCAAGCGTTTTGTGAATTCGCTGGCCAATCCAGTCATCGCCAATCACCACATAAAGTTGGCTAGTCATACCCAGCCTGGCGAAAGTAACGGCCGTGTTGGCGGCATTGCCACCGACGCTAAAGGCCATCTGATCGGCAATTACCTTACTGGCGTAATTCATACAAAACTCGCATTTGCGCTTATCCATAGTGCAATGAACGTTGGCATCACTGATGAACATAAAATTATCTAGAGTTGCTTCGCCAATTGACAGGATTGTTTGGAGTTTGGCCATCAATTAAGCCTAACAAGTTCAAGGATAACTTGGTAGGCCATTTTTAAAGGGGCGGCCGTGCACGACCGCCCCGAGGGGGTGAAGGTTCAATAGACCTTCAACACCTGATAAGGGGTAGTAAAATTTCTTTTATCCGGACTGAATTCGACCACCTCGTGGTCATTCGCCCCGATAAGCATTTCGGCGAGGGGGTTCTGGGCCGAAATGAAGCTAAGCATATTTGGATTGCCCGGAAATATCCGGACCTCCTTTTCGCCAGCTAGGGGGTTACCTGGCGTTGGCGAAATAAAAATAACATTCCAGTGCTTGTCCCCGACAATGAGGACCGCCGCAAACCGGCCAAGACCGATCACTTTCTTCAATGAGAAATTTTCTTGGATCAGTTTTTCGATTGCCGGAACCCGAAGCACGTCGTTAGGATTCGGAAAGGGTGAACTATATGTCCGGTCTCCACGACCAAACTCACCTGGTTGGCCAGCGTTGCGAACCCTGACCGCCTCAAGAAGTTCACCTTCAAGAAACCTACTCCGTTCATCTATTACCCTTTCAACTCGTCGCTCCAATTTACTCCTCTTGGGGAGGGACAGGAGGGGGTTGTTGACCCCTCTGACGGTAGTGATACTCGGTAATACACTTTCCATTTTACTCTCCGTTTTGTGATTTGCGCCCGTCCGTCATAGACAGGTATAGGAATTATACCACATTTGGCCGGCTAGTTTGGTAAAAATGCCAATGAAGTCAAGTCTTCAGCCGGACACTTCATCTCACGTTAGTTTTCGGCTAAACTATACCTGTGTGGTGCCCGTAGCTCAGTTTGGTAGAGCAATAGGTTGTGGTCCTATGGGTCGCTGGTTCAAGTCCAGTCGGGCACCCAAAATAACCTGGAGTAGCATATGTTATTGGCAAGCTAAGAGTAATTGTTATTTCTTAGACTTTGCCCGCATGGAGGTATTGAGAATGCGTTTGCGTAGACGGAGTGACTTTGGCGTAGCTTCCAACAACTCATCATCTTCCAAAAAGTCGATTGACCGCTCTAAACTCAAAATAGTTGCTGGAGTTAGTATGATCATATCGTCGTTGCCAGCCGAACGTATATTGGTTTGTTTCTTTTCTTTAGTAACGTTGATCTCCAAATCGTTTTCCCGGGAATGGAGACCGACAATCATACCCTCATAAACAGGGGTTTGGGCGGGAATAAAAGTAATTCCTCGTTGCTGGGCATTATCGAGACCGTAAGAAACGGCTTTGCCGCTTTCGGAAGCGATCAAGACGCCGTTACGAAGCCGGGGAATACTGCCACTAAGCGGAGCAAAACGTAAAAATATTGAACCCATGATGGCGGTGCCTCGGGACAATGTTAGCAATTGGTTGCGCAAACCCAACAGACCCCGAGTAGGAATTTCAAAAAGCATATGATTGGTGCCGTCTTGGTTTTCGCTTTGTGACAGCATCATACCCCGACGCTTAGCCACTTCACCGGTGATAGAGCTAGCGTACTCACTTTTAACGTCTATGGTCAGTTCTTCAACTGGCTCCTGGACAACTCCATCAATAGTTTTGGTGATAACTTGGGGCTTGCCAACTTGCATCTCAAAGCCCTCGCGGCGCAAGTTTTCAATAAAGACCGACAGGTGAAGCTCGCCTCGTCCCCACAAAATATATTCATTGTTTTCTCCTGGGGTCATTTTCAAGGAAACATTGACTTCCAACTCTTGCATAATTCGCTCGTAAATTTTTTGGCTTGTTAGCTGATGGCCTTCCTGACCGACAAATGGCGAGGTATTGGCCGAAATGGCCATTTTCAAAGTTGGCTCGGCAATTTGTAGACTGGGCAGAGCTTCGGGGTGAGCGGCTGAGGCGATGGTATCACCGATGCGACAGTTTTTGATGCCGGTGATAGCGACAATGTCGCCACTCTCGACTTGCTCAACTTGCGAGCGAGTTAGGCCGTGGGTGCTGTAAACGCGGCTGATTTTGGCGGTTTCACGAAATCCTTCTGAAGTACCGATAGCCACGGCTAAACCAGCTTTGGCGATGCCCCGAGTAATTTTGCCAATGGCATATTTACCTTGGAAGCTGTCCCAATCTAAAGCCGTTACCAGCATCTGAAAAGGCTGATCTTTTTGGGCTTGAGGAGCTGGAATATGCTCCAGAATTGCTTCAAAAATTGGCGTTAGGTCGGTGTCAGCGCTAATCTGCTCCCGTGTAGGCATATTCTGCCAAGATTTGCCATCTCGACCAACGGCGTAATAAATTGGAAAATCTAACTGTGATTCGTCGGTAGCCAAATCTAAAAACAAATCCGAAGTGTCATGCAGGACTTTGGCAATTTGGGAATCTGGCCGGTCAATTTTGTTGATGACCACAATTGGCCGCAAGCCCAGTTCCAGGGCTTTTTTGAGGACAAATTTAGTTTGGGGCATTGGTCCTTCTTTGGCGTCAATAATTAGCAAGGCGCCATCGGCCATGTTGAGGGTTCGTTCAACTTCACCGCCAAAATCGGCGTGACCGGGCGTGTCGACAATGTTAATTTTGACACCTTTGTAGGTGACGGCGGTGTTTTTGGCCAAAATGGTAATGCCCCGCTCCCGCTCTTGATCGTTGGAGTCCATAATTAGGTCCTGGGTCATTTCGGCCTCGTTGGCATGAAAAGTTTTGGACTGCTTTAACAGACCATCAACTAGGGTGGTTTTACCGTGATCAACGTGAGCAATAATAGCGACGTTACGAATTTCCATTACTTAACAAAGGTGAGGGCAACGCCTTTTTTGTCGGCTCGGCCGGTTCGACCGATCCGGTGGATGTAATCGATGTGTTTTTCTGGAGTGTCAAAGTTTATGACGTGGCTAACGTCGGGAATATCCAAACCGCGAGCGGCCACGTCGGTAGCCACCAGAATTTGGGTTCGGTTGTCTTTAAATTCGTTCAAGGCTTTCTGGCGTTGGTTTTGGTTTTTGTTGCCGTGAATGCAAACGGAGCTAAAGCCCCGTTCGACTAGAGCCAGGTGAAGTTTTTCTGTACCGTGTTTGGTTTGAGAAAAGATCAAAACTTTTTTTAGTTCTGGCTTGATCAAAAGATCGTGCAATAAGTTCATCCGGTGGAAAGGATCGGTGTAAAGAATGACGTCCTGTTCAACGTTCAATGATGTATCTCGATTTTTAACCGAGACGGTTTCAGGATTACGAGTAAATTGGCCGAGCAACTGCTGGACATCATGATTAATGGTGGCCGAGAAAAAGAGCGATTGGCGAGTTTCGGGTAGGGTCGAAATGATATTTCGCAGAGTGGTAATAAAACCTAAATCAACCAATCGGTCGGCTTCGTCAACAACTAAATTAGTAATTAAGCTTGGGTTAATGGTTCGACGCTGGATATGATCGTAAAGACGTCCCGGTGTGCCAATAATGACTTGAGGGTTACGACCGAGCAAACGAATCTGGTAATTCATATTGTTTTGGCCGATACAAAGAGCGGTAAAGATGCCCATACTTGGTGAAAAAGCCTTGCATTCCTGTTCAATTTGCACAGCCAGCTCTCGTGTTGGGGCAATAATTAAGAGTTTTTCCGATCGATTATGGTAGATTTTATTGAGCAACGGCAGTAAGAAGGCAGCTGTTTTGCCGGTGCCGGTGTCAGCAATACCGATGACGTCTTTACCCTGTAAAATGACCGGAATAGCCTGATCCTGAATTGGTGTGGGGGTCGTTAGGCCACGATTTTTAACGGTGTCTAAAATGCGTTGATCTAGGGCAAAATCGCTAAAAAGACTACCTGCTTGGTCTGGCGTAACAACCTGATTAATGGCTTTATTAATAAAAAGAGAATGGTTCAACGAACCACCGCGGCGAGCCGGAGCTCGGCGGTTAGCATTAACACCTGGCCGACCGGAAGAGCCCCGATATCGGCTTCGCGTATTTCTATACATAACTATGAACAGCCTTTCTACTGTTGTGTTTCGACCAGCTCAACATAAAGTGTGAGTGAAATCGAACACTTGGTACTCCCAGACAGTAGTGCCGCCTATAGTGGGGCCACGATCCGAAAGCAAATAATATTGCTTTATGAGTTCTGCGGTTGCAGAGACGCTTAAAGTCAGTTAAGTGTAGCAGAGACCCTTCAACATGTCAATTTGCTTAGTCATCGTTCGCCTGAATTAGAACGTTTCGGTCTTGCATAGTCTTATTGTTGGAATATATTTTAGTTAAAGGAGGTTTGATGGACGAACCAAAGTCAATGTGTGAGGACTGCGGCGAAATGTGCAAGGTTCACAGCGAAGATAGCCAAGCCAAGTGCACTTGTAACCCGGAATCATGTAACTGCCAGCATTGTAGCACCAAACGTGGCGAGCAGTAGGTCAAGCTACAACACGAGTAAACCATACAAGGCCAGTTTATTTAGCCTGATTCAGAAGACTTGGAAAAGTCCCTATTTTGAAATCAGACCAGGTGTTTACCCGACATTTATTAAAAAGTTTAGTTTTTCCGAAGTTGACCACACCGACGGTATTGGCACTAAAGGCTATTATCATTGGCAAAAACGAACTTTCAAAGAAGCGGTCCAAGACGCTCTGGCTATGAACATCAATGATCTCTTGCTGGTTAATGCCAAAGCCTACAAACTTCAGAGCCATATTACTTTGCACGTGGATAATCATAAAATTATTTTGGAAATAATTGGCCATTTGGCCGATTTTTGTCAGAAAGAACAGATTGTTATAACCGGCGGCGAGACGTCAATCCACGATAATATCGATAGTCTGGATTTGAGTGTCACTATGAGCGGATTAATTTCGAAACTAGATATGAATCAACTGAAAATTGGCGATACTCTTTACGGATTGCCCAGTTCCGGGCTACATTCCAACGGCTTCAGTGCTGTCCGACGGTTATTTAAGGGTGAATTCCGCGACGATTTCACCGTACCAACGACTCTTTATCATAAAGTCGTCAATCAAATCAGAAAAAAAGTTGATACTCACGGCATGATGCATATTACCGGCGGAGCATATACTAAACTCCTGGATATTTTGCCCAAATCGGCTGATGCAATTATTAATGCCAACTCCTGGGCCGCACAACCAATTTTCTGGGAAATGTACAAGCGAGGGATGAGCGATAAGGATATGTATCGGTCATTCAATTGCGGTATTGGCCTAGTTTTCTCCGCTAAACGACGGCCTTCCCTTCAACAAGAATTTCCCCAAGTAATTGAAATTGGTCAGGTCCAGTCGGGCAGTGGTAAGGTCTTCATTCGATCGGCTTTTAGCTCTGAAAAGCTTTCTTTTAGCTAAACTGTTAGCTTGGATAACCTAGCGGAATAGACATAAACGGATCAGTCTCGACGTTCACGACTAATTAGCGTTGCCCAAAATTAACATATTTGCATATATTTCTGGGTAGTAGTATATTCCATCTAGTTTGAGGAGGGGCAGACGCCCCTCTTTTTGTATTGGTTAGCAAACTAGAAAGGACGACATATGTCAGTATCAAAACTACCGGCTGCCGGTCCAAGTTCAGCAGTCCACTTGGCTATCTTGCTGGTTGCCTTAGTTGCCTACCCAGTCAAGTTGGCGGCTAAGTTTATTGCCAGTAAATTCTAGGGTGAGTAAACAATCAGTCTGCGTGGTCGTGCCGGCTTACAACGAAGCTATGGTTATTGAGTCGTCACTGGCATCACTGATATCGGTTGTCAAACCTGAAAACGTATATGTGGTTAGTGATGGCTCGACCGATGATACGGCTAAGTTAGCCCGAACGCAGGTGACCAATGTTCTGGCTTTACGCAAAAACCGTGGTAAAGCTCAAGCCCTCGAACAGCTGATTAATAAGTACCATCTAACCAAGCGCTATCAATATGTATTCTTTTTTGATGCTGATAGCCAACTATCCAAGAATTTTCTGGCTGAAGTCCGGCAATTCGCCAAGAGTAAGCCAGCTTGTATCGTTGGAACAGTTGGTAGCCAGCGACGAGGCATAATAAGCGCCTATCGGGTTTATGAGTACAGCTTAAGCCATCGATTTTTCAAAACGGCCCAGAACCTTATCCGAGCCATTGCCGTGGCTCCGGGTTGCGCCTCCTTATATCGGGCAGATGTTCTAGAGAAACTCAATTTTTCCAATCAAACACTGACCGAAGATTTTGATCTGACGCTGCAAATCCATCAGAAAAAACTTGGCCAAGTCATTTATGCCTCAAAAGCAATCGTTACCACTCAAGATCCGATCGGTTTTAGTGACTACTGGAAGCAGATTATGCGCTGGTGTACCGGTTTTTGGCAGAATTTTTTCTTGCATCGTCTCTATTTTGTCAGGAATAGAGCCAGCGCCATGATTATGCTTAATTTTATTGATGGTTTAACCTGGCTTCTGGCAATTCGCTTGGCCATCGTTTATCCGGCAATGTTTATCCACTTGATATCGCTGGCATATTTGATCGTTGTTGTCATAGCTATTTGTTTGGTCTGTTTAGAACAGAAATATTGGGCTATTGTCTATACGCCTTTCTTTCCCTTCTTTCAATATCTGAATCTGGCTGCCTACATTGCCTCGTTTTTCCGAGCCATATTCTCCGGTAAACGGAGGTTGGGCTGGCAAAAAGTGCTTCGCTACAGCAACTAGCTTGCGCATTGCTTGCGTCCTGCTACGATCGAACTGCCTTCATGGAGGGAATATGCGAAAATGTCTACTTATTATTGGTTCTGCCCTGTTTATCCTGGGAACGCTTATACTACAACCAATTTCAACTTCGGCCAATGGCACTCGGGTTGAGGTAAATATTTTTCAGCCAAATTCGATAGGCAACGGCCAAAATTTAGCCATTTTTCAAAAGCAGCTTGGTATAAGCTTTCATAGCGCCAAATGGTATCAAGATTGGTCGGAACCATTTAACTCCAGCATCGCCAAGTCGTTCCACGATAGTGGCTTTGTGCCAGAATTAACTTGGCAGCCACAACAGAATGACAGTCAGGGGGTAGCCTATAACGACGTTACCAGCGGCAAATACGATAGTTATTTAACGGCATCGGCTCAAGTCGTCAAAAACTTGGGGTTCACTTTGCGGATAAGTCTGGCTCCGGAGATGAACACCGACTGGGTAGCTTGGGGGTTGGGCAAGCAAGGCAATACCGCTGAAAATCACAAAGCCTTCTGGCAATATGTGGTCAAAAAATTCCGCGATAACGGCGCCAATAACGTTGACTGGATCTGGTCGCCTAATATTGTCTATAATGGGGCACCGGCAACCTACGGCCAGATGTATCCCGGCGACGGCTACGTAACCTATCTTGGCCTAGATGGTTACAACTGGGGAACAACCCAGTCATGGAGCGCTTGGCAATCATTCAAAGAGATTTTCCAGCCATCTTACAGATCGCTAACAGCACTGACATCAAAAAAAATTCTGATAATGGAAACAGCCTCGACGGAAATTGGCGGCGATAAAGCGGCCTGGATCACCGATATGTTTGGCCAGCTCAAAAATGGCTTTAGCCAAATTCAGGGTTTTACTTGGTTCGATATCAATAAAGAAACCGACTGGCGGATTGAATCAAGCCAGGCGTCTAGAGAGGCGTTCGTCCAAGCAGTCCAGGGTACAAGTGTGGATTCATCAACCGCTAGCCAGATCAGTAAGAAAAGTAAAAGCAACAATGCCGGATCAAAAACCCCGGACAATAACTCAACTATTGCCACCACTGATGTCTCTGTACTGGCTAATAGCTTTGACAGTGAATCCGCTTATCTTTTTCCGCCTCCATCCCCAACACTAGTCGCTAGCCAGAAGGAGGGGAAAAGAGATAATCCAATCCCAGCTCTGTCAATTATCTATGCCACCCTCGGTACCTTGTTAATTTTTATCGGTGGATTGGTTAGGTCTAAGACCAAGCAACTTAACATCATCTATCCTAGAAAAAAGCCTGATATTCATTTGGATAGTATATTCTATCAAAAGCCATAATTATAGTTTGACTGGAATAAAACATTTGCTTTTTTCTTTTTACTTGTTACAATCTCCACGATATGAAAAAACTAACCATCTTTGGAATTATCGCCGGTTTGGTTGTCGGATTATTGGCAAATGGTACCCACGCGCAAGCCACTGATACCAACCTAATCGCCAACCCTTCGGTAGAAACAGCCAGTTCCGACAATCAAACACCTCAACAGTGGTTAACTGGTTATCTGTGGGGTAACTTAGACGCCAGCTATCATTACCAAAACACTGGGCAAGATGGTAACCGAAGCCTGCGCGTCGATATCAGCCGTTACCAGTCGGGTGACGCTAAGTGGTATTTTAGCCCGGTTAGCATTGCTCCTAGCAAACAATATGTTTTTCAAGATTATTATCGTTCCAATATCCCCGCCACTCTTTTAGCTCAAGTCCAAGACACGAACGGGAATTTATCGTATCAGCTATTGGGCAACACCGTCTCAAACAACCAATGGCAGAAGTTTTCCGCCAACTTTACCGCTCCGACTAACGCTAAACAAGTCACCGTATTCCACCTTATCCAGTCAGTTGGCTATCTAGAAACTGACAACTTTTTCCTAGGCTTGGTGTCTGATAACCAAAATGGAGGAATTCCCAACCCCTCATTTGAAACTGCTAACCCAACCGATTCATCATTACCCGACGGATGGCATCGAGGTAATTGGGGAACAAACTGGGCAGTCTTTAACTATCTAAACACCGGCCATAGTGGCCAGCGAAGCGTTATGGTTACGGTCAACAACTATAAAAATGGCGATGCAAAATGGTACTACACGCCTCAAAAAGTTACGGCCGGACAAGCCTACCAATTTAGTGACTATTATAAATCCAACAGCCCTACCAAAGTCATTGTTTGGGTGATAATGCAGGACGGCAGTAACTACTACCTTAACCTCAAGGACGCGGCTGGCTTAGGCAAGACCAGCTGGCACCAATACACGGACAGCTTCTTCATGCCGGCAGGAGCAGTTAGCGCCAGCGTTATGCATTTATTGTATGCCAACGGTCAGTTAATCACCGACGATTACTCATTAGCACCTATCGCTAACCCCGGCCTTAATCGTCCGATTATCTCTCTAACTTTTGACGACGATTGGGAATCTAATTTTCAGACCGTCATGCCTTTGCTTAAACAGTACAATTACCTTTCCACCCAATACATAGTAACTAGTTTTATTAACCAGCAAGACAGGCTTACAACCGACCAGGTAAGGGCAATTTATAATGCTGGAAACGAAATTGGCGCTCATACGGTTACTCATAGAGACTTAACCACCCTGTCTTCGATTGAGCTTGACAACGAACTAAAACAGTCAAAGAGCTTCCTTGAGAGTCTGCTCGGCACTCAAATTAAAACCTTTGCCACACCCTATGGCGCTTACAACGCCAACGTCATTACCGCCATTAAGAAGTACTTCCAGTCACACCGTTCCACCGACGCCGGTTATAACAGTAAGATCAATTTCACTACCGACAATATAAAGGTTCAGAATATGACCGATACAACCACCATGGCCCAGTTTAAATCTTGGGTAGACACTGCCGTTGGCCAAAAAGCTTGGCTGGTGATTGTTTACCACCAGATTACTGTCAACCCTGACACCTACGATACCACCCCGGACGCACTCCATAGCCAGTTAGACGTTATTAAGAACTCCGGAACAGCCGTCGAAACAATCAGCCAAGCCATCGCCGAGATACAGCCCCAGCTTTAAACTTCAGTTGGCCAGATTGGCTCGACGAAAAAAGATTGATTTCGCCAGCTCGATCGCCCCAAAGTAGGCAAGGACGATAGCGCCAATTGCTAATAATTGAATTAAACTTGGCGCTGTGAATTTGAAGAGCAAGCCAAGCGGGCTAAAGACCAGCAGGACGCTGGCCGCAACCACCAACAAGGTGCTAGCGACGATCGGTAGGGCTGGCCGACTGGAGCGAAACGACAATTTGCGTGAGCGGATGAAATAGACCACCAAGGCTTGGGTGGCTAGAGATTCTAGAAACCAACCGGTTTGGAAACCACTTTCGCCCAGGTGGAAAACGTATAGCAACAGGCCGAAGGTCAGGAAATCGAATATCGAGCTGATTGGCCCGAAGCTGAAAATAAACCGCTTAATAAAATTAATGTCCCATTTTCGCGGTTTCTGGATATCCTCAATGTCAACATTATCTAATGGTAAGGTGAACTGGGAAGTGTCGTAGAGTAAATTGTTTAGTAAAATCTGCAACGGTAGCATCGGCAAAAACGGCAGAAACAATGAAGCTCCGGCCATGGAAAAAATGTTGCCAAAGTTTGAGCTTAAGGACATCATAATGTACTTCATGGTGTTGGTGAATGTTTTCCGACCTTCGATCACGCCGTTAATTAGCTGTTTGAGCGATTTTTCCAGCAAGATAATATCGGCCGATTCTTTGGCTACATCGACGGCGTTATTAACCGATATGCCAACGTCGGCGGCCTTGAGCGATTGGGCGTCGTTAATGCCGTCGCCCAAATAGCCAACTACATTGCCGGCGGCTTGGAGTTGCATAATAACCCGACGTTTCTGATCTGGATCTAGCCTAGCAAAAATGGTGATGTTCTGACTTCTTTCGCGTAAGGCGGCGTCGGAGAGTTTGGCTAATTGGCTACCAACTAACACGCCTTTGATCGGCAACTCTAGCTGACTGGCAATTCTTTGGCTAACTAGCTCATTGTCGCCAGTTAGAACCTTAATCTCCACGCCGTATTTCTCGATATCACGCAATGTCTGCTTGACGGTTTGTTTGGGCGGATCGAGAAAAGCGATAAAGCCAATTAAGGTCAGGTCACTCTCGTCTTCAACGGTATAATCTTTTTTTTCTTTAGCAAGGTTCTTTTTAGCCACAGCCAAAACTCGATAACCTTGATCGCTCAATTTTTGGTAGGTTTTTTGAAATTCGGTTCTCATTTTTGCCGTCAGTTTTTCGTTTTTGGCTCCGTAGCTTTGAGCTTGGCTGACCATGTCTTCGGGAGCTCCTTTACTAATTACTTCTATCCTTCCGGATTTTTTCAACACAACCGAACTTCGACGCCGTTCGTAATCGAAAGCAATCTCGTCTAGTTTGGTGTAACTGACAACAGAAATGTGTCTAAAGGCCAGCACAGCGTCATCGAGGGGGTTTTTTAAGCCGGTCTCAAAATAGCTACCGACGTAGGCTAAAGCCAAAACATCGTCTGAAACTTTGCCGTAACCATCAACGTAGCTGACCAGAGCGATTTTATTTTCGGTCAAGGTGCCGGTTTTATCGGTGCAGAGCACGTCCATGCTACCGAAGTTCTGAATTGATGAGAGTTTTTTAATAATTACGCCGTGCTTAGACATAGCCAGGGCTCCGCGAGCTAAAGTGACGGTAATAATAACTGGTAGTAACTCTGGGGTTAGGCCAACGGCCAAGGCAATGGCAAAGAAAAATGATTCCAACAGATCTCGTTGTAAGATAGTGTTGAGCAGAAAAATGAGCAGAACGAAAACGAAGATTATTTTCAAAATCAGGTGGCTGAAGTTTTGAATGCCCCGATCAAAATCGGTTTGGCTATCTTTAGCACTTAATTCACGGGTGATTTTACTAAAATGCGTCCGCCCTCCGGTGGCTATAACCAACATTCGTCCCTCACCAGTGACAACACTACTACCCATTGATACCGGCGAATCAATGGTTTTAGGTTGGGGAAAAGCCTCGCCGGTCAAGCTCGATTCATCAACAGACAACCCATTAGAGCTGGTAATTTTGCCATCAGCAGGAATTATATTGCCAGGGATTAGTTCAATAATATCGCCCGGGACAACCGCTTCTAGAGTGATTCGTTCTAGCTGACCGTCTCGCCAGGCCTGGACCGTCACTTTGACCCGATGTTGTAGGGCCGCCGCCGCTTGCTCGGATTTATATGAATTGAAGAAATCGAGCGTGCCACTTAAGCCAACCATAATAATAATGATGGTGGCGTCAATTTTTTGACCTAGCCCGAACGAGATGGCAGCTATGATCAATAAAAGAATAATCAACGGGCTTTTAAACTTAGAGAAAAATTCCTCAAAAGCCGTCAATTTAGGTGAAGCAACAACGGTTTGATTGGGACCGTTTTGCTTGAACGAGTCGCGCGCTTGCCCACTTGTTAGACCAACGTTGATCGGTGGCATTTAGTATCATTATGGCCAGAAAAAGACGGCCGTAACAGCCAAATCTCGTCCGCCGATAATCCAGACTTGACCGTTCGACCCTTCAACGTAATTCAGGGTCGTCCCGAGTACATCGAAGGACGACATTGCTCACGGTCAGTCCTAAGTTTGTCGCCATTCGACCTTGCTCGTGACGACTCTGACCAATGAAAGAGTCGAGGGACTTGACAAGCCCCAAAGGTAGGGTAAGATAGTTCTCGTCTGTCAGTAAAGGAGGCGAATAACTTCCCTCTATCCATTTATCGACAAAACAAAAAAGATCGCTCATACAATTTGGAATTATCTTTCGGCCGCCAGCACCGTTGTGCAAAGCTGGCTAGGCCGGTTTACCCGGTTTTTGACTGGTTTAATCCGTCACTCAAATTCCCAGCATTTACTCAACTTTGCCAAGCGTTACTCGGCCCAGCTAAGTTTTGCCCTGTTTATCGCTGTCTTTCTAACCCTTTCGGTCGGTGAAGGCCAAGCCTACGACCCCAATTCGTTTGATACTTCAGTAGCCCAAGCCCAGTTACAAACAGAAAAAGAGGGGTTTATTGGCAAGCCACAAATTATCCAAGATTTTACAGTATTAACTGGCGCTCAATCGACTGCCATCGTCTACACAGTTGTTCAGGGCGACTCACTGACCGCTATCGCTTCCCGCTACAACTTGAGTACCGGTAGTCTAATTGACGCTAATAACCTCAAAATTAGCCAAATCGAAAACATCCAAGCGGGGATGCAATTGCTTATTCCACCCAACGACTCAAATCCTTCACCCGAATGGGCTAACCAGCTGGCTCAACTCAAAGCTGATCAGCAAGAAAAAGCCAAACTGGCAGAATCTCAACGCTTAGCCCAACTGGCCAAAGAACGATCTCGACTTGCCCAGCAAACCGGCTACTCTATTGTCAAGGCTGGAGTTCGTGGTAGTAACAACGGTTATCCCTGGGGCTGGTGCACTTGGCTGGTTGCCTCGATGCGTCCGGACATCGGCAAGTACAGACTTGGCAACGCCGGTCAGTGGCTCTATAACGCCCGGGCTAATGGATTAGCCACAGGCAGAACTGCTCGGCCTGGGGCAGTAGCCGTTATGACGTTCGAAGGAGCGGTTGGTCACGTTGCCTATGTTAAATCGGTCAGCGATAATTGGGTTACCTTTTTAGAAATGAATTACGCTGGTTTTGGGGTTACTTCCAGCCGAACCGTTTCGGCTAGTTACGCCAGCGGCTATATCTACTGATTTCTCATATATCTACTGATTGCGCCCTTGGAGGGATTCGAACCCCCAACCGCCGGCTTAGAACGCCGCTGCTCTGTCCGTTGAGCTACAAGGGCATATGACTGAAATGATCAGTCAAATTATACCAGCAACCACCAGACTAATCGAGGGGTTGATATTTGACAATAATAATTAACGTAATAATATGGAAGAGATGGACGGGGCGAACAACAGGAAATTAGTGATTACCATCAGTGCCACTGCTTTGGTGATTCTGTTGTTAGTGTTAGCGGCAATGTGGCTTGGCAGTAAAGATCATAAAATAACTCTATCCGGGCTGTTCAAACCCAATACTTCTACCAACTCGACCGGTGGCTCGACGGGGTCTTCTACAAACACTACTCCAACAACAAAAACTGTTGCTCCAACTTTACCAGCTCAAAGCGTCACCTTGGCTTCAGGATGTACTGCCGAGGTGCCAGTGACGGCTAAAGTGGTCAAGTCTGTTCAGGACAAAGACACCAAGACCTGCATCACCGAGGTTAGCTATCCTGGCGAAGATCTAATTGCTGTTAAGACCCATTTCCATGGATTTAGTCAAACTAAGGCTAGTAAAGACGGAAAACAAGTCTTGTTGGAGAAAGGCAAGACTAAGGTTGCTATTGGGCCACTGACATTTACCGATTCCGGTAAGCCTGTTGACATTATCACCTCAATTCAAGAAACAACTCCTTAAGATACTGCTGTCTTCGTCCCTTAGGTTTTTTTAATCATAGCCAGTAGCCTCTTGTGCTGGCGTCAATTTTCAGAGAGTACTTGGAAAAAGAACATCTCTTAATGAGTTTGGGGAGGAGGTGAGGTAGATGTTTGCAAATGTTATATTGAACTTCTGGGCCGTTATTGTAGCGGCCTTGATCCCGATGGTGACGGGTATGATTTGGTATAGCCCAAAGGTTTTCGGCATGATGTGGATGAAAGCCAACGGCATGTCCCAGGACGATATGAAGAAGGACAACATGAGCCAGCTCTATTTCCTTCAGTTTATCGCCGCTCTAGTTATGACTTACGTCATCGCTTTGTTTGTGATGTATGTTCACCCGCTAACAACCGCCGACGGCTTTATGCTCGGCTTCTGGTTGTGGCTGGGCTTCTTGGTAGCTGGTTCGGCAGGGCAGTACATTTTCCCGCCCAAGCCCGCTAACCTGTTTGTCATGGACTCGATCTACAAGTTGATCAATATATTCTTAGTAATTTGGTTACTTATGACTTGGCAGTAAAAAATAGGGTTAAATCACAAAAACCGCCCCAGAAGGCGGTTTTTGTGTGTGGCGGAGAGACTAATCCGTTAGTTCCACTTACCAGAGATGAGTTTGAGTTTCTTGGCTTGGGACCAGTCTTTGACTTGAATTTCTCTTTTTCGAGCGACTGATTTACTATGAAATGCCTGAGAGGCATAGACCAACTCAAATGGGCCTTGTTCGATTGCCATAAAGGCCCCTTTGCCAGAATTGTGTTCAGTTATCCTTCGGTTAGGATCAGTGGTGATGCCTACATAAAATCTTCCAGTGTTAGTTCTGGCGATATATAGAAACCACTTCGACATTGCTCAATCATAGACTGCTTCTCGACAATCTCTCGACAGGCTCGAAATAAAGCTCGAAGTTTCTCGGCTGATACGCTTACTAACCCCAAAAAGCTCTCTTGCAGAGAGTGAGAAGTTTACTTCGAGTGAGTGAAACGAATCGAGAAGTGGACCTGCGGGAAGTCGAATCCCGGTCCGAGAACGAACGAACTAAATCATCTACAAGCATAGACTGTTTAGGTACTTAGGAAACTGGCCAATAACAATCAAAGCACCAGAAACCGCAGCGCTGTTTGTACAATTTCCATCGTCAACGCGCCGTTGGAAATCGTCCTACAAATATAGCGCCTCGTCACTGTTAGTAGAAATCAAGTAACGGGACGGCATTAAGCGCTTAGGCTAATGCAGGTGCAAAAGTCGGAACAAACGCTTGCGCGATTGCGGACTTCATTTTTGCAAATGTGTTTGCACGTATTTGGTTGTATTGTAAGGCACATACTTTCCGCTTGCCGATTTAGTTGTTAACGTCCCCGTCGAAGCCGTGACAGGCCCATTGCCCACTTATACCACAAAATATCCCACAGGTCAAGGAACGTGGGAATTTTCAAGCACCAATTTCTAATTACCAAACTAACACAAGTTTTAGATTCGGGCTCAATTGGGAATCAAGCCTTGTGATTGCCCTATTAGGCTGATGAGACTAAAATTTAAACAATGATCGAGTTAAGAAAAGTAGCTAAGGAATATCAAATTGGCCAGAGAATTACCGCCTTGGATAATTTGTCGTTGAAAATTGACGATGGCGAGTTTGTGGCCATTGTTGGCCCAAGTGGTTGCGGCAAGTCCACCTTGCTACATATCATTGGTCTTTTGGATCGACCGGACTCTGGGGAGTATCTGCTCAATGGTCAGTCGGTGGAAAAGTTATCTAGCAAACAACGAGCCGTTGCCCGCAACCAAACATTTGGCTTTGTTTTTCAGTCGTTCAACTTACTGCCCAGGACATCAGTATTTAATAATGTTTCTTTGCCGCTCCAGTATCGGCGAGCCAGTAATCAAACGGAAGTAGTGACGCAATCCCTAAAACAAGTCGGTTTGCTCGACAGGCGAAGTTCTTGGCCAAATCAACTCTCCGGCGGCCAACAACAGCGAGTAGCGGTGGCCCGAGCGATGGTGACCGACCCGAAAATCATTCTGGCCGACGAGCCAACCGGCAATCTGGATACCAAAACCGGCATCGAAATTATGGAATTATTCAAAAATATTAACAAAGAAGGCAAGACGGTTATTTTGGTCACTCACAACGCCGAGCTGCTTCATTACGCCAGTCGGATTATTACCATGCGTGACGGTAAAGTTGAGAAAGACGAAAAGAGGAAACAATGATCTGGACCAATTTTAAAAGCGCTGTTAAATCACTTTGGTCCAATGGCCTACGCAGTTTTCTGACCTTGCTTGGCATAGTCATCGGTATTTACGCGGTTGTTACTCTCTTAGCGGCGGCCCAAGGCTTGCAAAAACAGATTGGCGGTTTTGTGGAAGATTTTGGGCCGCGAACGATCTTTGTTCTACCTGGGGAAACCGATAAATCTGGCGTCCCTAACGTCACGGCCAATTTCGCCCCTTCAACATTGTTCGTTGATGACGTTAACTACGTTAAAGAAAAGGCCACTTTAATCGATAACCAGGTTGATTACGCCGTTTTTATTGGCGGCTTGCTCTCCAAGGATAGTAAAAAAGTCAGCGGCCTGCCGGTGGGTATTACGCCGGGAGCAATGGAATTGTTTGGCGCCAAAATTACCCAAGGTCGGGGACTTGAGCAAACTGATTTGGACACCAAGGCCAAGGTGATCGTTCTATCCCAAGCAACTCTAGACAAATTGGGAGTGAAAATGGGTGATTCCGTTGCTATCGGTCAAAACAGCTTTCGGATTGTGGGCAATTTCAAAATCGAACAGCAAATTAATCTCACATCTAGCGCCGGTGATATGTTTCTACTTCCGGCCACTGTCGCCAACGATATTAATCACTCCAGTCAAATTAATCGGATGGTCGTTCACTCCAAAGAAGTTGGTCAGGTCGATCAGGCCAAAGATGAAGTGATGGCTTTGCTTAAAACCAAGCATGGTGCCAGTGATTTTACCGTTCTCAAGCCGACCGACCTGCTTAAAACCGTCAATCAAATTACCGACGTATTGGCTTACGCCGTAGTTGGCATCGCCTCAATCTCGTTGCTAGTTGGGGGAATTGGTATCTCCAATATTATGTTGGTTACAGTGACCGAGCGAACCCGAGAAATTGGCTTACGTAAGGCCGTCGGTGCCACCGAAGGAGCCATTTTACTCCAATTCTTGATTGAGTCAGTTCTGCTAACGATTATCGGCGCGGCTATAGGTATAGGCTTGGCGGCGCTAACTAGCTGGCTGGCGGCCAAATACTCGCCGCTTCAGCCTCTAATTACCCTCAAGACTGTCGGTTTGGCTCTAGCCATGGCCGTCATTGCTGGAGTGGTCTTTGGCCTCTTCCCGGCTCTACGGGCCGCCCGCAAAGATCCGGTTGAAGCGTTGCGTTACGAGTAAAATTACATTGATCAAAATGTTTTAATTGTTAAACTGACACTATGCTAACTAAAGACGACTTGAAGCAAATTGGAACAATTGTTAAAGGGGAAATCGCTCCACTTAAAAACGACGTCGGGGGTGTTAAGAAAGACGTAGCTGTCCTCAAAGACGATGTTGGCGGACTCAAACTAGATGTTAGTGTCCTGAAAAACGACGTCGGTAATCTAAGTAAAGATATGAAAGTAGTCAAGCGTGACGTGAGTAAAACTCGTGGCGATCTAAACATGATAATTGGTATATTCGATAGTGACTATATTGATTTACGCAGGAGGGTTGAGCATATCGAAGAAAAAATCGGCATTCGCGAGTAAGCCAAACATTTTCGGCTAGTTTCACCTTGACAACAATGTAAAGTTTCCTTTACATTGTGGGTAATGGTTGAAGTAAAGTTACTATTGCGAGACCTTCGCCAAGCCAAGGAATTGAGCCAGGATGAGTTGGCCCACAATTTAGGCGTATCCCGTCAGTCAATTATTTCCCTCGAACAGGGCGAGTATCTGCCCAGCACCAAGTTACTCTTGGATATAATCACCTTCTTCAGTTGCTCGGTGGCTGACTTATTTAGTGGGATAGAGTTTAATATTAGTAAGGAAGGAGATGAGGATATGCAAATTATGCGATATGATCCGTTCCAGGCCGTTGATAAGTTGCACGATGAGATGAGCGATATGGTGGAAAAGAATTTTGGCCGAGTTGACTGGCCACGAACTCTTGGCACCACTGCTGGGGCAATGAACATTCACGAGACCGATAAGGAATACCACCTGGAAGTTCAAGTGCCGGGTTTCAAAGAAGATGAGATAAACGTGGAAATCTCCGAAGATTCTCTGACTATCTCCGGCAGTAATAAAGAGGAACGAAAGGAAAAAGATGGCCGTAGCATCGTTCGTCGGGAGTGGGAGCAGAGCGAGTTTTCCCGTTCGGTGCGTTTTGCCCAGCCAATTGATGAGAAGAAGGTCGAGGCCAAACTTGAAGACGGAACCCTGACAATAGTCGCTCCGAAAACGGAGCCGGTCAAGCCCAAGACAACCAAGATTGTGGTTAAGAAGAATTAAAGTTCGCCTCAAATCGAACAGGAAATGCCCCCACTCGGGGCATTTTTTGTAGAAGCTTCGCTTCACACATTTTTTTGAAAGGGTAGGGGGATCTACTGCGAAGCGTTCCCCCTACCCTTTCAATCCCACCCCCTAGCACGCTAAATCAAGAACTAGACGCAGAATTTTAGCAAGAAGAAAGCGCCCGGGAGGGCGCTTTTGTTTTTGTGGGAGCCAGGGGCTCGAAGTTGCGAAGGCCATCCCTAGGCTCCCACACCCACTACCTCGCCACGCTTTTAAAGCAATAAATCCTTCCACATGAGTCTAGGAAGCATTATGACATATATGTCATAATGCCAAAGGATAAGGAAGTTTACTGAACCGCCACCGATACCATTTTGTCGCCGATGGCGATTTTTTTGACCACGTCCATGCCCTTAGTAACTTTGCCAAAAATAGTGTAGTTCTTTTGAAGACGACTATTGAGATCGGCTAAGCAGATGAAGAATTGACTGCCGTTGGTGTTGGGCCCACGATTAGCCATGGCCAGAACCCCTTCGGTGTAACCGGCTTTGTAAGAAGCGGCATCGGCGTTGAGTTCGTCGGCAAAGGTATCGCCGTAAATGGATTTGCCGCCAGTGCCGTTACCGTTGGGATCGCCACCCTGAACAACAAAACCTGGCTCAACCCGGTGGAAAGTTAAATTATCATAAAAGCCTTGCTTGGCTAATTCGGTAAAGTTCTTAACCGTTTTGGGCGTGTCGTCGCCGTAGAGCTCCAACTCAATATCGCCCTTGGCAGTTTTAATTACAGCGTGCATTGTCCCCAATTTTGTCACAGTTGTAGCGGAATCGGAAGTGGCCGGGGCGGCTGCTTTCTTTTTGGGGATGAGTAAAATGACACCAAAAACCAAGATTAAGCCAATAATTATCCAAGTAACATTCTTTGACATTGGGGCGAATGTAACGGAAAAATTACCCAATGTCAAAACTAGTCTCGAAATCCGTATATGTTATAACATATACAGTGTCTGAAATGAATCTCCCTGGGCTCTCGCCCAGGGTATCTTCTTCTTAACTTGGCGCCGCCGTGCTTGACAAAGCGGTGAGGGTTCTCATCCACTGGCTTTGGCCCGTGGTATTCTCGCTAAGAATAAGAACTCGCTGTGGGCAGTATTGGACTTGAACCAATGACCTTTCGCACGTCAAGCGAATGCTCTACCAGCTGAGCTAACTGCCCTGAAGAATGTCCAGTGGAAATTCTGAACGGTAATTATGCTTTTTGTAAAATTATCTAGCAAAAAGCAAATTCCGAACAGACACCCGTGAATTTTACCTTATTTTTCATAATTTATAAACCAGGTGACTATTCTCCTGGTGTTTGTGAAGGAGACGACGGCCTATTGCCGCCGTTTTTAGCGAGGGCTGTCTCTTTGATTATCAGTCCAACAACATCAGTCGTATTCTTGATCCGCAGGCGTGGCAGGGCTAGTAGATCGGAAACATCGGTGGCCACTCCCAAATTAGTGGTAACAGCTGCTTCAATGTGAAGCGATCGAACAATATTAAGCGTGTCCGAGGCATATTTACCAGCCGGATAGGCGAAAACTGGGTCGCGGCCAATCATACTGCCGCTAATTTGCTGATAAGCCTTCAAGTAAGGAGCAGTAGCTAAATTGATATGAGTCATGGTGTGGCCACCAATTTCCATGCCAGCCGACTTAAGAGCGATAATTTGTTGACTAGTCATATAACCTGGTTTACCAACAAAGCCACCAACAATAAAAAAAGTAGCTACATCGCTATATTTTTTGAGAATGGGCAGAGCTTGGTTGTAATGATCGTCATAGCCGTCATCAAAGGTTATAACTACGGCTTTGGCTGGATATTGGCCTTGAAAGAACTCCTGGAGGGTGACTGTTTTATATCCGGCACTTTTAAGCTTGGCCAGTTGAGCGTCAAAAGTTGTTGGCGCCACCGACAAGCCGATACCGAGTTGGTCGGCTGGGTTGTCGTAGGAGCGGATATAGTGATACATCAGGATCGGCACGAATTTTGTGGGCTTGGCTGGTAAGGAGTTTTGAGAGACTGGCTGATTGAACGGTTCTTCAACTTTGCTGTCAGTTGTTGTAGAGTTGTCCGTTTGTCTGACTGTCTGGTTCTGGGCAAATTTAGCCAAGCTAGATGGACTGACATTACGAAACCAAACAACGCTACTAGCCGCCAGTAGTAACAGAATCACTAGCCAAACACCAGACTTCTTCATGTAACCATTGTCTGGGTTTTCGCCAGTACTGTCTAGTTCGACTAATTTGGCTACGCAACCATTAAGCCAGTTCTTTAGGGTCAGGCCCTTTAAGGGCCTGACCCTGTAAAATTCTCATTCGAGAGAATATAGAAGCTACGCTTCCACACAATTTCTGACAGGGTAGGGGGATCTACTGCGAAGCGGTCCCCCTACCCTGTCCGACCCACCCCCCTAGCACGCTAAGAAAAAACAGGTAAGGGGCCACCTAAAGTTATTTAGACGGTGCTAGAGAATTTTGCAGTTGTTGTAGTTGTTGATTTTTGAACTGCTCTGGGCTGGCGATGTAGCCGATACCGGGAATAAAATGGGAGTCGTAAGAGTAGGTAGTTTTGCCTTGACTTTTGGCGGCCTCAACAGCCAACCTGTGCTCGGTTAGACCACCAACCAT
>JBGOUP010000005.1:0-30589 GCA_041477655.1 Patescibacteria group bacterium
CTTAGCGACCCGTCTTGAGCATAAATACAACCGCCATCTCTGTTAAACGGTTTGACCGAGGTGCTATTTCTAAACTGGCTGTTGGTAACTTTGACGTTGGTCGCTTGATTCAATGATAGGGCGCCTCCTTTGATATCACTAGCAATAGGATGAGATAGACCATTAACAATGGTCATTCTGTCTAAAGTGAAGTTCGAAGAAGAGTTGACCGCTAATGGCAGTCGAGTGTTTTGACCATCAAGCGTTGAATTGTCGGTACCAACCCGTTGGTTTTTATCGTTTTCAGTGCCAACAAAGCCACCGTAGATACTGATATTGGATTGAGTTACTGTGTTACTTTCGGTGTAAGTAGCTTCCTTGACCCAGATCTCCCCGTTGCCGGTCGGTAGGGCGGCCAAGGCCCCGCCGATGGTTAGCTTGGCTAGTGTCCAACTAGACCCGTTGTTGGCATCGTTGCCAGTTGGCGAGACGCGAATGATAACAGCATTCTGAGTAGTTACACCACCACCATTTTGAGACGGATTAACCGGAGAAACAGCGTTAAAACTATTTTGATTGATTGCTAAACCAGCCACAGCCAACAAACCGACTACAAGAAGTACGCGGACTGTCGGCCTACTTAGCCAGAGTGTTGTGAGTTTCATCCTCCGTTTTCAGACTAAACTCGACCAGCCGACTCGTCAAGTCAGACTCTGCTACCATTACTATATGCCCCAGCTTAGGCAGAACATTATTACCGGCGAGTGGGTAGTCATCGCCCCAGAACGGGCCAAACGACCCAATGAGTTTGTCGTCGCTCACCAACCCCGAACTGATGCCAAGCAAGACTGTCCGTTCTGCATAGAGGGCGCTGCCTACCCGACCCGACTTAAAGGCTTTGAGACCGATCATGTTTATGTTATTCCTAACAAATTTCCGGCTTTTGTTGAAGATCCCAAAGATTGTTCTGATCGAAGCTATAAAGTAGAGGACGATTTTTACCTGGCCAAACAGTCATTGGGCGGACACGATGTTTTGGTGATCAAAGATCACGATCTGACACTGGCCGACTTTAGCCGCGAAGTTTGGCGGGATCTGCTGTTTATGATCCGCCGGCGTTACCGACATTTCGACACGATCTGTAACAATCACGCCACCATGGCCATCTACAACGAAAAATCCCAGGCTGGCGCTTCGATCCAGCATCCCCACGCCCAAATTTTCTCTTCCAACATCGTGCCCAATCTAATTAGCCGAGAGCTGGACGAAACTAGTCGCTACTATCAGGACAACGGTCGATCAGCCTTTGATGAGCTGATCCGCCATGAACAAACTTTCAAACATCGGATTTTGCACGAAAATGATTATTATCTAGCCTTCACTCAATTTGCCGCCCGTTTTCCCTTTGAAACTTGGATTGTCCCTAAATTCCAGCGGTCGCGCTTCGATAAAGTGACCGATCGCCAGTTGGCGGCTCTGGTGCCAACAATAATGAGTGTCCTTGGCAAACTCAACCGAACGTTGCAGGATCCGCCCTTGAATATTTTCTGGCACTCGGCTCCAAATTCGATCGAAGAAATCGGTTCGTATCGCTGGCATATTGAGATCGCTCCAAGGCTGGCAACTTACGGCGGATTTGAATTGGGTAGCGGCGTAGTCATCGATGTGGTTAGTCCGGAGTTAGCCGCCGATTACTTGAACGGCAAAAAATCGGCGACAAACTAAAACTAGACAATAATTTCAACCAAGAAATTAATTGAATAATTGAACTAATTAAGCTAAAATTAGGCTCCTGGAGCGTTAAATGAGTATACACACTCGAACGTTTGCTAAGACTGATAAAATGACAACTCAAACCAAACTAGCCAGTCGGTTAGCTAAGGCCGAACCAAGAATTCGGGCAATTTATGTGTCTACTTATATCCCACGTGAGTGCGGTATTGCCACCTACACCAAAGACTTAACCAACGCCATCAACCTATTAAACCCCTATTTCTTGGCCGATATTATTGCCATTGATGACTCAAAGCAGATCAATGAAGAATACAGTTACCCTTGGGAAGTAAAATACAAAATTGATCAACAGAATTTAAAAAGTTGGATCGGGGCGGCTGATTATATCAACCAATCTGGCGCCGATGTTGTGGTGTTACAGCACGAGTTTGGAATTTACGGCGGCAGGGACGGCGAGTACGCTGTGCCATTTTTAGAAGCTATTGATAAGCCGGTTATTGTCACCTTTCATACCATTTTGCCTAAACCGCCGGAAGGAATGCGTCAGATGGTTGAGCGGCTAGCTCATCGGGCTGACGCCATTATCGTTATGGTTAACGCCGCCGTTGATCGGTTGGTTGAAACCTACAATGTCAACCCAAAAAAGATTGTGGTTATCCCTCACGGTGTGCCGGACATTCCTTTCGGTCCAACTGAACCGGCCAAGAAAGAACTCGGTTACGCCGGGTCAAAGATTATCTCTGGTTTTGGCTTGATTAGTAGCGGCAAGGGTTATGAGTACGCCATCGAAGCCATGCCAGAGGTATTAAAGAAACATCCGGAAGCAAAATTACTGGTAATGGGGGAGACCCATCCAGTGGTTTTACGCAACGAAGGCCAAAAATATCGCCAAAAGTTAGAAAGTCTAATCAAAAAACTTGGGCTAGGAGATTCCGTCGAGCTGATTAATCGTTATTTAAGTCTGCCGGAAATCGTTGAATACCTTGAAGCAACCGACATTTACATCACTCCCTTTTTGGGTATGGATCAAATTACTTCCGGCACGCTATCTTACGCAATTGGCGCTGGCAAAGTTTGTATCTCAACGCCATATCTTTACGCCCAAGAGGTGGTTGACGAGAAGCGGGGTGTATTAGTAAAGATGGCCGATAGTTCTGATTTGGCCAACAAAATTATTGATTTGTTTGATCACCCTAAAAAAAGCCAGACACTGGCTAAGAACGCTTACGCTTATGGCCGAAACATGATTTGGCCAAATGTGGCTTTGCGTCATCTGGATTTATTTGAGATTGTCATGGAAGAAGCACATGAGCAGGCCAACGTTAGCTGATTTTCAAAATCGCCCGGGGCTGACCCACCTCAAGCGTCTAACGACCAAAGAAGGTGCCGTTCAGCACGCCGACCATGATGTGCCCGATCCAAGCTTTGGCTACTCCATTGACGATAATGCCCGAGCCCTGATTGCCTGTCTTTGGCATTACAAACTTTTTCAGGATCAATCAGTTCTACAGCTGGCAGAGATATATTTTGACTACCTAAAAAAAGCCGAAAAAGAGGGTGGCACTTTCCATAATTTCTTCAGCTTTACTGAAAAAATCCTGGATGCCGAAGGTTCGGAAGATTCGATCGGTCGGGCTATTTGGGCGTTAGGCGAGGTGATCGCCAATCATCCAGACGAACAGACACGAACTGACGCTGAAGTGATGCTTAAAAGAGCTAATTTGAATCGCCATGTTGATCACGCCCACTTGCGAACTAAAGCTTACATATTGCTTGGTTTAGCGGCAGCTGGAAAGATCGAGGAGATGAAGCCCTGGGCGGATATGTTGGTTGACCGATTCAACAGCCAAGCCACCGATGACTGGCAGTGGTTTGAAGATTCGCTTCGCTATTGTAACGGTACTCTCCCCTACGCCTTGAGCATCGCTTACCTAAAAACCAAGGACTGGCAGTACTTAGAAACTGCCAAAAAATGTTTTGACTGGCTGGACAGTGTTAGTCGAATTGACGGTCTGCCAGCACCGATCGGTCAGAGCGCTTGGTACTATCACAATCAAGACAAATCGCTCTATGACCAACAGCCGGTTGACGCTGCCGATATGGCTTTGGCGGCTAGCGGCCTTTATCGAGCATCTGGAAATAAAGAATATCTAGACAAATCAATGGATTGGATGAGTTGGTACGCTGGCAATAACTCTAAAGAAGTAGTAATGATCGACGAAAAAACCAAAGGGGTTTACGACGCGGTTACTCCCGGAGGTTTCAACGCTAATCAAGGCGCTGAATCGATAGTCACCTATTTACTCGCCTACATTGCTTTGAGTGAAATCGCCCATGACCGGTCGTAATTTAGGAATAATCGGCGCCGGTGCCTTTGCTAAATTTTGCCTGGCCGCCTACAAAAAACACCTGCCAGAGTTAAATATGACTGGGATTTGTGATCTGGACAAAACGTTAGCCAAGGCCGTGGCCAAAGAATTTAATATCCCGACCGTCTTCGATTCAGTCGAACAGCTGTTAGCCAGTGACTGCGATGTGGTTTTAATTCTAACCCCACCCAACCAGCATTTTGATTTAGCCAAACAAGCCCTTGGGGCTGGCAAGCACGTATTAGTGGAAAAGCCGATCGCTTTTAGCGACGAGCAGGCCAAGGAATTGATTGAACTTGCCGAGAGTAAAAAACTGAAAATGACAGCCAATTTGGTTTTGCGTTATCATCCGTTTCACCAAAAGCTATTCTTCGCCGTAAGCTCGGGGGAGTTTGGTCAACTGCGGCAAATTGCCACTACTGCTCTGTTAGCCAAATACCCTGAAAACTCTTGGTATTGGGACATTAACGTCAGTGGCGGATTTTTCTTAAATACGTTCTGTCATTTTCTGGATCTTTATGACTATGTTGCCGGCCAAACCGCCACCGATGCCAAGTCAACCGGCAGTTTAGATAATGGTTACTCAATTATTAGCCAGTACGCCGACTCACTTAACGCTAGCTTGTCTATAAATCTGATGGCCAGTAACGATCAAGAATATGTCCAAACAACTTATGTGTTTGATCGGGCAATTTTTCAAACCAACGGCTGGCTGCCAGATCAACTAATAACTCGACCCAAGACCGGCCAAGTCGGCGTTGAAAAAAGTCCGGAAAAGCTAGAATTATACCAACAGATTTTGGCTAAGATTATGGGCGATTTGCTTAAATCCATTGACGATGCCAATTTTGTTGGCCCGATCACTCATCAAACCTTACTTGAGGCCGTCGGTCGTCCGCTTCAAGCCCAAGCCAACCAGTTTTAGCTACAAGAACAACCAACAATCGGTTACGATAGATACCAGGAGGGAATTGAAAGAGAGTTACGGCGAGTTTTCTAAAAAAGGTGATGAGTACCTAATTTATCGGCCGGATACGCCGAAGCCGTGGGTAAACATCATCACCAACGGCACCTACTGTATGTACGTCTCCCAAACCGGTGGCGGTTATTCGTTCGTTAACGACTCGGCTTACAATCGCTTAACTCGAGAGGTATCCGGTGACAATCTAATTGAAGATCGCCCCGGCCGCTACATTTATATCCGTGACAACGACACCGGCGAGTATTGGGGACTGACTTGGCAACCAGTTCGTAAAACTCCCAATCATTTCGAAGCGAGGCATGGCATCGGCTATACCACCATTGAGTCTTCTTTCGACGGCATTGACGGATCGGTTACTTTTTTTGTACCCAATGACGACCAGTGCGAAATTTGGCAGACAAATTTGGTCAATTTTACCAACAGAAAACGCCGCTTAAGTGTTTTTTTCTTTGTTGAGTGGAGCCTAGGTATTTATCACACCAATGTTTTAGAAGCTCCGTTCAATGATCTGTTTAATTATTACACCTTCAAAGACAATACGATTTTTGGCACCAAACGGCAGTGGCAGACCCCGGAAAAGCAGGGAATATATTGGGACAAGGTCGCCTATTTCACCCTCGATCATGAAGTAGATAGTTTTGATACGGAGAAAGAAAAGTTCTACGGCATGTACGGCGACATCAGCCATCCTCGGGCGGTGGTTGAAGGCAAGTGTTCGCGAAGTCAGGGCTTGGGCCATAGGCCAGTTGGAGTTTTACAGAAGAACGTTACCTTAGGGCCAAAAGCCACGGCTAATCTTAACGCCATTCTTGGGGTTGGCTACACCAACCCGGAAGCCAGTAGCTTCAACCAAGCCCAAATTTCGGGAATTCGTGATGCCAAAAAAACTATCACTAAATACAAACAGCCAAAAGCCATCGAGAATGCCTTCCAAGAGGTTCAGAAGCGCTGGAACAATTACAATCAGCAGGTAATGGTCAACTCCCCGGATGAGTGTTTTGACGTTTCCTTTAACTATTGGAATAAGTATCAATCTTGGATAACAGCAACTTGGTCGCTGATGGACTCATACTACATTGGCGGATCGGGAACAATTGGTTTCCGAGACATGGCTCAACATATTATTGGCGTAATGCCCAACGATCTAGATCTAGCCACTAAACGGCTCAAACAGCTTTTAGGATTCCAATTTAAGGAGGGAAGCGTCGTCCACAGTTGGGACAAGCTGACCGAGCAAGGTCGGGTAACTAACCATTCTGACGATCCACAATGGCTAATCACTGCGGCGATATATTATCTAAAAGAGACCGGGAAACTCAATTTTTTGCGGGATCAATTACCATTCTACGATGGCTCGTCGGCTAGCGTTCTTGAGCATCTTGTTCGGGCAATGGAGTACAGTATGAAACATCTTTCTGATCGCCATCTGCCGTTGCGAATGACGGCCGACTGGAACGACGCTTTAGCTAGCGAACGCCAAGGCCGAGGCGAGTCCCAGATGGTGGCCTGCCAAATCTGCTACAACTTACGAGAGCTTTTGCCGATCTTAGACGCCGCCGGTGAGCACGAGTTGGTTAAAAAATATCAACACCTCTACGACAAAATTAAAGAATCAGTCAACAAACACTTCTGGGATGGAGCATGGTACATTCGAGGCACGGCCAACGACCAGACAAAAATTGGCTCCAAAAATAGCAAGTACAACAAAATCGATCTCAATGCTCAATCTTGGTCGGTTATTTCTGGGATTGCCGATTCTAAACGGGCGATTACGGCTATGGATTCCGTTTGGAAACATCTTAACACTAAATATGGCCCGGCTATGTTTCTGCCGGCCTATCAACATCCGGAAGAAAAATATGGGGTTATATCTCAATTTACCCCTGGCACTAAAGAAAATGGGGCTATTTTTAATCACCCGGTGGCTTGGGCGGTTATTGCCGAAGCCATTCTTGGCCGAGGCGATCTGGCCTATAAATTCTGGCAAGAAACTAATTTTGCTTACCGAGGCCAGGATCACGAGGGATACCGCGTCGAGCCCTATGTTTACGCTGAATTTGTTTATGGACCAGAACATCCGGAATTCGGTCGGGGCTCCTTCACTTGGGCAACTGGCTCGGCCTCGTGGTTCTGGCGGGCCTGCTTAGATTATATCCTGGGGATCCAGCCAGTTTTGGGCGGCTTAAAAATTGATCCCTGTTTGCCTCGGGACTGGCGTCAAGTGGAAGTTACCCGAAAGTTTCGTGGCGCCGAGTATCATATCCGCATTCAAAATCCCTTCCGAATTAGTAAGGGGGTTGATCGAATTCTAGTGGATGGCATTCGCATTACCGGCTCGGTCATTCAACCGTTTTCCAGTGGTCTCCATTTTGTCGAGGTAGTACTTGGCTAACGGAAGAGTGAATTTGGGTCGGTAATATTTAAGGTCGGTAGGGAGCTGGATGTTTGTTGGTTTGGTTCAGAATTCAGACCACTAACCAACAACATATAGCCGCTGATTGTTATCAACAGAAAAAAGACAAAACTAAAAATTAAAATTTCCAGGCGTTCCTTGTGAGAGTGGGTCATTACTACTAGACTACACCATACAATCAACAAAAATAATGGTAGATATAAACGGCTTTAGCCCAATAGATCAAGTTTTGGGTGTTGGCCAACAGTTGGCCGGAAAACTTAGTCGTTTAGGGATTGATACAGTTAATGATTTAATTGAATGGCTACCATTCCGTTTTGAAGATCAGAGCCAACATTACAAGATTAAACAGCTACCAACGGATGAAGATTGTGTGATCGAGGGCACGATTAGTGGATTATCCAGCCGTCGAAGTAAGCGGGGAGTGCTAATGATTCAAGCCAGGATTGAGGATGAATCGGGCAAAATTACCGCCTTTTGGTTTAACCAACGCTATCTATTAAGTTATCTCAAAGTTGGCCAGACCATTTTGCTGTTTGGCCAGAAGCGAATAATCCCCACCCTTGGCAATCCCTTTTTCGTCAAGAAAATTATTGACCAGCTAGCCGTGGTACCGATTTATCCTACTACCCAGGGTTTGAGCCAGATTCGGTTACGAAATTTAATCCACTCACTCAAACCCCTGATTGCCAAACTGCCCGACATTATTCCTCAAAAGGACAGACAGAAATTGGATCTACCATCTCGTAGTCAAGCGTTGCTGGATTGTCATTTTTCTCCGACCGAAGAAAGTTTGGCAGAAGCCACGCGATTATTGGCAGGCCAAGAGTTGTTGCTATTGAGTTTGCGCGTTCTCTTGGCCAAAAAAAGCCGACAGGCCCAAAGCGCCATTAAACCCCTGGTGGTTAAGCAACAGACGCTTAATGAGATAAGGTCTCGGTTGCCATTTGTTTTAACCACTGGTCAAGAGCAGGCAATTACCGAAATTATTAGAGACCTAATAGGAACGTCGCCAATGTTTCGGCTTTTGTACGGTGAGGTCGGTTCCGGCAAAACGGCTGTTGCTCTATTGGCAACGGCAATAATAATTCAGGCTGGCCGTCAGGTGGCTTGGCTAGCCCCAACCACGATCTTAGCCGAACAACACTATCAGTTACTAACAGCTTTTTTTGATGATCACGTTGTGGCCAAAATTACCGGAACCCAAAAAGATGATCTGACAAAAGCAGACATCGTTATTGGCACCCACGCCCTATTAAATCAAGTTAAGAAATTAACAAGTTTAGGCTTAGTAGTGGTTGATGAACAGCAACGATTTGGTGTGGCCCAGCGGCATATTTTGCAAAAACACTTTCCCAGTGTTCACATACTTCTGATGAGCGCCACGCCAATCCCTCGCTCACTGGCCCAAACGCTGTTTGGCTATCTCGATATAACAGTTATGGAAGGCAAACCGGCCCATCAAAAACCGGTTAAAACCATTGTCTTTGACGAAGATTCCAGAAATAAAGTTGAAGCGGCAATCACTCGTTTAATTGCCCAAGGCCAGCCAGGCTATGTCATTTGTCCATTTATTAACGCCCCAGATATAGATTCAGGTCTCCTCTTTCCGCTTAACCAAAAAGCTGTTTTAGAGGAAGAAAAAAGGCTAAAAAGTGAGTTCCCCCGTGCTAGAATCGCTCGAGTTCACGGTCAGATGAAAGCCCAAGAGCGCTTAACAATTTTGGATCAGTTTCGATCAAATAAATTCGACATTCTCTTGGCAACTAGTTTAGTAGAAGTGGGCATTGATAATCCCCAAGCTAGTTGGATGATGATTGAGCAAGCCGATAACTTCGGCTTAAGTCAACTTCATCAACTTCGTGGGCGAATTGGCCGAGGAGATCGCCAGTCTTACTGTTTTTTATCATCAAACAGTCGGTCGGTCAAAGCCAATCAGCGCCTAAAAGTACTAACGAGTACCGCCAATGGTCTAGAGATCGCCGAAGAAGATTTGCGACTTCGCGGTTCCGGTCAGATGATTGGGTCAAAACAAAGCGGGGATGATGGATTGCAAAAAGCCAGCCTGGCCAACCTAGAAACAATCCGGGCAGTGTTTGCGGTCAGTCAAGGAATACTTGACGACGGATTAAATAAACATCCTGCTATACTTGAAGCACTAAAGGCCAAGCAAAAAGAAGATGAATATCTGGCAACAGCTTAGCGATGTCGCCCAAAAAAATCTAACAACAATTGTTATCGTCTTGATAGTAGCCGGCTCAAGTTTTTTGATTGGCTCACAAGTTGGCCATCTCCCTACCGACAGTACTGACGTCGGGTCAGTTTCAACAAGCACTCCTTTAGACAAAAGTGGATCGGTTATTAATGATATCCAGCAATCACTTAGCTCCCCAACTACCCAACCAAGCACCCCCGCGTCCGCCAAATCATCAACCTCGACTAGTTCCAATAAGAGCACCACCACGAGCAAAGCTTCAACCAACACCGGCATAATTAATATCAATACCGCAACCCAAGCCGAGCTGGAAAGCCTGACAGGGATTGGCCCAACCAAAGCCAAGGCAATAATTGATTATCGAAGCCAAAACGGCCCATTTGTAACCGTGGATGATCTGGATAAGGTTAAAGGTATCGGCCCAGCGACCCTAGCCAAGATCAGGGACAGAATCACTGTCTGATTGATTTGTCGGGGTAAAAAAGGTAAAATTCAACTACTTAATATAGAGTTAAGCAGTTGTTTAAATTAGGCCGGGATGGTGAAATGGCAGACACGCATGGTTTAGGACCATGTGCTCGCAAGAGCGTGGAGGTTCAAGTCCTCTTCCCGGCACAATTACTTTAGCGGAAAGGTCAGGGTTGTGACCCTAACCTTTCGATAGTGTAATTATGGCAACTACGCCTTCTTTCTTCAGTTCGGCGATTAGATGTTGTTTTAGCTCTTCGGCATTCAACCTATCAGGTAGCCGCCGGCAATGGATATCCAATTCCAGTCCTTTGGGGATATTGTCAAAGAAATCCTGCGGACATGACACAAACGGGTGATGTTTTGTCCTGAAATACCGACAGATAGTCCAACTATGACCAGGATGTAGCTGACCACACATTTGGCCGTGATAACCCCTTTGCTCTAACCATCTTTTGACAATTGGCAATACCAGTTCCATACAGCCAATTACCCGATGGACTTTGGCGCAACACATTGTTTCACCCCCGTGTACGAATTAACTGGATTGTAACCCAAAATTGACGGTGTTAAAATGGCCAAGTTAGAATTTCCCGAACTTTAACAAGGAAGTGAACTCTATGCTTCTGACAAACTTGATAACTGTCGAAGGTAAGTCAATTTCAATTGGCATCCAAGGTAGCGAAATAAAATATATCAACCAAACCCCTTTCCCTCACCCCCAAGCCATTGATTGTTCTGGCTTGATGGTTTCACCAGGCCACATTAGCCTTCACTGTCACCTTAGAGATGGTCAAGAAAGCCATAAGGCGACCTGGGACAGCGAAACTTGGATTGCCACTAAAAGTGGTGTGACTATGGTTGCCAATGTCTGCAACGGCTTGCCAAGTATCACCACGGCCAATCAGTTAGCTCGACTAATAGGCAGTCTGAAAGATCGGTTCCGCTCGAACCAACTGCCTAAAGATATGGCCTGGCAACTTTGGTTCTGCGCCCGCGACGATAATGTCGACGAGGTTGCCGCTATTGTGGCCGAAAAATCTTTCCAGCCGGATCTGGCGGGAATCAAGATCTTTATGGCGCCGTCAACCGGCAATATTTGTGTCCGGGAGGAAAAAAATATCCGAACTGTTATGGAACTCTGCGCCGAGCATGGTGTTTTGGTGGCTGTTCACGCCGAAGATTGGCAGTTACTGGCCGACAATGAACGGCTTTATCCCGCGGCCACAGTCAAGCAACATTGCCTGATCCGTAATACCGAGGTGGAGACAAGGGCGGTCAAAACCGCATTGCGTCTGCACCGAGAGGCCGGAGGCGGATTGATCCATTTCTTCCATCTTTCGGCGCCGGAATCGGTTGAGTTAGTTCGGGACGCCAAGGAGGCAGGTCAAACCGTCACTGTCGAGGTCTGTATGCATCATCTCTACTTTGACGAGGAAGCGATGCGAGACAAGTATCGGGCATCAATTTTCAAAATGAACCCGCCGTTACGTTCCCGACAACAAGTTGATAGGCTGGTTAGTCTGCTGGCCGACAAGGATATGGTTGACACCATAGACATTGATCACGCTGCCCACACCGAACAAGACAAGGCCTCGAAAGTTTACAAGGAATGTGCCAGTGGCGTTCCCGGTTTGCAAACTTTCCTGCCAGCGGCTTATGATATGGTGGTTCGAGGGGTAATTAGCCCTTGTCGTTATCTGGAGCTAACCAGTAGCCAAGCGGCTAAGATGATGGGGGTAAACAAGGGAAAAATCGAGATTGGCTACGATGCCGATCTAGTAATTTTTGATCCGGAAAAGGCCACCATCTTGGACGAACAAATCTTGTCCAATCCCCATCGGACTCCGTTCCATAAAATGGATCTGCACGGCCAGGTCAAAAAAGTTTTGATTGCCGGCAAAATAGTCTTTGATGCCGACAGCCAAACCACAGTCGCCGTATAAAATCCTGGCTCGGGTCTTTGTGCCCGAGCCAATTCTCTTATCCCTTGCCAAAGGATTGACAAAGGAGTGAAATTAGGGTATATTCCCAGGTATCCTATAGGAGGTCGGGGTGAACCGCAGTAACAAAATGAATAAGGAATTTTGTGCGAGGGAGCGCAGTCGTTTGCGGCGGGCAGCAAACAAAGGAAACGCCGAGGCCAGAACCTTGCTCCTCCGTTTGCTTGCACCGAAGTACTGGGATAGAGCCCTCCAACGATGGGGCGACCCCGAAACCAGTCTCGATGAAATGGGCGGAGTAGTCTGCCATTAATCGGATCCACCGGCGTCGGTTTCACAACCGACGCCTTTTCCTTATCCAAAAAATAAGATAAAATAAACCTGTTAGTAACAAGAATCAGGAGGTGATCTGTTCGCGACTTGCTTGTTGTTAGAAAATTATACAACAAGCGCCGCTCACCGTTCGAAACATCCCCCGGATGTTTCTCATGCCGGAGTAGCTCAGTGGTAGAGCACGCGCTTGAAGAGCGTGGTGTCGTCAGTCCGATTCTGACCTCCGGCACAAGAAAGATGTTTCAAGATTTTCTTCAAACCCAGTCCTGGCCCAACTTCAGCAATTTTTTGTCGTGGGATTATTGGACGAGCCAGAATTTAAACAGCCAACCAAGCGATTTGCTCTTTGGCTTAATTGTGACCGTCATTATCGTTATCGTTCTGCTGTTTTGGTGGTTACGGCTACGAACTATCCAAAAGCGCATTCCTGTTTATGATGCGCCAATAAACAATTTGTCTAATTTAATAATTTTTATGATTGTTCTATCGGCCAGCTACGTCTTTTTCCGAACCCAAGAAATCACCTACGTGTCCAGCCGACTGTTTGTCTTGTCGGTGGATGTTATCGCCCTGGTTTGGTTTATCTGGATTAGTTACTACGTACTCAAAATCGTGCCGTCCAAACGGCGTCACTACCTTGAAAGAGAGCGTTTTTTCAGGTATCTTCCTAGAATAAAGGAGAAGAAGCGTTAACCATGCCAAAGACGGCCACAACCCCCCAAACAATGGAGGAGCTGGTTGAAGTAATGGGCGACAAGCTCATTCCTTTTACCGAGGGTCAGGTTGTTGAAGTGACGGTTTTATCCACCTCCCGCGACACTATTACGGTTGATGTAGCTGGTCTAGCCACCGGTATTATTCCGGAAAAAGAGTTCTCGACCACTGCCGCTAAATATAAAGCCGGCGATCACATTCAGGCTTATGTTCTGTCAACTGAAAACACTAATGGTTATGTAATCCTATCGCTCAAACGAGCCGAGAAAGAGCGACTTTGGAATATGCTAGAAGCCCGTAACGACGAAGGCGAAATCATCAACGTCAAAATTGTCCAGGCTAACAACGGTGGATTAGTAGCGGAGTTCAACAACACTCAAGGTTTTATCCCCGTCTCCCAACTCTCGGCCAAACATTATCCTCGGGTTGGTGGCGACCGAACTAAAATTCGCAAAAAACTAGCCGAATTAGTCGGCACCAATATTTCGGTTAAAATTATTAGTTACGACAAAGCCGCCAAAAAGATCATTTTTTCCGAACGTGCGGCCGTGGATACTGACTCCGAAGAAAAAGCCAAACAATTCCAGATCGGTCAAAAAGTCAGTGGCAAAATTACCGGTATTGTTGATTTTGGTTTGTTTGTAGACTTAGGCGAGATCGAAGGCTTGGTTCATATTTCCCAAGTTTCTTGGCAGAGAATTGCTAATTTGAAAGATCATTTTAAGGTTGGTGACACCGTTGAAGCCGAAGTTATCAACGTTGAATCCGGCCGCATCTCCCTTTCAATCAAGAAGCTCCAGCCCGATCCTTGGCAGACCGAAGTCAAAAATCTCCAAGTTGGGGCTAAAGTTGAGGGCTTGGTTACGCAAGTAACTCCCTATGGCGCTTTCATTCGCTTGTCAGAAAATCTTGAAGGTCTCTTTCATGTTAGCCAGATGGGCAGTCAAAAACCGGATGAATTGGTTACCAGCGGCACCACTTACACCTTTGAGATCATCTCTATCGAACCGGAACTGCGCAAAATTTCCCTCAAACTAGCCGCCGATGATTCAACTAAAAAGTAAAAATAGCAGTTTTGAGCTTACCGATCGCAAGCGAACCTTGGTTTTTCATGGTCCGGATTTAGAGCTTGAAGATCAGACCTTCAATGAGCCGGGCGAATATGAAGTTGAGGGAATTGAAATTGTCTATGGTGCTCAAGCCGCACTGGTCGTTTGGGAGAATATCCAAATTGCCTATATTTTTGACTCCAGCAAACCAGCTGCCTTTGAAAAATCGCAGTTTACCCCCTGCAACGTCATTGTTCTGGCTCATAACGTCACCGGTATAACTAAGCCTCAACTTAATGAATTATTGGAGACCTACGATCCCAACATCGCTGTCGCTAGCCCGGATTCTATTTCTAGCGAACTTAAAAGCGGCTACAAATTTGCCCAGACAGATAATGTTAAACTAACTGCCCAATCCTTGCCAGCCGAAGGCCGGGAACTTTATATAATTAGCTAATGTCTTTGAGAAGCGTCAGCCCTCTTCTCAAACACGCTCGGCGAGTCAGTATTATTCTTCACCAAGAACCGGACGGCGATGTTATAGGTAGCGCAGTCGCCTTCAAGCAAGCCTTGGAAGCAAACAAACAAAATGTCGAACTGGTCTGCTCAACTGCTATTCCGGCTGTTTTTCTGCGATTTTTTGGCCAACTTAATATCAAAAAAACATTGTCCAAAGGCAGTGACGCTATTGTTATTCTTGATGCCGGCGAGTTACATCGGACTGGTTTTGAGCGAGAGCTGATTGAGCTAGCCAATCGCAAACTAATCGTGGCCATTGATCATCATCCGGTTGGTAATCTTAAAAAAATTACCCGTCACTATATTCATCGGCCTACCGTCTCCTCAACCGCCGAAATTATCTATGAATTTTTGGAGGCTTGGCGCCTGCCGATTACTAAAAATTCTGCCGAAGCAATGTTACTTGGGATATACACCGATACTGGCGGATTTCGTCACGCTAACACCTCCAGCCAGACACTAACCATTGCCAGTCGATTGGTTCGCCTGGGAGCTAATTTGAATCGAATTAGTCGGACGTTTAATCAAAAACGATCAGTTGGCCAGACCAAGTTGTGGGGGATATTATTAAGCAATCTAGCGATTAACCCCTTTGGATTAGTGGTCGTTAAAGTCAACCGTTATCTAATGACATCTTGTCTGGCCAGCCATGAAGACTTGACTGGTTTGGGCAATTTATTAACTCAAATTGATGGTGCCCGAGCGGTGCTGGTGATGTTTGAGACCGACAGCGGCTGGCAGGGCAGTTTGCGAACCCGACATCGAAGGATCAATTTAGGCCGATTTGCTGGCTATTTTGGTGGCCGGGGCAGTCGAAATTCCGCCGGTTTTGTAGCGACAGACGAGCTAATTTCAGGTAAAATAGTAACTGACGAAAAACCAATTTAGCTGGGTCGGCTCTTTCGCCCCGGCGTGGCTACAGGCCTCCTGCTCCGACTCGCTCTCACTCGGCTAGCTCGGGAACCGTGCCCGCTCGTCGTCCGCGACGCCCAGCCAAACTATTTTTCGCCATGAGGGGGAAAACTAGCCCGGGTGGCGGAACGATATACGCGACGGACTTAAAATCCGTTGCCGAAAGGCTTGTGGGTTTGAATCCCACCCCGGGTACCAGGTCACTTAGCTCAGCTGATGAGCAAGCTCCTGAGTTCCGAGTTAGCGAGGAACGAACGGAAGTTTCCGCTTTTGCTAGTTTTAGTCAGGCAAAAGCAAGGAAACGAGCGAAGGAGCTTGCGAACGGAAGCCGCGAAAAATGTCATAATTTGTTTGGACATTTTGTAGCGGCGAGCGAGGAGCACTTCGTTTACAATTTAGGGCGAGTAGCTCAACTGGTAGAGCGCTTGGTTTACACCCATGAGGTTGCGGGTTCAAGTCCTGCCTCGCCCACAAAGTTCGAGCCCAACAGTGACCACATTGACCATTCAAGCAATAAAGCTTAAAGTTGAGCTAACTTGCACATTAAGGAGGCTTTGTGTGGAAAAAACGTTAAGCTATCAGGAACTCGAAAGTGCGTGCATACCGAAGCTCTGCAGTTGTCTGATCTTTCAGGCAGCCAGTGAGGGATTTAAGGGTTTACTCATTGGCAGACGCCCCAAAACCGAAGCTGAAGTTGCTGAAGAGCAAGCTGTGGTTGAGAAGTATTACCGCACTCTCAAAGACAAGAATAGGGCCAGGAATCTTTTGGGCTCACAATTGGATATTCGCTTCTGGAACAGTGAACAGCCGTTTATCGGCTTGGCCGACCTTGATTACGTTTGGAGCAATTCCCATCTAAGTATGGCTGCCCCAACGGCTTTGCGCACGCCCATCTTGGATTGGTTTTTGAGCCAGGCCGGTATAGTTTCCCTGGATGAGAACCAAACCAATCACATTGCTTTCAGTTTTGGCCTAGAGGTAAAATCCGGCGATCCAATTATTCTGGAAACTCATATTGTTAAGATGCCCTGTTACGAGGGCGTAGCAATATGGGTGCCACTGTCAGAAGCAACAGCCAAACTGCTTCGGGCAAATGATCAGTTACCAACCGCACTGGTCGCTGATATGTCCAAGGAAGCTTCCTAATTTGGCCGTTCCGCTTTGCGTCACGCCGTTGACCTTATGTGTCAGCGGCTTTTTCTTAATCATTACGTTCATTTGCCCACACCCCAAGATCACTTCACTGATTCATTATCACTTTAAAGTGATAATGATGTTTGGTACTAATCATACTTCATAATTGATCGCTGGTTCGAGCCCAACAGTGACCACCACATTTGACTTCTTCTCAGTTTTTTCTCACACTAGGGAAAAGGAGGGGAATGGTAGAGCTCAATAAATCGGAAAATCACGAAGAGGCGTCAACAAGTTTTAAAGTTGTGCTCTTAATTTTTGCTATCGTTTTGGTGGGAGTGCTTGGTTATATGGTTTGGTTAAGTAATACCAACTCAACCGAAACTGAATCGACGGTCAAAACGAAGAAAACAACTTCGACGACCACTACTACTAAAACCACCACCGACCCAACAGCGGATTGGAAGACATATACAAGTACTGTCGTCGGGTTCACGGTGAAGTACCCAGTAGATTATGTGGTTAAAGAAGTGAAACAAAATGTTACATCAATAGGTAAAAAGGACGAGCTAGGTGTACCAACGTTTGCTATCGACCTTAACGGTGAAGTTTCCGCTGATTATACTATGTCTCTTGATGGGGTAATTCAAAGTCTCGTTAAAAGTTCAAGTATTAGCGGTCAACGAAGAATTACTCTCGATAACCAAGTTGCATATGAAGGAGTTTCAACCGGCTTAGTTAATTCATATTGGATCCTTGCTAAAAAGGACGCCTATCTTGTAGGGTTATTGTTTAATTCTGGTAACAAAGATACGTTATCGGCCAATAAAGATATGTTGACCAATACTCAGAAGTTGATTCTGTCCACTTTCAAATTCACAAAGTAACCAGGCTCTGGAACAACTCAATCTGCTTGCGGATCATCCCCTCAATGGAAAAGTTTTTAGTGACGAATTCTTGACCTGCTAGGGAGGGTGAGCGCGCCGAGGTTCGTCTTTGAGTAAATCAGCAACGGCAGTGGCGAAGTCATCGGTAAACATGACCGCGATGTTTAACACGGAAAATCTTGACGGTCTTAGCTTTGTCGTCAATCTCGTAAAGTAGTCGGTAGTCACCGATGCGAATCCTATAATCGCTTCCCAAGTCATGGAGTTTTTGCGACCCATGAGGTCGGGGATTGTTAGATGGCAAAGCTTTCAAGTCCTTCTCGGCTCGTCGCTCGATTAGAACCTGATACATCAACTAACGGTCTTTAAGTAATCCTCAAGTGGGCGAAAATTAAGTTTTTGTTTTTTTAGGCGACGAAGCTCTTTAAGGTCGTCTAAATTTTCGGATTTTTCCAGTAATTTTTGATAAAAGCTAAGATTGAGGATAACCGAAGCTGGTTTCCCTTTTTCTAAAATTATCTTTGGCTCCTCAACTGTCTTGTCAATCATACGGTGATTGTCTCAAGTGTTGTCGGGTCAGTCAATGTGGTTATCGTGCCTTAGCGATTTAACCAGAGACAAAATTGGGATTCGATGGAGCCTCTTATTGATATTGCCAAGGCAACCAAAACAGATAAAACTTACAACTTAGGCAAGCTAACTAAATAGAAAGATTTTCAAATAGCTCAATTTGTTTCCGGATCATCCCCTCAATGGAAAAGTTTTTAGTGACGAATTCTTTACCGACTTGGGCGAGGTGGGCGCGGCGAGGTTCGTCTTTGAGCAAATCGGCAACGGCAGTGGCAAACTCATCGGTATTTTTAGCCACCACTGCCACGTTTTCCGGATAGACTTCCGGCTGAACGGGCGAGTTGAGTGCCACCACTGGCAAACCAGCGATCATAGCTTCGCCAACTACCAACCCTTGAGTTTCGCTTTGCGAAGCAAAAACAAACAGATCGGCCCCGCCATAGACTTTCTGGGCTTCGGCTTTGGGCAACGGCCCGGTGCAAATAACATTTTTGTCCAATTTCAATTCCAGGGCTTGAGCGTTAGTTTCCTCAATATCGCCCGGGCCAACTAGCAATAAGACAAAATTATCCAGATTTTGTTTGAGTTTGGCCGCCATTTCCAAAAGCCCAGCAATATTTTTTTCTTTAGAAACCCGACCAAGGTAGAGCAAGACTGGGACATCGGCTGAAAAATCAAAGTGATTGGCCAACTCACTTTTAGAGTACTGCTGGCCGGGATCATGAATGCCAGTGGGAATCACAGTAATGGGTTTTGTTACACCATAGGCTCGAAGTTTACTCTCGACCACATGGCTTGGGGCAATAATTTGATTAACCGAATCGGCTAGCTCTTTCGAGCGAGTAGCCATCCGTTGGGCGCCGATTTCGCCAGCGTAAACTCGGCCATAATTCTCAACCAGTGTGTGATAGGTAAGAACGGTCGGTTTTTTACTTTTTAACATAACGTTCTCAAAAGCATTGGCCGACCAAGTGACGGTATGAAGCCAGAATGCGTCTGGACTAAACTCTTCGACGATTTTTTTTATTTGGCCTCTGGCACCCAAGCCAAACATTCGCTCTTCTTTTTGAAAAAGGCCAGTGATAACCCGACCAATAATTGACGAGGGAACGGGGAAATGTTCTGGCCTAACCTTGCCTTTGCCGTAATCTGGGGCGACTATTCTCACCTGGTGCCCGGCCGCCAAAAAACCATCAACACTAGTTGTTAGCGAAGAAGTCACCCCGTTTGGTAGCGGATAGGTAAGTGAGCAGACCAAAATTTTCATATGAAGGTTTCAGGAATTGTGTTTGGCTGGAGCGAAGGCGCTGCGGATGATTGCCCAGTCTTCAACAACAACACTCAAGACAGCGGCAAAAGGCACGCCAAGCATAATGCCCAGAATCCCGTAGAGCTTGCCACCAATAAGTACGGCCAGAATAACAACAACCGGGTTAACGCCAACTGCTCGAGACATAATTTTTGGCACCAATAAATTGCTTTCAGTTTGTTGAACTACTAAATAGACGATTAAGGCCAAGAAACCGGTCAAGGGCGATTGAGACAAACCAACTGACACTCCGGCGATGGCGCCTAACCATGGCCCAATAATCGGGATACCTTCGGTCAAGCCTGACCAAACGGCCAAAGTTAGGGCGTAGGGAACGCCGATAATGACTAAGCCAATTCCGGTGAAGACGCCAACAATTATCATTAGCAGTAATTGGCTACGCAACCAGGCTCCCAGCTTGCCGGCAATCTTCTTGGTTGGCTCGGCCAGCGCCTCATACCAATCATCAGGCATCACCCCCTTGTACACTTTCTTTAGACCGTCTTCTTCAAGCAGAAGATAAAAACTTAGCACAAGAACAGTAATGAAAGCGACAATACCACTAATTACGCCGAAGGTTTTAGACAATACCAGTCCGCCGACGTCGCTTAATTGGGCAGAGATAGAGTTAATATTGTCGCGGATGGCATTAGACAGAGTTTGCAGAAAGCCAGTATCATTGGCCCGAGAAAAATTGTCGGCAATGCTTGGCAAATTAGTGCTAAATTCTCGCAACTGATTAACCAAAGGCGGAATGAGAATGGAAAAAATCAGGGTAAAGGCAACAAAAATAAGCACGAAGGTAGCGATAACGGCACCAGTCCGGGTTAAGTATTTACTCCAACGCTCAACCGTTGGCGAGAGAGCCGCTACTAGAATAAGAACAATAAAGAGCAAGACAATAATGTCACGCAGGGCAAACAGCAACCACGCAGCTACCAAAATTAAAACGAAGCGAACAATGGTTGAGGTGGAGATATTGATTGTCTGCATTACTCCATAAGTGTATTTGATTACCAACTCGAGTCAATCTTTTTGGTAAGCTTTGGCCAATTGGTCAAGTGATTGGGCAGTGGCTAATTTATATTGGCCAACACGAGTTCGAACCAATTTAGAAATATAACCACCAGTTTTTAGCTTTCGGCCCAAATCCCGAGCAATGGCGCGAATGTAGACTCCGGGGCCAGTCACGACTCGGATTTCAACCAACGGCCAATCATAATTCATTAATTCAATGTTTTTTATTTCAACCTCTCGAGCTTTCAACTCAAGTTCCTGGCCCTGGCGGGCTTTTTTGTAGGCTGGCTGACCGTTGAGTTTGACGGCGGAAAATTGTGGCGGGATTTGATTGATCTGACCAACAAATATTTTCAGAGCTTTTTCAATATTTTGCTTGGTCGGTCTGATAACGGATTTGGTTGTGGTTAATTCACCTTCAGCGTCGTCAGTTGAGCTTTCAGCCCCCAGGGTAATTTGGGCTTGGTACTCTTTTTCTTGCTGGACGATATCGTGGAGCTTTTTGGTTGATTCTCGACCAATCGCCACCACCAAAACCCCCTCGGCCAATGGATCAAGCGTGCCCGCATGACCAATTCTTTTTTCGCCGGTGATTGTCCGCAAACGATCAATCACATCGTGGCTGGTCAGGCCTTTTGGTTTATAGATAGCAAAAATACTCATTGTTTTAAATTGATTATAGCTAACCTGATTCTTTGGGGGCGACCTCACTTCTGGGTGATGCCGTCGGGGTGGCCAGACTCGAACTGGCGGCCTCACGAACCCGAATCGTGCACTCTAGCCAACTGAGCTACACCCCGGCATCATCACCCAAAACCTAGGCTAAACTGCTTTCGGCATAGTTTAGCCTGCCTTCACGGTGCAAAGCCAAGCAGTTGGCTTTGCACTTCCGTTCCGGCCCCAAATCGTGCTCTATCTCGAGCTAAACTCATAGCGAGAGATATGAGGCTTTGCCGATTATGCAACTGAGCTACGCCCCGTCTGTTACTTGACATATTTTATCTGATAGCGTAACTTATCTCCATACCAGAAAAAGGAGACCGACTGTGACTAGGGCGAAAATACCTTGTCCAGACTGCGGCTCTGGTTTGTCCCGTCTTTTTAAGAGTCAAGTTTTTTGTTGCCAACGGTGCCTTGGGTGCTTCCGCCCAGCAGGAACTGGTAAGCCACAAAAGATGCCGAGGTACTCCGAAATGAAAGCAAAAAAGGCCGCGGTCTGAGATCAATCTGGGGCGACTTCGGTCGCCCCAATATCATATTCTGGTAATAATATTACAGGCCCCCGTAGCTCAGTAGATAGAGCAGTCCCGTCCTAAGGGAAAGGTCGTAGGTGCAACTCCTACTGGGGGCACAGCCACAATGTGGCGAAACTTACATCGAGGTGAATGATGGAAATTGGTTACGATTACCCAGGAATTTCAGTGGTCTCTCTATGTTTCGACAATTTAGGTGAATTCTTCCTAGCGATGCGAACGGATAAGGCTCGAGACGAGCATTATCGCTGGGATGTCTGCGCCGGCGCTTTGGAATTTAGTCAGACCGTTATTCAAACTGTCCACAAAGAGCTAGCAGAAGAGTTTGGAGCAAAAGCGCTGTGAAAATTCAATTTGTCGGTTATCGCGACGTCCATCGGCAGCATAACGGCCGTGACAACCATTGGTTGGGTATAGACCATTTGGTGTTGGTTGACCGATCCCAAGTTAGGATCTGCGAACCGCATAAGTTTAGTCAACTTGAATGGTTTAATCTCCAGAATAGACCAGATGATGACGTTATACATTCGATCCTGCCGAATTTCTTTAAAAAATACTGGGATGAGATTGAAAAATTCATCGAGGAAAACTCAAGGTGCTAGCAAGCTAGCACCTTCTCTATTCAATCAACTCTTTGACTTTCAGCGATGGGCTGAATTGAACCGATTTATCTTGGCCAACAAAAAAACTGCCGAATTCGGCGATAACTACTTTTTCGCCTTTCTTAAAGTAATCGGCCAGGACTTCGGCGAAGGCGTCCACAAACTTTTCCGCTCCTTCTGGAGAGAGCTGGCTTTTTTCGGCTAATTTCTTAGCTAGTTCCGCTTGATTCATAGAACCAGTATACAGGATCCAGTAATCAGAAATCAGTTTTCAGTAGGACCTTTTCTGATCACTGATAACTGAATACTGATGGCTGGCCACTGGCTTCAGCGTGCTACTTCGCTGAATCTGGTTTCACGAATAATATTAACTTTAACTGTGCCAGGATACTGCAGATCGGCTTCGATTTTATTGGCGACATCGCGAGCCAATTTCATGGCTGTTAGATCGTCAATTTGCTCGGGTTTAACCAACACCCGAATTTCTCGGCCAGATTGAATGGCAAAGGTTTTTTCTACGCCAGTAAATGAGTTGGCGATATTTTCTAGCTCGGTCATTCGTTTAATATACTGATCAGTTGATTCTCGGCGAGCACCGGGACGAGCCGAAGAGATAGCGTCGGCGGTACGAGACAGAATGGCTTCAACGGTTTTGGTTTCGGTATCTTCATGGCTAGCCTCAATACAGTGAACAACTTCTTCGCTCATGCCATACTTACGAGCCAACTCAACTCCGGCATCAACGTGCGAACCTTCGTACTCATGGGAGATAGCTTTACCAATATCGTGAAGTAAAGCGCCTTTTTTAGTGATATTCAAATCGGCGCCAACTTCTTCGGCCAACAAGCCGGCGATATGGGTGACTTCAATAGCGTGCTGAAGCTGGTTTTGACCGTACGACGTTCGAAACTTCATGGAGCCAAGCAAACGAACTAATTCGGGATGAATGCCAGCTAGCCCAACTTCGGCCACCGCCGCCTCACCGGCATCACGAATCTCATCTTCGACTTGGCTTTGGGCTTTTTTGACTAACTCCTCAATTTTGGTTGGTTGAATCCGGCCATCTTTTATTAGCATCTGCAAAGCCTTAACGGCAGTAGCCCGACGGAGCGGATCAAAACTAGAAATTGTCACGGCATCGGGCGTTTCGTCAATAATCAAATCAACGCCGGTGGCTCGCTCAAAAGCTTGAATGTTCCGCCCTTCCTTACCAATAATTTTTCCCTTCAACTCTTCACTGGGCAAATTGACCGTAGAAACAGTCATCTCGGCGGTTTGATCGGTGGCCAGCCGTTCAATGACGGTGCCAACAATTTCCCTGGCCTCAGCTTCCCAAGATTTTTTCATCTGATCGCGCATCGAACGGATCTTGCGGATCATATCTTCGGAGTACTCTTTTTCAATTTGGCCAAGTAGTTGCTCCCTGGCTTCATCCCTAGAGAGCTTAGCAATTTTAGCCAATTCTTTTTCTTGATCTTCACGTAAATTAGTCAGCTCTTTTTTGGCTGAATCCATTGTTTCCGCTTGATGCTCTAACTCGGTTCTTTCGGTATCAATTTTGTCGCTCCGACGCTCCAGCGATGCTTCGCGCTCACGTAACTGCGACTCAACTTTTTCTAAGTCTTTACGACGGAGACCCTCTTCTTTTTTAATATCTTCTTTTAACTGGAGGGCTTCTTCTTTGGCGGTTAGCAAGATTTCCTTGCGTTTAGATTCCAGATCCTCCTGTGATCGAGTCAGTAAAACCTGACGGACAACGTAACCTCCAGCCAAACCGGCTAGAGCCGCGATGGCTCCCAAAACGGTTGGTGTCATATTGTGTTCCTTTCTTTAGGGTGTGTAACATTTTCATTAATTAATTGACTCATAGCAGTATATGCCAGCCATTGCCTGGCGTCAAACAGTAACATCTAGACATTTGACAGCTGGATTTAAGCTCTCTAGTCTGGATAGTAATGGAAGAAGCCTCGACCCAATTTAAAGTCCTTCTGCTCATTTTCGGTTTAGTGCTGATCGGCGTACTCGGCTATATGGTTTGGCAATCAAATTCCTACATCGTTGATACCGGTACGGAAACAGTGGTTAAGAAATCAACCAAGAAGACAACCACAAGCCAGACCACTACGACCAAGACCACTAGTGCTCTAACCTACACCGACACTAAATGCGGCTTTACTTTGACCTTCACCGACAAGTGGACCGGCTACAAAATGAAGCATGTGGCCGTTGATGGCGCAACTGACACCTATTACGTCAATGTCCCAACTACCAACACCGATCCTCTCTGGACAACCGAATACTCCACCCATTTTGCTAAATACGTTTCTATGTTTGCCATTAGCACTTATACCCAAGCTCAATGGACAGCCGCTATTGCTCAACCGGCCGAGATACCAACTAAAATGGGCCAGTGCGGTAGCTACATAGTTGGTTACGATCTTGCACAAGCTTATCCAACCGATATTCAGGACAAAGGATTAGCGGCCGAAGTTAAAGCCATTGTCGCCACATTCAAGGCTACCTAAAGTGTTTCAAGGAGGAAAATGGAATTAAACAAGCAACAAGCCAACCCGCATCACGTTACGCCAACAATGAAGTGGCTGTTGCTTATTTTTGTAGCTATTCTGATCGGCGTGCTTTGGTATTTAATCCAAGTCACCTATAGCCAACCAAGTCAAGAGACGACCGTCAAAACTAAGAAAACAACCACTACAAAAACCACGACGACCAACCCAACAGCAGACTGGAAAACGTATACTAATGCGCTATTTAACTTCTCTTTTAAGTATCCACCAACTTTCAAGGTAACCGACAAATTACAGACATCCGCAACCGATACAGCTCTTGGCACTAATACCCTGGCTATCGAGGATACGGCCGTGTCTGGAAAACCAAGTTTAACACTCTATGTTAATCCTGCTGGGTTCGATGGAACCCCAACCAACTTACTTTATAACTTAACGGCTAATAATGATGGCACACTGACAATTGGCACCAAAGAGGATCAAAAGATTGAAATTGGCGCCTTCGGTTATGACGGGACACGTCAGATTGCCGGAACCAACATTGCTGGGATGAAAATCAAAGATAAAACTTTCGTAATTCGTTTCACCTACGACACCGGCAAAGAAACACTTCTGACAACATTCGATAATATTCTGAAAAGCTTTAAAGTTACTAAATAGTTTCTGATTGGCGTGGATAGATATGTCTCTACACACCATCTTCCTCATTCTTCACGTATTAGGGGCTGGGCTTTTGGTTGGCGTAGTTTTCTTCTCACTCGTTCTCTCTATCAAGAAACCACTTGATATCGCCAGACTGAAGATCATCAAATATGTTGGTAATTTCGGTGTCTATGCCGCGGTTTGGCTACTGCTGACTGGGGCAGTCTTGTTTTGGAATGAACACCAGGAGTTTCAAGCCAAACGGCTCTTTTGGATTAAGATGGTCTTGTTTGTGGTTGACGGCATTATTGCCGAACGACTAATCCGAACCAAAGTGGAATCGGCCATCGCCAGCAACAATCCTGAATCAGTCAGCAGATCTTTACCCGTTTGGACTTATGCCTCGGCTTTGGTAATTATTCTGATCGTCAGTTTCGGTGTACTAATCGCCACCCCCGAATGATCTACCACCAGCTACGGCAGATGGTATCTATCCTGCCGGCGTAGCCCGCTAGGGAGGGGATTCTTCGACAAAGTTTGGTAGATCTTTTCGGCCAAGGTAATCACCAGTATAAACCGGTTGTTTGGTCCTCAAATAGTAGATTTTCAGACCCTAAACTGGTAGAATTGCCTTATTCGGGGCGTAGCGCAGTTGGTAGCGCACATCGTTTGGGGCCCGAAAAAATTGAATTAAACAACTTTGATTAAATTTTTTTGGGCGGGCATTTGCTAAAATTAGCTAGCAAATGCCCTGGTAATCAATGTTAGAGTCGGGGTGTGGCGCAGTTGGCTAGCGCGCATCGTTTGGGACGATGAGGCCGCCAGTTCGAGTCTGGCCACCCCGACCTTAACATTGATTAATGGAGTCGCGGTCGCCCCGACAATGGCATTGATGGGTATTTAGTGAGATAAAGAAGAAAGAAAATGAGATTACGATTAGCGGTCTTAGTGATTAGTTTAGCTGTAATTGGTGGCGGTTTAGCCGTCGCCAGTCTTGTTAATAAAAAAACTGATGGCTTGAGTTTTCAGGCTACCACCGATCAAGCCGCTCCAACCACCCAAGTCAAAATCGGCACCAAGACTTTTCAAACCGAATTAGCCACCACGCCCCAACAAAAAGCGACTGGCTTATCCAACCGGCCAAGTCTTCCCCAAAATGCGGGTATGCTTTTTGTCTTTAAGCCCAAAGAAATTCCGGCTATGTGGATGAAGGGCATGGAGTTCCCCATAGACTTCGTTTGGATAAGCGATGGCAAAGTGGCCGATGTCAGCTCAAATGCGGCCGTTCCTGCTCCTGGAGCTACCACCGACGATTTAATTGTTTACCGACCCAAGGCGCCAGTTGACTATGTGCTAGAAATTAACGCTGGCCAAGCCGATAAATTCAACATCGGCGATATCGTCGAAATCAGTAACTCACAGGGCGTTTAATGCCTGATACCTTCGCCGCGAAGGTAATTGAAATAACTAACAGGATCCCTCGGGGAAAAGTGGCTACTTACGGCCAAATAGCCGGCATGGCCGGAAGCCCTCGAGCGGCTAAAACCGTTGGCCAGATTCTTAACCGTCAAAGCCAAACGCATAACCTACCCTGGCAAAGAGTAATTAATCGTCAAGGTCGGATTTCCATCGCCACGTTAGAATACCCAGCCCAACTGCAAGCCGAACTGCTTGGTCAAGACGGGGTGAAGGTTGAGGAAAGAGACGGCAGTTTCTGGGTAGATTTAAAAAAATATCTGTGGTAACAAGGACCATAAACCTCGAATCTCGTATGTCATATATAGTCACTTTGCTCGTATTTCTGACGAAATGACATACGGAGAGATTTTGTTAGATCAAACTCGCGGTTTGGGATTCTGTATATGTTAAAACATATACGGGATACAGAGCTGATAGTGTAAATAGTTAAAGAAGGGTGAATAGTCCAAGACGATGGAATTTCTGACTGTAATGTCAGGTTAAATATGGTAGATTATGAAAAAGTGCGGGAGTGGTTCAATGGCAGAACATCAGATTTCCAATCTGATGACGCGGGTTCGATTCCCGTCTCCCGCTCAAAATGCCCGCACCGTGGTTAGTTGATTACTGGCAGGGGATGGCCGAAGTAACACTGCCATTTTTGCGAGGTCGTAAAGTGGCCGTTCAGCAGGTTTTCGATGGCAATGTTGTCTATCGTCGTCATGGCGGCAAGGGTCTGCCGACCAGCCGCGGCTGGATTCGGATAAATTCGATTGACGAACTGATGGCTTGGGTGCATCTGCACACCTATTCATTTCATCCCCATTTGCTTGGAGAAAAAGATAGCTGGTTCGTTATTGACGTTGACGGCCGAGATGGCCATTCATTAGAGATAACCAAAATCGTTAGTTTAGAAATGAGCAATCTGCTAACCAAAAAAGGCTTAAAACATTTAATTAAATTTTCTGGTGGCAACGGTTTTCATTTTATGTGGTCGATTGGCCATAATCGACCTAATTGGCTAAGTTTTCGAAAGACCATTCGCAAGTTGGCGGCCGAGCTGGAACCGATTTTGGAAAAGAAATATCAGAACCAATTTCGTAGCCATATTCCTAAATCTTCGCCACTCATTATTACCAGCTCAAGCGACAGAGCTCACGCCAAATCCATTTTGCTCGACGAGCAGATTATTCATAAAAGCGCCGTTGTTCGTAGCCCTTATTCGATCCACCCAAAAACCGGCTTGGCTTCGGTGCCGCTGACTCTCGATCAACTGGATGGCTTCACCACCGACCTGGCCCAGTTGAAGAACGTCAAGCCAAATCCTGTTACACTACCATTGAATGGCTAAATTTGAGGTGACAAACCATTGGTTTAAAGCCAAGCGTTATGGTTGGGGTTGGACGCCAGCCAGCTGGCAGGGCTGGGCAATCATTGTTTGGATGGCTGCACTCATTATTTATCGAGCAACCAAACTAAACTCCTCTACTAATTCAATCTTCAACTTCTTCATTTACCTCACGATAATACTCGGAGCAACTGTTTGGTTGTGCTATCTAACCGGCGAAAAACCGACCTGGCGCTGGGCAAGAAAGAAAGATGCTTAGTTGGCGCGGTTGGTACGACACATTGCTTAAGCCAGGCTGGACGCCCTCGCCAATGGTGATCGGCATAATTTGGACGTTCATCTATCCGATAATTATTGTTACCTACTCAATTGCCTTCTGGCGGATTGCCCACGGCAAGCTTCGTCATATGGCCCTTTATCCGCTAATCATTAACCTAATTGCCAACGCCGCCTTTACCTATATTCAATTTGGCTTGAAGAATTTAACTTTTGCCACGGCCGATATTATTATTGTCTGGCTAACGATAATTTGGAGCATTGCCGCCATGTGGCATCAGGCTCGGGTGTTAGCTTACTGGCAGTTTCCCTACTTGGCCTGGGTGACAATAGCTAGTATTTTACAGATAAGCATCACCCTAGCCAACCGTTGACCAACAGGTTCATCGGGCGTATACTGCCAGCATGAACGATCAGCCCATCCGAGAAGATAATCTACCCCAACCAACCGACGAGACATCAATTAACGACAAACCGGAGCGACCAAAGCGACCAGTCGTTTCTCGACACACACTTCGGCTGGTTTTAATACTTCTGTTTGTGATTCTGGTTGCCGGATTTATTACTACCCTAGTTAGTATTGCCAAACGGGCCAAACACAAGACTCCAGAGACAACAGTCACTACCACAACACCAGTTACCCCTACAACTCCCTCCATCCCAACCGCAACACCAGTTGAATTAACCCCAGCCCAATCAGACGCCCCCGCCAATTCGTTGTTGCCAAAAACAAGTAAGCCAAAGCCGAAAAAGCAAGTCATTGTGACTGAAGAATTTTCTAGTCAAGCCAGCGCTTCGGCCGAAGCCGGTGTAACTGCCGACGGCTCAACATTTGCCAACGCTACAGCCGACTGAAAACCAACCATATCTATTGACTTTTCGGCCCGGTTCTGCTAGAGTTGCCATACAAACTTCATACGTTAAGGAGAAGAAGCACGTGAACAGAATTAGGTTATCTCTTACCGCGATCGTCATTCTCGTAGCGTCTGTTGGCTTCGGCCAACATCCAGAGAAGCCAATCTTCGGCTATGAGCCGGATTGGCAAAACCAAGTAATCGCTGTAATTGAAACAAATGGTGACGGCGGCGTCCATGACGCCACCACCGGCGGAACTCTCGTTCGGATTAAAGGACCGGTGTCGGCCATTCGGCTGTCACCATCGGGGACACAGGTGGCCGTGACTGTCTGTGACAAGACCAGCGTCTACGTCATTAGGATTTATGATTTGCTTAACGGCCACAAGCCGCGAATCGTAAACTTTGTGCTGGGTATAATTCATCGGGATTCCCAACTCGCTTGGGAGTCCGAAGATTCCCTGCTGTTCTGTGGCTATACTGGAACCAGCGAGGCGCCAATCGCGAATATTTGGCGATACAGGGTCAGTAATTCGACTCTGGAACAGGTAACTAGCTTTAGGGATATCGATGGCGCCGTTGACCCGGAAACCGGGTCATTGGGCTTGGTGTTCGTCGGCACGGCCGATAGGTTGTTGTCCGTTGAAGACAGCCAAGCGCCGCTCTGCGGCATTTGGTATAGGGGTGGCAAGGATGAGTTGATAGGTTCGTCCGGCGCGAAGCGCTGGCCGCGACTATCAATGTTCGCCAAAAAAATCACCTTTGTGGATCTTCAGCCAGATCCGGTGAGTGGGCTTACTGAGCCTCTAGTAGTGGTGAAGGGTATAAGGCTGAAGGACCCGCCAGTTTATTACGCAGGCCACAGCGCCTGTTTTTCACCTGGTGGCCAGTGGGTGGCCATCTCCCAGGAGGGGAAGATTAACTTCTTCCCAACCGGGTACCGTTTTCCCAAGCTCTGGCTTTAACTCCAGACTGCCTCGAACGCCCCGCGCTTTCATTGAAAGCGCGGGGCTTCTTTTTATCCTAATTTTGCCGTAACAGTTCAACAAAGACTTCGCTTGGCAATTCAACCCGACCAACCGTC
>JBGOUP010000042.1:0-4669 GCA_041477655.1 Patescibacteria group bacterium
CCTTTGGTAACGGCGGGAGTAGTCTCTATACAGAATTCCAGAAAAATATCTTTAATCAAAATACTTCGGCCAATGTCGGAGCGGCGATTCGAGTTGAAGATGTTGACGTACCTTTCGATAATAGTTTAATTTCCCAAAACAGCGGCCGATCTGGAACCATATATGTGATCGCAACCACCACAAGTTCCCCTAGCACCTTCTTTCATTCTTCGGTAATCAGCGACAACTTTGCCACCGACCCAGTGGGTGCTAGCGCCGTGGAGATAGCCGGCTCAGGTAGTTTTCGTGCATCAAGCATAGTCGTTAGCTATAACAACGGTGGTGCCTGCGCCATGAAAAGAGCCGATACGGCAAGATGGGGGTTGGGCTATGATGCCGAGTGGGGTAATACCAACGCCAGCAACAATCAAATGTTTTGTATAGCAACCGATAATAATGATCAGAAATACCAAATTAAGCATCAAAATCCGGCCTTTACTAGTCGAAACTTTCCAGCTGATCCAACTTCCTACGTATCAGATAGTACCGCTGAAACCCTCGACTATGGTAGAAGCGAAGATCCTCTCGTTGATTTCTGGGGTTGTCCACGGCCGATTAAAGCCATCGCTAATCGACCAGCCGCTTTTCCTGACATTGGCTTATCAGAGTACCCCTTCTCCATCACCACCCCCCAACCCAAAGTTGCTCTGGACAGCTACAAAGGTCCCAAGCTCGATGGTGATCAATCAACTATTCAATTAGTTGTTGATGTCCGTGATCCTAACAGCCATCAGAGCCTAGGCCAATCAACCGTCTCTCAAAGCTCAACTGGTTTCTTTAGAACCAGTAACGACAGTAGCGGCAACCCTTTCTTAACTGGCCCTAAAGACATCTGGATTAAAGCACCAGGATATCTAGCCGAAAAACAAACCAATGTTAACTTTTTAGGCTGTAATCAACCTAATATCAGTTTTGACCATGCCTTAATCCGTGGTGACGCTAACGATGACAATTCTGTTGATGTCTTGGATCTTAACCGTACTTTTGTTAACTTCGCCCAGCCAACCAGCCAAGCTAACGGCGCTGACACCAACAATGACGGCAATGTTGGCCTTGACGATCTCAACGCGGTCTTCGTCAACTTCTCGTCGGTTGGAGACAGTTAGTTAACCAACACTTGACTCAAGGCCACGGCAATAGCGTCGGCGGCGTCATCGGTTTTGGGCACTTTTTCTAACTCGAAAAATTCTTTAACGTAATTTTGAACTTCTTTCTTCTTGGCTTTGCCGTTACCCATCAATATTTTTTTCAAACTTAGCGGGGCGATTTCGGCTATCTCGATATTAGCTTGGGCAGCTACTAGCAAAGCCACACCCCGAGCCTGACTAACCGAGACCATCGTTTTGGCGTTATTGGCAAAGAAAATCATCTCGATGGCGATCAAATTGGGTCGAATTTCATTAACCAACCTGGTTAACTCGTCGTAGATATAGGCTAATTTCTGGGTTTGGGGGGCGTTAACAGTGGTTTCAATACAACCGTGACTAATTAAATTTGGCTGGTCATTCACAATCTCTATCAACCCATGCCCCATCCGACCTGAACCAGGATCAATCCCCAAAATGCGTTTCCCCTCCATAAGTCACTCAAGTCTAACACAAATTAACTTTCTTCTTCCTAAGCTACCAGTTAATCGCCATTAGCCCTGGTTTCCTTATGACATAAAAGTCATAAAGTTATTTAATCTCAATCTTTATCTCTAGCCCTAAAAGTCTTAGATAACGATCAAGAAATTCAACTGTTGGATTAACTTTTTTGTTTTCGAATCGCGAAATAAATGCCTGACCAGTTTTCAGTTGATTTGCTACCGCTTGCTGCGATAACCTTTGCCTTAACCGGGACCCACGAAATTCGTCGATTACGTTACTCAACCAAACAATGTCGGTGGGTTTCTTGTCTGATTTTACTGATTTTTTGCCTACTTTTGGGCCAACATAAATTTTCTTCTTAAAATATTTCTTTGGCCCACCCAGATAACTAAATTCCTGATTGTTTTTGTTCATTGCATATAACTGGGTATCATTATGACATATAAGTCATACGGCGACCGAGTAGGATATTAAATTAATTAAATAAATGCTTAACCAACAGGTTGGGCTAAGTCGTTGCTAATGTCAAAGTTGCTGGCCACTTTGACCACGTCGTCAAGTTCTTCCAGATTTTCTGACAGTTTGATGAGTTTTTGGGCAACAGTTTGATCGGTAATATCAATGTGAGTATTTGGCTCCCAGACTAAGCTAAACTCCTCGGCTTGGTAATTTTGCTCGGCCAGCTTGCCAACGACAGCCATCAGTTCCTGAGGTTTAGTATAAATGAACACATGATCTTCCACCGCCAAAACATCTTCGGCGCCGGCATCAATGGCGGCTAGTTCAATTTCTTCGGCCTGATCGTTTGATGGCAAAACAATTAAGCCTTTTTTGGCGAATAAATAACTAACCGAACCAGTTTCTGCCAGCTTGCCACCGGCTTTATGAATTGCTTCCCGAACTTGTGAGCTAGTTCGGTTACGATTATCGGTGGCGGCTTCAATTAAAAAGGCGATGCCGTTGGGGCCATAGGCCTCGAACAAAATTTCTTCCAAGGCCGGTCCCCCACTACTGCCAGAAACTTTATCGATAGCTCGTTGGATATTGTCCTTGGGCATATTCGCCGCTCGGGCTTTTTCAATGGCGATGCGTAGCTGAAAATTCATATTTGGATCAGCCCCGCCACGGGCGGCAATTGAAATAGCGTTGGCCAACTTGGAAAAAGTCGCTCCTCGTTTAACATCGGCCACCCCCTTCTGCCGTTTGATCTGCGACCACTTCGAATGTCCGGACATCAGCGATAAACATCCTTTCGGTGGGCAACGTCAGTCAACTCGACTACTTCGTCACCAATAAAATGAAAAATCGCTCGCCAATCCCGACTAACACGAAATGAATAATAGCTAGGCATTTTGCCAGTCAACTGTTTGGTGTGAAGAAGGTAATGGAATTGGTCTTTCCTTAAAATCTCTACTAACCTAGCTAATTTTTCTTCTTGATCTTGCGGTAACTTAACGGGAGCTTTTACGTATCGGCTGGTGAAGTCTACGCGCTTCATTAATTCGCCGTCGAAAATCTTCGGCGGTTGTAAATTCAATTTTTGGACTATTCCTGTCGGCTTTGACTATTTGTTTGATTTTTCGCACAAACTCCGGCCGATACTCACCCTCCGGATCAACATCTGGTTTTAATACATACGAACGAAGTTGGGCCACTTCCTGGCGTAGTTTTTTAATCTCTCCCTCGAGGGCGGCGATTTTGTTCATCTTGTACATTTTAACATAATTCCGGCCAGAAATTTTGTGATCGTACCCAGTACCAATGCAGAACTTGACACATTTTTTTTAGCCTAATTTAAATATGGAGGTTGAATGAAAGTAAAAATGGTTCTAGTCGTTTTAGTAGCGGTGCTGGTGGGCGGGGTAGGTGGTTATTTTGGACGGGGATTGAATTTATCATTCAACGCCCAGGAACTTCAGAAAGTTCCTTATAGATCTCCTGTGTCTACCAACACTCCTGTAAGGGGGCTGAACTTTCAAGATTGGCTTAACTATTATTTTCAATATTGGCACGATGTTGTCGGTCCAAAGGATTGTTCTCCGGGCTATATGTGGGATGGACAAAAGTGTGTTGATACCAGTGGTTGGGGGAATTGGAATAACGGCCTTCCCGACGAGGGTAGTAAATGGCAAGCTTGGAGCAATTGTGTGCTTGGCGTGTTTTACAGTGGGTTTGGGGTGACTAATGAAGACATATATAACTGCACCCGCAAAGTGGCCGCTCTGTGATTTAAATAATTTCTGGTCTTAGCGTGCTTGGGTGGGGAGTGGCGGGATGAGAAGCGAAAGCCTGGAGCTTCGAACGGAAGCCGTGAAAAATGCCAAAATATTTCTGGGGCATTTTGTAGCGGCGAGCGAGGGCAGCGCTTCGCAAGTAGCACCCCTACCCCTTTGCAATAAATTTTATCTTTCTAAAGATTAGAGATGTGTCTTATATGTAAACTGACTTTCCGTAATATCAAACAAAATCGTCCCGACTTGATCAGTCCGTAACACCGGAATATTAAACCGTTTGAGTAAATCCAGTGTCTGCTGATGAGGATGGCCAAATTTATTGTGATTACCAACAGAAATAACAGCGATTTTCGGTTTGACTGCCTCTAGAAACGTCTGGCTGGTGCTGGTATATGAGCCGTGATGACCAACTTTCAAAATATTGGCCTGACGGACGAGGTTTTTTTCTAACATTGCTTGTTCGTGCTCGGACTCGGCATCGCCCGTCAGCAAAAATGTCTCAATGCCGTATTGCCAATATGTGACCACAGTGGCGTCGTGCGGATTGGTTGGGCTTTGGCCGACCATATTTTCCAGTGGAAAAATGACAATCCCGTGCAATGCCCCAAAATCAATTTTCGTTCCAGCGACCACATCTTCGGTTGGGATATGCTTATCGGCCACTAGTTGAGCGAAAGTTTTATAGGTTTGCGAATCATATGTTGCCCCGGAAATCAAAATTTTGTCCACCTGATAATGTTTAAGTACTTCATCGATCCCAGCCAAATGATCAGCGTGGTTGTGGGTAATAATGACCATATCAATCTC
>JBGOUP010000010.1:0-26068 GCA_041477655.1 Patescibacteria group bacterium
AAGGAGGGGTGGGGGGAGGAATGCGCCGCGCCCGAGCGGGTAAGAAGTCAAAACAAGCGCCGCCTCCGTGGACGGGCGGAGGCGGCGCCACCTTATCAGTTTTGTTCAAAGTATTTTCGAGCAATGGCCAGGATATCCCACTCTTCGACTCACTGGCGTTCGTGCAGAGTAAACACTTCTAATTTTAGCTTGTCAGACGGTTACTTTCGGCGTAGAAATCAGGTATGGCTAGTTTCTCCCAATATCAATCAATTCGGCACTTTCAGCAGGTAATTAAAGAAATTTACGGTCTGCCGGATGACCGGCTGTTCTCTCTGGAAAATCTTTTAACTAACCACGAGCGTTTCAGTATGAGAGCCTTGAAAGGCATCCGCAAAGACAACAAGAGGCGCCAAACTTCAAATTTATTGATTGCTTTTGCTTGGCTAATTGCCATAGCCAACCGTTTACACATTGATATCGAAGAAGATATTTGGCACCGGTTTCCCAGGCTCTGCTCTTACTGTGGTCATAAACCTTGCGTCTGCAAGAAAGAAAAGATCGTTAATCGGATCAAGATTTTTCGACGCAATTCACAACGGCCAAATCGACTAGCCGACTTCCAAACCATGTTTGACGAGATTTACCCGGCCAATGACCGGACGCTTGCCGACGCCGGCGTCCATTTGGCCGAGGAAGTAGGCGAAGTTGGCGAAGCGGCTCATATTTACCTTGGTCAACACAAACAATCTCAATTTGATAATGTCCGTCTGGAAATGGCCGATTGGGTCTCCTGTATGTTCGGCGTGGCTAACTCGGCCGACATTGATGTGGCTAAGGGTTTAGAGCAGATGTTTCAACGAGGTTGCCACGTCTGCCACAAAACGCCCTGTGTCTGTAACTTCTCAACTGTTGCCCTTTATCGATCCTAATCTAGCTGGCTTTGCGACGCTTTCTGGCGGTGTGGATTATTTTGTAAATCATCACCCCGAAGAATAGGACAAAAGCGCCAAGGCTAATAAGAATATGGGTGTCTGGGTAGCGCTGCCAGACCAAGACCAACAGGCCGGTGATGTGCATAGTCGGGTAAACGAAGATGAGCGTGCCGAGAAACGTCCAAAGGACAAATGGCCAGAAGGGAAAATCGGCCAGGCCGGCCACCAATGACGACCAAGGGCGAACGTAGCCGATTAGTCTTGTGGCAAAAACGGCGATCGAACCATAAGTTTCGTACCAGCGGGTCAGTTTCCCTTCAGTTTCTTTGAAGCCCTTGTTACGAGCCAGATATTTCTCGGCCAATTCACGCAAGGCTCGGCCAATCCAGTAGGAAAGCATCGAGCCAAATAGCTGACCGGCGACGATCAGCCAAAACATAAACCAAAAGCTGTAAAGGTGGGCAGTGATCAAATGCTGGCTAATTAAAAAAGCGCCTTCGGTCGGGAAAGGGACGGCCATATTTTCGATAGCCATCGAGGTAAAAATGCCCAACAAACCATAGTGAGAGATGATCGCTAGAGTACTGCCAAGTAAACCATTCATATAATTATTATCTTTTAACGGCGAATAGCTCGTTTTGGCGGACAAAAGAATATATTAAGTCTCTAAGAATCGGGTTTTTTAGAGAAAGTTGGCTTTGATACTGTTCGATTATTTTCTTCTTGAGCGTAATTTCATTATTGTTCAGCGGCAAGGTCAGCCACTGGTATTGGCTAGAGATTAGTTTGGGGCTGGGTAAGAGATAAAGGTCCGGTTCGTAACCGATCGGTCTTGGGTAACTGTGATAATGAACTAAGAAGTAATATGCGATAAATTTATTTGGCTGCCGTTGGATAATGTCATTGACGGCTTTGCCACTTGCGGCATGATCGGTGTGGGTGTCTTCAGGCAATGTTGTAATAACGACTGTTGGCTTAAAGTCGTTAATTAGTTTTTCCAATGTTGGCTCAAAGTCTTTTTGTTTGCTTAAGTCTCCGTCGGGAAAATTTAACGACTGAATAACATTGTCGGCATAGCCGGTTAGGCTAACGGCTCTGTCTCGTTCCAAGGCACGTTCGTCTTTCAGACCGTGCTTATTACCATCAGTTGCGCTAACAATTTCTAGTGTGGCGCCAGCAGTATGGGCTTTGAGTAGATAGCCGGCGGCGCCGATCATCTCATCGTCGGGGTGAGGCGAAACAATCATAATTCGATCGCTACTTGTTGGTAGCTTGATATTTTCAAAGAGCGAATAACTGGATTGGGGCAGAGATTGGGTTATGCCGGAGTAGTCGAATGAGTAAACGAAAATAGCTGCCACCAAGAAAAGCACCAGGGTAATAGCGACGATCAAAGACCTTCTCGACCACTTCTTTATTTTCACCTATAAATCTTAGCATTTAGCCCAGTTGACGGCTAGCAGAGGAGCGGTCATATTTACTTCACCATGACTACGGACCAATTTGGCCCCGAGTATTCCCTGACGATTATTGATCCAAAACTTAGCATGGAAGCATATTTAGTGATTGACAATACAGCTCTAGGGCCGGGCAAGGGCGGTTTTCGGATGACTCCAGATGTAACGATTGAAGAAGTGTCGCGGTTGGCTCGGACCATGACCTGGAAAAATGCCTTGGCCGGGTTGCCTTTTGGCGGAGCCAAAGGGGGAATCCGCTGGGCTGGTCAGGATCCCGAAACGAAACGGGCAATGGTCGAGAGTTTTTCTAGAGCGATCAAGAGATTTGTTCCTAGCAAGTATATTTCAGCCCCGGACATCAACACCGGTGAAACGGAAATGAAATGGTTTGTTGAGGCTAACGGTTCGTTCAAGGCCGCAACAGGTAAACCGGCCAGTTACTGTCAGGTTGGGCATACTGGCAGTAAGCAGTGCGGACTGCCACATGAACTTGGCAGTACCGGATTTGGCGTGGCCAAGTCTACGGAGGTAGCAGCAAAGTTAATGAAAATCCCAATCGAAGGTGCCAGGGTGGCCATTGAGGGTTTTGGCAACGTCGGTAGTTTTGCCGGTCAGTTTTTGGCCAAAGCCGGGGCTAAGATTGTAGCCGTGGCCGATAGCAAGCAAACAATATATGTTAATTCTGGTTTAAATATTGCCAAAGTCCAAACAATAAAGGCTAAACGACAGTCGCTAGGTTCGTATGAGGGCGCCAAAACCATGAGCCACGACGATATTTTTGGCCTGGATGTAGACATTATCATTCCAGCGGCCACAACCGACGCCATCACCGACAAAAATTATCGAAATGTCAAAGCCAAACTGATTGTAGAAGGGGCCAACATTCCTATGACTGAAGCGGTGGAACGGAAGTTATTTAAGCGGGGGGTGATTATTGTCCCTGATTTTGTGACCAATGCCGGCGGAGTGATGTCGTCATACGCCGAGTACCGAGGCTGGAGCGCTGAAAAGATGTTTAATTTTGTTGAGCGTAAAATCCGTCAAACTACTGAAATTGTTATGGCTCAAGCCTTAGCAAATAACGAATTTGCTCGGGATACGGCCATGGAATTAGCCAAAAAGCGCGTGAGCGAAGCTATGAAACAGCGAAAACAGACATTCCCTTAGACTCACCAGATTTAACTTTGGCTGTCCGACCGGTACAATATGGTAATGATAGAGCCATACGATCACAGCGAAATCGAAAAAAAATGGCGGGAGAATTGGCAAAAAGATCAAACTTACACCACTGATTTAACTAAGAACGAAAAGGCATTTTACTGTTTGGACATGTTCCCTTACCCATCCGGCGAGGGTCTGCACGTTGGCCATTGGCGCGGCTATGTCATGAGCGATTTCTACGCTCGATACCAGCGTCTGCAGGGTAAAAACGTTTTCCACCCGATGGGTTTCGACGCATTTGGCTTACCGGCAGAAAACGCGGCCATCAAGTCAGAGACTCATCCTAAAGAGTTCACCCAACGGGCCATCAAAACCTTCACCGCTCAACTTTCGCAGATGGGGGCAAGTTATGACTGGTCAAAAAAAATCGTTACCAGTGATCCAGAGTATTATCGCTGGACGCAGTGGCTGTTTTTGCAACTGTTTAAGCATAGTCTAGCCGAAAAGCGTAAGTCATTGGTTAATTGGTGCCCCAAAGATCAGACTGTTTTAGCTAACGAGCAAGTGATTGATGGTTGCTGTGAGCGTTGCGGAACTGTTGTAACCAAAAAAGAGCTAGATCAATGGTATTTCAAAACCACCGCTATGGCCGAAGAACTCTATGGCGGACTAGATGGTGTTAAATGGCCGGAGAGGGTCAAAACTCTGCAAAGAAATTGGATTGGCAAAAGTAAAGGAGCAAATGTTAAATTCTCCGTGGTCAATTCTCGATTTTCGATTGAGGTTTTTACCACCCGTCCTGATACGCTTTTTGGCGTTACCGCTTTGGTTTTATCGCCTGAACATCCGTTAGTTTCGAAACTAACCACCCAAGAGTCTAATGAGAAAGTTGAGGAATATCTTGAGGGCGTGGCCAGTAAAACCAATATTGATCGAATGCAGGCTAAAGAAACCGAAAAAACCGCCGTATTCACAGGGACATATGCTACCCACCCGTTAACAAACGAAAATATCCCAATTTGGTTGGCCGATTACGTTTTGGCTGATTACGCAAGTGGGGCTGTTATGTGCGTACCGGCCCATGATGAACGTGATTATCAGTTCGCCAAAACTCATAATTTGCCCATCAAACAAGTGATAAGTCCAACGGCAGTAAGCGACGCTAATTTGCCATATATCGGGCAGGGAATAATAATTAGCTCCAAAGGGTATAACGGCCTGAATTCAAACAAAGCTTCGGAAAACATCGTTGCCGACCTGACAAATGCGGCTAAGGGAGAGCAAAAGACTATTTATAGATTACGTGATTGGTTGGTTTCTCGCCAACGTTACTGGGGAGCGCCAATACCAATTGTCTATGATCCCGACGGTAAAGCATATGCTGTCAAAGATGAACACCTACCATTACTACTACCAGATGACGTTGATTTTCTGCCCGGTGGCGAAAGCCCGATTGCCAGGAGCAAAGAATATGCTATGCGAGCTGAAAAGCTCTACGGCGTTGGTTGGCGCTTTGAAACCGATACGTTGGATACTTTCGTTGATTCTTCCTGGTATTTTTTTCGCTACCTCTCCCCTACCGATTCGAGTCAGCCATTCGATAAAGATTTAGTTAAAAACTGGTTGCCGGTGGATTTTTATGTTGGCGGCATTGAACACGCCACTCTCCACTTGCTCTACGCTCGGTTTATTTGCCGATTTTTAGCTAAATTTGGCTACATAGATTCATCTATCGCCGAGCCGTTTAGCCAACTGTTCAATATCGGTATGGTTAATATGCACGGGGCCAAGATGAGTAAGAGTAAAGATAACGTCGTATCGGCTGACCAACTGGTTGAGCACTATGGCGCCGATACGCTTCGAGGTTACGAGTTGTTTATAGGCCCGATGGATGTTGAGGCCGAATGGAACCCGCAAGGGGTCAACGGTATCCACCGATTTCTGATTAAGCTTTGGAAGGTAAGCCAATCTTGCCAGGATATCGAGGCTTCTGATGAAAACAATCAGGAATTTCAGCGATATCTTCATTCAATCAGCCAGATGATTAATCAGCATCGATTAAATACGGTTTTGGCTCAAGCGATGACGTTTCTCCAATACCTGCATACCCAGCCGAAAGTATCGAAAAAACTCCTCGAAAATTTTTTAATCACTCTCTCCCCTATCTTCCCATTCATCTGCGAAGAGCTATGGCAGAAATTCGGTCACGATCAGTCAATTGGCCAGGAGAGTTGGCCGGAATTGGCAGAGGTAGCAAATTACTTGGAGCTATCGGTTCGGATAAACAACAAGCATGTTTATTCCATACCGGTTAGGGGCGATGAATCTGAAGAAGAGACCCTAGAACTAATCAAGCAATCCCCTCCACCCAGTCAAAAAGACAAATTGCTGAAGCTGTTAGAGCCAAATACACGCAGGGTTTACAAAACTGGCTCGTTCATCAATTTCGTTGTCCACAGCTAGAAATCTAAGTAATTTTGTGGGAAAATATGGGTACCTATGGCGGAACCAAAGAAAAAACTATCTAAGAGACGAACCGGACAACGTCGGGCTAACTACAGCGTAGCCGATGTGGCTGTGACGGTTTGCTCACAATGCGGCGAAACAATCCGTCCTCATATTGTTTGCCCATTTTGTGGTTACTACAAGAACGTTGCCGTTAAAAAAACCTTGGCGCCAAAACGAATCCTAGCTGACCAAGAAACTAAGTAATTATGTCGGTTAATCGTCATCTTTCACGGACTATTGCCATGCAGTCGCTCTACGAATGGGATTTTCATGCCGGTAACTCACTGCTTGAGATAGCCGAACGGGTGGTTGAGCCGGTTAAAAAAGATGTTGATATGGAGTATGTTAAACGGATTCTGGCTGGGATTACCGATAAGGTGCCTGATATTGACCAGTTAATCATTAAAGCCGCTCCAGAATGGCCACTTGATCAAATTTCGGTGATCGATAAAAGTATTTTGCGGCTGGCTGGCTATGAGTTGCTCTACAGCGACGATATTCCGCCTAAGGTGGCTATTAATGAAGCAGTTGAGATCGCCAAGACCTTCGGCGGTGAAAATTCGTCTAAATTTGTAAACGGAGTGCTCGGGACGTTATATCGCCAGAGCGATCGCTATGTGCCCGAAGATGACGCCCCAAAGGATGAGACAGATGGAAAATAGCCTCGATACGTTCGAAGACCGGATTGGCTATGCATTTTCCGATAAGAGCTTGTTACAAATAGTGTTGACTCACCGCTCGTTCCTTAACGAATCCCGTCAAGAAGGCTTGGAGCACAACGAACGCTTGGAATTTTTGGGAGACGCGGTACTAGAATTGGTTGTAACCGAGTACCTATATAGAAACTTCTCTAATCCCGAGGGCGAGCTGACCAACTGGCGAAGCTCGATCGTTAAGGGCGAGGTATTAGCCAAAGTTGCCAAGGAAGTGGACTTAGGTCAGTTCTTACGCATGAGTAAAGGCGAGGAAAAAAGCGGCGGTCAGACGCGCAGTTTACTGTTGGCTAACGCCTTCGAAGCTTTAATTGGGGGTATTTATCTGGATAGTGGCTACGATGCCGCCTCTAAATTTATTAACAACCACCTAATTGCTTTATTGCCGGAGATAATTGAAAAGAAACTATATATTGACGCTAAATCACGTTTTCAAGAGCTTTGTCAGGAAAGGCGGTCGGTAACCCCTGAATATAAAGTAATGGGCCAGGAAGGCCCAGATCATGAGCGACAATTCAAGGTTGGTGTTTACGCTGGGCCAGATCTAATTGCCCAAGGCGAGGGTAGCTCTAAACAACGGGCCGAACAGGCCGCCGCCGCCCAGGCACTGGAAGTTTGGCAAGACTAAACAGACCAAATTAGCGACAACTTTACATCTTCCAACCATATTACACCTCGGCGATGTAATATGGTTTAGTAACTAAAAAACGGCCCAACGGGGCCGATTTTTAGTTACAACTGTTATTTAACTATTTCTTGAGTTCGTCACGGACTTTTTTAACTAGATCATTCATATGATCTTTAGCGCCCAAGCCAAGCGACAGACCCAAGGCCAACGCTAGTGCCGAAACGATGCCGATGAAGAGAATAACCACAAACTGTCGAGGCACACCAAGAGCGAACATCGAGGCGATGCCGATAAACGAGTAGAACGACCAACGAACAGTCATCTCGACTAGTCTACTGATAGTTACACCCATACTTTCGGTCGAAACACGTGCTAGCTTAGATAGAACCTCGGTAAACTGGGTGCCAAAAAGAATAAAGATGGCTACCCCGAGGACGATCGGGATGTATTCTAGCAGTGAAACGATGAAGGTCTGACCAACTTCAACCTGCAGAACAGCGGCGGCCGGCACCAGAAAGGCCAAGAAGACCACCCAACGGGTAAATGTACCAGTGATTTCCGCTATATCGGTTCGAAGTTTAGCCTTCCGCAGAACCTCGGTAAACCGACTTTGATCCGACAGTGACTGGATCTTAATCACTTCTAGGATCTTGGTCACTATATAACCGATAATAATACCGACGATTGCACCTACTAAGGCAATAATGACGGCGCCAATAATGTTAGGCGTAAAGGCGACGATGTGATTCCAAGTCAGCTGAACGGCATCGCGCACCTGTGTGCCCCAAGTATCAATTGCACTCATACTTTTCTCCTTTCATACTTAATTTGATAATTCTCATCTTTTAATAATTCTCATAACCTCGTCGTTTTGTTAATTGTTCCAGGAACACCTTTTAAGTAATTCATTCATTACTATACAGATTAGAATATTTGTCAAGGGGTGATTAAAAAACTGGGGCTTAATTGTAGTATTTGACAGTGACGTGTTTGTCGGCCCAACTAAATAATTTTGCCATCTCTTGGGCGGAAGCGGTGTTGGTTGATTCAGCGGTGTTGAGGACGACCCCAACCAATATTCGATCTCTGATCTTGTACGCGCCAACCATACTATGACCGGCATCGTTAGTGTAGCCGGTTTTAATGCCGACGGCGTTAATCAGGTAATAGGGGCTGTCGCTTTGGATGAGACGATTAGTATTAACTAAATCGTGATTGATCGTTCCGTCAACCGACGAGATGGTAGTCTTTGGCGTAGCAACGATCTGTTTAGCTAAATCGTCTTGCAAGACCAGGCGACCAATATGGGCTAACTCCAGAGCAGTTGAACGGCCTTTTTCGTCACTAAGACCGGCCGGATCATCGTAAACGGTTGAGTTAAGGTGATGGGCTTTGGCAAATTCATTCATGGCGTCAACGAAAGGCTTAATTTCGCCGACTCTGCCAGAGTAAACTTCGGCCAGGGTGTAGGCGGCGTCATTGCCCGAGCTGACCAATAAGCCGGTCAATAAATTCTTGATAGTGATTTTTTCTCCGGGCACTAACCCGATCTTTGAGCCGATGACGCTTAACGGCGTATCACTGATAGTTACCACTCGATCAAGCGGCAATGATTTTTCTGCAACTAAGGCTGTGACCATCTTAGTGGTCGAAGCAATCGGTAATGGCTCGTTCTCATCTTTACTTACAATTAATTGACCAGTTGAGCTATCAATCAGAGCATAAGCTTTCGAATAGATGATTGGATTAAGATTAGTATCGACGCTGAGGTAGGTTTTTAGATCGCTAATCTTGGTTTGTATCTGGGTGCTGGGTAATTGAGCGGAGTCGGCTTGATTATTGGCTGACTTGGTAAAGCCAAATTGAGTGATCAGTAAATAAGTTAAGGCGACGACAATAAATGTCAGGGCTAATAGCCAATTCCAACTAAGTTTAGCTGGATTTGCCATGACGAATTTCAATAGCCAAATCCTTGAGTTGGGCTTTATCAACATCGCTTGGCGATTCCATCATCGTGTCATGACCGTCACCGGTTTTGGGAAAAGCAATAACTTCGCGAATTGATGGCTCATTAAATAGGAGCATATAGAGCCGGTCTAAGCCAAAGGCGACGCCGCCGTGGGGCGGAACGCCGTAATTAAAGGCCTCCAATAAATGGCCGAAATTAGCGTCGATAGTTTCTGACGAGTTACCCAGAAAGGTAAATATCCGGCGAAGTACGTCGGGCCGATGGATTCTGATACTGCCGCCACCTAACTCGACACCATTCAGAACTAAATCGTATTGAATCGCTTTGGCCTCCTTGGGTCTTTTTTCAAAATCGGCTTCAAACTCTGGAGTTGGACTGGTGAAAGGATGGTGAGTGGCGTCAAAACGATTCTCGGATTCTTTCCACTCAAAGAGCGGAAAATCAGTGATAAAAACGAAGGCCAGTTCGTCAGGATTGCTGGTGTCACGACGCAGATCTGGAGCGTCTTTCTGATATTTCGCCAGAGCCTGATCGTAACTTAACCGAGGGAAATCCTTGAAAGTTAAGGTTTTTTCCGGAAAGAACTTAGCTACCAACTCCTTAATTAGTTTCTCAACCAACTCCAAAATTTCATCCTGGCTGGTGAAGCTTAACTCAACGTCAAGCTGTATAAACTCCGGTTGGCGATCAAAACGAGAATCTTCATCACGAAAACAGCGAGCGATTTGATAATATCGCTCCAGGCCAGCCACCATCAGCAGTTGTTTATACTGTTGTGGTGATTGGGGCAGAGCATAAAATTTGCCTGGTTCGATGCGGCTGGGCAACAAAAAATCTCGCGCTCCTTCAGGCGTAGACTTGGAAATAATCGGTGTCTCAATTTCTGTAAAATCCAGGTCGGTTAACCAATTTCGAATGAAATTGTTAATTTTATGGCGGAGTCTTAAGTTGTTGGCGCTCTTTTGGGAGCGCAGATCTAAATAGCGATATTTAAGCCTGGTTTCTTCACTGACCGACCGGTCGTTTAATGGCAAAGGCAACGGTTTAGCCTGGGACAATACCTCTACTTTTTTAATTTGAACCTCGACTTCGCCACTGATGATATTGGGGTTAATTAAGGATTGGGGTCGCCGAGTAACCTCACCTTCAATGGCAATGACCGATTCATCGGTGATTTGGCTGGTTGTTTCTAATAATTCGCCAGTAATAACCAATTGGGTTAAGCCGGTGCGATCTCTAAGATCAATAAAAACCACCTTTGAATGAGTCCGAACAGTCTGGGCCCAACCTTTCATACTGACCTTTTGACCAATATGCTTGCTAACCTCGTTACTTAATATTCGCTGGTTCATCGTATCTGAAATTGTAGCTGACCAGACAGTTTCTGGAAATAATCGTTGAGAGTTTCGGTAACTTCGGAATCAATTAATGAGCGTTTTTGGTTTTGGAAATAGAAACGGAATGTCAGAGCTACTTTATTCTCCCCAAGTTTGGCCGATTGATAGCTGTCAACTAACTCACAGAGTATTAGGTCGTTAATGGCTCGAAAACCATTGGCCAACAGTCCGGTATCAACTGACCGATCTACTAAAAGTGTGACGTCACGAACTACCGGCGGGAATTTACTCAAAGGCTTAACTACTGGCAAGGCTGAAACTTCGGTAATTGGTTTGGGCTTGGGCAAAACCAGTTGATTAAGGTAAATCTGGGCGAACCAAACCGGTCGCTGACTAACCTCGAAGTGCTCTAGGGTTGATTGATCAACAGCCTCAAAACTGACCTGACAGTTATATTTAGCCAATTTGGCTTTGATGGCTTCAAGGATGTTGTCTTGGCCGGCAAGAATAATCGCCAGTGCGTTCTGCTCGGTTTGGTTGAAGATCGCCCCTATTTCAAAGATTTGGGCCTGTTTGTTGAACGGATTGCCAGCCAGCACTCTTAATAGACTCTCCTTAAGGTTGGGGCGCAAAAATTTATCTAACGAACTGCGAGGATTTTTGATGGCTATATCGCCATCATTGGCAACAAACGAACTGCTGATAGTTTCAGTTAGCCCCAGGTTAACTAACTCTAGGCGTAGCTGGTATAATTGTTCGAATAAACCAGGCTTTGGATCGGCTTTGTCGAGTTGTGTGGCTTGGATATTGCCAAGTCCGATTAAGCGCATTACCTCCTCCGCCACATCGGCAACCTGGTTAATGTCTTGGCGCCAGCTAGGGACTGTCAGTTGGTTATTGTTGATCTCGAAACCTAGTTTGGCCAAGTTGGCCAAATCGTTGGTTCCGACAGGATGGCCAAGCAGTCTAACGATATTAGCCAAGTCAAATTCGATCGATTGTGAGTACCTAGGTATTTTGTACTGTTGGTATCCAGTTAGGACAATGCTTGGTTGAGCTTGTTTGAGCAGATAGATTAGCCTGCCTAAGGCGATGTTGCAGGCTTCAGGATCAACACCACGTTGGTACTGATAACTGGCCTGACTGCTAACTCGTGACAGTTGGCTATTGTGCCGGACCCTCGATGGTTCAAACACCGCCGCTTGAATTAGTATTTGTGAACTGCTTGGCTTGATGGATGCTCGGTTTGTCCCCATTATTCCAGCTAAATCAACGACCAATTGACCCGAACGCTGAATAAGGGTGCCTTCCATCAGTCCCACTTCCTGGCCGTTAATCAGGGTTACGGATTGGGGTTGGGTTAAGCACTCAATCGTCAAGCCGTCTGGCAAGAGGCTCTGATCGAAGGCGTGAAGCGGGACGCCCAGTTCGTAAGCGATTACGTTTGTCAGGTCTACCAATAGATCTTTGGGCTGAAGGTTGAGGCACTTGAGTTTCTCGATGATTTCAACCGGACTGGCCTGCGGACGGTAGTTGTCAATACCAAGCAAGCTATCGTTTAAAACAAGTGATTTGGCCGAAGGTTGAACTTCTAAATTGATGATCTTGGTTATTGGCGGTAACTCGGATGTAGAGGGTTGATTGAGCTTAAACGAATAAAGTCCGGCTAAATCACGGGCCAAGCCGTAAACAGATAGGCAATCGCCACGATTGGGTTTAATCTCGACTTCTAACGTATCTTGATTAAGCTTGGTTGCTTCGTGACCAGCCAGAGTTAATTTTTCGGCCAACTCATCGATGGCATAGTTTAAATCTGGGATGTAGTCTTTGAGAAATTTGGTTTTAATCAACATTAGAATTGGCCGATTAGGCGATAATCGCCCGATAAAAGTAATCTGACATCGTCAATGCCGGTAATGGTAACCAGTAGCCGATCCAGACCAATACCAAAAGCAAAACCGGAAGTTTGGCTAGGATCAAGACCCATATTTCTTATTACTTTAGGATGAACCATGCCAGCGCCCATTAGTTCTGTCCATCGTTGCTCGCCAACTCTTCGGATATCCGCCTCAATACTTGGCTCGGTGAAAGGGAAATACCCGGGCCTAAATCGAAACTCAATATCGTTGCCTAAAACAGCTTTAAGCATTGATTGGATGGTGCCAATCAAGCTAGAAAGTGACGCATCTGGACCGATTACCAATCCATCCAGCTGAAAAAAGTTAGTGTTGTGCATGGAATCGGTGGCTTCATTCCTAAACGATCGTCCCGGGAAAAGAAGCCTAACTGGCGGAGTTTTGTCTTTCATAGTTGGAATCTGCATAGCCGTGGTATGTGTTCGAAGCAATCGGCCATTCTGTAGATAAAAGGTGTCATGCTCATCGCGAGCGGGGTGGTCGGCCGGGACGTTGAGCAAGTCGAAGTTATTTTCTTCAGTAACAATTTCCGGACCCAGAACCACTTCAAAACCATATCCTTGAAAGTGCTTAACCAGCTGGGCAGTTAAAGTGGTTAGAGGATGAAGATGCCCAGTTAATTTCATTGCTTGAGGGTTATCCGTTTACGGAAGGTCAGCTCAAGAATAGCTAGTCCGACGATAACAACAATAGTGGTGGCCAGATTTAAAAGTGAGAACGATCTTAATAATAAGAATATTGTGGCGGCGACTGCTATCCAGGCTGATAGACGAAATGCCGTGGCAGTGCTACTCCATGAGGGCAAGCTCTGAAAACGAAGCCAGCTTAGCCCATAACCGACCATAAAGACTAAACCGAAAATAGTTAGAAATAACGAAACGTAAAAAAGACTGATAACGTCTATGCCGGAGGGGGCAGTATTAAAGAGAAGGGTGATTAAGATCCCAATGGCAAATACTGTCACGGTGAATAGGCTGAAAAGAAGCACTCGCGTTCTCATCTTGCGAAACCTTTGTGAGCGAGAGAGTATGGATAATTCATCAACCCAGCTTATAAAACAACTCGTCTAAATGTTCGAGGTAGTTGTCATCAACCAAAAAGGTCAGCTTGGGAGTATAACGACCCTCGATATACTTACCCAGTTCGGACTGGATTTTACCTCGGTGTTTATTGATCTGAATCATTAATTCTCTGGTAGCACGAAGCCAGACTCGAGCAGACTTAAAGTTGGGATCAACCAAGACATCGGCAATTGCTAACTCTGTTTGGTGGGGAAATTCCTTGAGTAATACTTGGCCAAGAGCTTTTTTAAGCGATTGGCTAACTTGTTCAATTTTATTCTTCACTTAATCATTTTCTCGAGAAACAGTAAAAAACGCAAGCAAACTTTAACGTTTGGCCCACTGTGGCGCCCGGCGGGCTCGCTTGAGACCAGGTTTTTTTCGCTCTTTGACCCGGGCATCGCGAGTTAGCAAACCGGCCTTACGCAGACTTGAGCGAAGGTCCGGATTTAGTTTAACCAGTGCCCTAGCTACACCTAAGTTGATGGCGTCAAGCTGACTCCGGATACCGCCACCTCTGACGATAACGTCAACGTCAAGCTGTTGATCTTTACCAATCAATTCAAATAAGGCTTTTAGCGAGGCATAAACGTCTCGAGATTCTTTATTGACGTTCAAATTCCCCCGGCCTGTTTGAATACGGGTCTGGGCCACCGCCGACTTACGTCTGCCCACCCCAGTAAAAAAATCTTTGGCAGATCTGTCAGTCATTAGTCTTTTTTAATCACCAGTCTTTTCATCCAGGCCTGACGGAGACGATTATCTGGAAGCATATTTTTGACGGAATTAATAAGCAGTCTCTCCGGATATTTATCTTTAATCTCACCGGCAGTTTGGCTTTTGATTCCGCCCGGGTATTGAGAGTGGCGATAATAGCGTTTGTTTTCTAATTTTTTACCAGTCAAAACTACTTTATCAATGTTGTTTATGATAACTCGATCACCGTGATCTTGATGAAAAGTAAATCCAGTTTTGTGTTTGCCACGGAGTAGATTGGCAACCTTGGTGCTTAGCCTGCCTAAAACCTGGCCGTCAGCGTCGATGGTATGGGTCTTTTGGTCAATCATTTTATAGCCACTTTTTTAGCTAACGGCTTTTTTGTCTGTGTTTTGGCATCTGTAGACATAGTCTTGGCCTCTGTTGGCGTCTCATTCTTTTTTTCAACCTGATTGGCGTCAAGCTGTTTAGTTAAGGCCACCAACGTCTGGGGAGCGTTGTCACCACGGCGGGGATTCATACTAATTGTCCGGACAAAAGTAGTATCGTTTTTATTAAAACGAGGCAATAATTCCTCAAAGACTTTTTTAACGGCTAATTTGTCCAGTAATGTTTGATGAGCATATTTCCGGGCACCAAGATCAGCTGATTTTAAACGATTGAAAAAAACGTTGGCAGTTGATTCTAAACGTTTGGCTTGGGCTCTCTTAAGCGTTAAGGCCTCAAACAAAACTAATGAGGTAAGCTGATTACGAAGGATGGTTTGATTGAAATCGCTTCGGCTTCTAAGTAACCGCTTCATCAGACCTTACTTCTTTGGAGAAGCAGTTTTTTTGGACTCTTTAGCGCTTAGTTTAGACGTCCGACTGACTTTTTTAGGTAGCTCGGTTATTGTTTCATTGACTTTTTCTTGGTCAGCCTGGGTAATTTCCGTCTCGACTGAAGGAATCTCGGCCTGGCTGGACTCTCCTGCCAAAATCGAAAAATGCTCAACCAAGACCTGGCTAGCGTACTGGAAGGCGTCATATGGCTTAACCGTGCCGTCAGTTTCGATTTCAAGAATAAGCTTGTCGAAGTTGGTCATTTTACCGACGCGAGTATTCTCGGTTTGAAAATTGACCCGTTTGATCGGTGAGAAAGCGGCATCGATGGCAATAACGCCAATCGGTAACTTCTCATCTTTTCGTAGCTCGGTGGGAACATAGCCCCGACCGCGTTCAACCGTTGCCTCCAGCAATAACTTCCCACCCCGAGCCAGCTCGGCAATGATTAGATTTTTATTGCTAATCCCGACACCTGTCGGGCATTTGAAGTCGCCTGCTTTGACTACTCCTTCGGATTTGGCGTCGAGAATAATAACCTGTGGCTCATCGGCGGTGAAATTCAGACGAACTTGCTTTAGATTTAAAATAAGATCAACAACGTCCTGAAGAACTCCTTTGATGGTGGTAAACTCATGGCTAACACCGTCGATTCGAATCGAGGTAATAGCGGCACCTTCGAGAGAGGACAGTAGAACTCGGCGGAGCGAGTTACCCAAGGTCAAGCCGAAACCAGGCGAGAGCGGCTCAACTACAAAAGTAGCGGTGTTGCCGTCCTCGGTCTCAAGCTTGGTTTGCATTAATGATGTTTCTGGTAGTTTGTAAGCCATATGCCTCCGTTAATTAACTAGTAAATTATATAATATCTCTTCTGATATTTCAAGGTAAAGACCACTCCTCATCGTGAGTAGAACTCAATAACTTTTTGAGTATCGAAATCAAGTGGCAATTCAGATTCAGGTGGCATGGTCTTAACGGTGATGATCGAGGTCTTTTTGTCGACGTCTAACCAAACTAATTTGGTCGCTTCAGGACGAAACTCTAGAGCCAATTTCGCGAAGGGCTTGATGACGTCGCCGTTGACAACCTGGATTGATGGGATGTTGACTCGATGGCCGTTTAGGGAAAAGTGACGATGATTAATCAGCTGACGAGCTTGAGCTCGACTAGCTGTCAAGCCCGATCTATAGATGACATTATCCAGTCGTCGTTCCAGGATCGAAAGCAAAACATTGCCGGTATTGCCTTTATTTTTAGCCGCTTGGTTAAAGTAGCGGCGAAATTGCTTCTCACGAAGACCGTAAGAATTGCGGACTTTCTGTTTTTCCTGAAGCTGGGTGCCGTATTCAGAAACCTTGCTCTGACGTCGATGACCAGCCATCAGACCCTTCTGGCTTTCTTAGCCCGACAACCGTTATGAGGCAGTGGCGTGACGTCACGAATTCCCAATACTTTTAAACCCGAACCAACCAAGGCTCGAAGTGCGGCGTCACGGCCATTGCCAGCTCCCGAAACAAAAACCTTAGCAGTTGTTGGTTGGTAGGGGGCAATCTTCTCCAAAAAAGTTTTCATGGCGGTGGTGGCCGCGTAGGGCGTACCCTTTTTAGTTCCTTTAAAGCCCGAGCTACCTGATGACGCCCAGGCCAAGACGTTACCCGTATTCAACGCCGCGCCAGAAATAATGGTGTTATTAAATGTTGAGTGTATATCAATTCGAAGATCATCTACTTTGACAATTTGTTTTTTTGATGGTCTTTGGGCAGTTTTTTTAGCCATGTTTTCTTGATTAAGTCTTGGCCGCTATTTTCTTGCGACCACTGCCAACAGTTACCTTACGGCCACGTTTGGTCCGAGCGTTGGTTTTGGTGCGTTGGCCGTTAACCGGCAAATTCTTTTTATGACGTAGCCCGCGATAAGAGTTAATTTCCTTGAGACGTCGAATATTTTGGGCAATGACTTGTTTGAGATCAGTTTCGACCATAGTGTCTTTTTCAATGCTGGCTCGAAGTTGATCTAGCTGTTGAGCAGTCAACTGACTAAATTTTGGATTGGTGGTTATACCGAGAGAATGAAGAATCTTTTTACCGTTAGTCGGGCCAATACCAACTACATAGCTTAAACCAATCTCGACTCGTTTGTTATCTGGGATGTTTATTCCGGCTATTCGGGGCATCTTAAAACTCGCGTTGCTCGTTAATTTTCAATTTCCAAATCCCAATTTTCAAAGAATTCTCAATTAGAAAATTGATCAATTGGTTATTAAATGAACATTGTAAATTGATAATTGGTAATTGTTTGTTCATCCTTGTCGTTGTTTGTGTCTAGGATTTTCACAGATCACAAAAACAACCCCCTTGCGGCGGACAATTTTGCACTTTTGACAACGTTTTTTAACTCCGACATGTACTTTCATTTTATTTTAGGTCAACCGACGAGTAATGCGTCCTTTAGTTAGATCGTAAGGACTTAACTCTACCGTGACGCGATCACCAGGCAATATCTTAATTCGGTGCCGACGAATTTTCCCCGACACGTAACCAAGAACCGACTGACCAGCGTCAAGGGTAATGCGAAATTGAGTGTTGGGCAGAGCTTCCTCGATCACTCCATCGAGCGCGATCACCTCTTCTTTGGTCGACATCTCTAATAAGTATACCTGTTGATCATTAAGCGGTCAAGATGATTGTTCCCCGATCGGTTAGGGCAACGGTGTGCTCAAAATGAGCCGCCACAGCCTGGTTGGTGGCCATGATTGACCAGTGGTCTTCAAGTACTTGTAGCGGTGAGGCTTTTGTTAGAGTTATTGGTTCAATGGCTAATATCATTCCCTCCTGTAAGGTGGTGCCAATCCCTGCTTTACCAAAATTAGGGATTGAGGGTGATTCTTGAAGGGTTTTGCCGACGCCGTGGCCAGTCAACTCACGAACAACACTAAAACTGGCCTTTTCCACTACATTTTGGATAGCGTTGCCGATATCACCGGTTTTACTGCCAATTTGACAGTGTTTGATGGCGATATCCAGGGCTTTCTTGGTAGTTGCTAAAAGCAACTTAATTTGGGCCGGAAGCTGTCCAACCGCTACAGTTGTGGCAGTATCAACGATCCAGCCTTGGTGCCTAACACCGATATCAATGCTCAAAACGTCGCCCTCTTTAAGGTTGTAATTGTAGGGTATGCCGTGAACAACCACGGAGTTGACCGACAAACAGCTGGCATTTGGGTAGCCTCTGAATCCCTTAAAAGCTGGCTCCATGCTAGCTTGGGAAATTTCTTGGGCAATCCATCTGTCGATTTCAAGCAAATTATCACCAACTTTTAAATTTCGCTCAAAATGGCGCAATATCTTTGAGGCTGCTTGGCCGGCTTGCTTGAGAGCCTTAAGTTTTTGCTGATCCATTGGCAGTTTGATTGATTGTCGATTGGAGCTGACTAGATACCTGTTCGATTGAGGGCTGGCCATTAATAGTTAACAGTTGATGGTCTTCTTTTAATGCCCGAATGAGCGGTTCGGTTTGATTATGATAAATCTCCAAGCGATGTTTAATTATCTCGGGATTATCATCATCTCGATGTTTAAAACCTTGGGATTTAGCTCGCTCAATCAGCCGTTGGCTAGCAATTTGATCGGGTAAGGAAATATTGACGCCGATAATAGTTAGATTATTCTGCTTGGCAATCTTGTCCAAATAATTAAGCTCGGTCAGATTGCGCGGATAACCATCAAATACGACGTCGTTTTGTTTATCAAACTCCTGGACAAAAAAGTCGGTAACTAGACTATCAACTAATCGATCCGGCACTAATTCTCCCTTGTCTTGGTAAGATTTAATTTCTTTGCCGATGGTATCTTGTTTTTCCATGGACATACGGAGCTGTTGGCCACTGGCAAAATAATCGGCTTGACGTTGTTCTACTAGCATTTTAGCTTGGGTACTTTTGCCAGAACCAGGTGGACCAATAAAAATGTATATAGTCATACCTGTAGCCATTCTATGTAATATAGCGCCCAAAAACCAGTTTTGCCTTTGGCCTTAGGTTGAATTAAGCCGATGATAATTGGGATATCGTTCTTGGTGACCTGGACAGTAGCTACGCCTTGGCCCAGGTCGGCTTGTTTAAGGGTGTAAGAATCTTTATCGGACAAGCCAAAATAAGGAGGAGCTGATGACTTAGCTACTTTGACTGGATCGTACTGATCCGACTCGTCTTTGCCGCGAAGATCGCGAGTTTGGGCACTGGCGACATCATCGTTAATTAAAAAATTGACTCGGTAGTAATCAGTTTCGCTACTAACTTTGGGAATAACTATAACTTGACTGGCTTGGACAATATTCTCATTGGTAATGTTATTGGCCTGCTTGACTAAAGGCAATGGTGTTGCCATTTTTTGACTGATAGCAAAAAGGCTTTCGTTGGGGGCAATCGTATAAGTGTTAGCTGGATAACTCTATCTGCCTCGATGTTCAGCTGGTTTCGTTAAGTTATCGACAGCCTGGGAAGCTTTAGAAGATGAGGGTAGAGGGGCATTGAAAGAACCATCAGAGCTACTATTTAAGTGATTAGCCGCTCCCTGGGGTCGGCTTTTGTTGTAGAAATAGAAAGACGAACCTGACAAAAAGCCAAAGATAATTATTACTACTACAAAAAAACCTGGTGAAACTTTCATAATCGTTCGAGTAAAAAATTGGTTCGATAGAAAGACGAACCTGACAAGAAGCCAAAGATAATTATTACTACTACAAAAAAACCTGGTGAAACTTTCATAATCTCTTGAGAAAAAGTGGGACCCTCATCTGCTTATTCAACTTACGGCGTCATATCGTCGCATCGATACCTGGCTTAAAATTTGTCGGCCGGTATCAATAATAACCGAAACGACGATCAGTATGCTGGTTCCACCGATTACCAGTGTTTGTAAACCTGTCGCTTGTTGAATAACTAAAGGTAAGATGGCGATTAGAGCCAGAAACAGAGCCCCGATAACTGTAATTCTGGTAATTGTGTAATTAAGAAATGAAGCTGTCTCATTGCCAGGTCGGATGCCGGGAATAAAACCGCTTTGTTTCTGAAGATTTTCGGCTACCTGACGTGGTTCCATGACGATGTAGGTGTAGAAAAAGGTGAAAGCGAAAACTAATAAGAAATAGGCAATACCATAATATAAATGGTTAGCCAGAAAGTCAGTGACGTGGTTGGCCAGACTAACCAGATGGTCAGATTTGGCCGTGGTTAAGAATCGGGCGATTACCGCCGGAAAGGTTAGAAAGCTTAAGGCAAAAATGATCGGAATAACGCCGGCGGTGTTGATTCGTAACGGTAGATAAGAGTCAACTGACGAAGCGGTTGGGCCGCTACCCCGTCTGGCGTAAGTTATGGGGATTTTGCGCTCGGCCTCATTGACAATGACGATAACCGTCACCGTTAGAACCGCCACCAGCAGTATGCCGATCAGGGTCAAATACTGACCGGCCTGGAGAGCGGCGGCGGTGTTACTAAATTGTTGAGGCAAGCCGGCGATAATGCCTAAGGCGATAACCAACGATATGCCGTTACCAATACCCTTCTCGGAGATTAGCTCACCCATCCACATCACGAACAAACTAGTAGCAGTTATGACCATTAGTATCTCAATCATCTGGGCCGAAGAAGCGATATTTAAAACGTTTTGACTCTTGAGCAAGGCGATTGTCCCGTAACCTTGAATTAAACCTAAGGGAACGGCCAGGTACCGACTATATTGGTTGAGCTTCTCCCGCCCCGACTCCCCTTCTTTACTAATTGCTTCCCAGCTGGGAATAGCTTTGGTTAACAGTTGAATAATAATCGAGCCGGTAATATAGGGGCCAACTCCCAACATATCTATGGAAAGTCGTGAGATTGAGCCGCCCGTAAAAAGGCTAAGCACGCCAAAAACTTGGTTCTGGGATTGGCCTAAGAAATTGGCTAACTGGGCTTTATCAATTTGGGGCAGGGGTATGTGGGCGATAAAACGGATAAAGACAAATACGCCCAGGGTGAAGAGAATCCGATTACGCAGATCTTTGCTTTTGATGATTTGCAGGAATATCTCCCTGATCATCACTTGGTCAAACTTTTAGAGAGATTAATGCCTTCGAATTTGATCGTTTTGACTAATTTGCCCCGGGCGATAACTTTAAATGGACGCTTAAGATCAGCTCGACGAATTAGTTTCTTGTCCAGCAAGGTTTGGGGGGAAACGATTTCGTTAGCCGAAAAATGCTTGGCAACGAAACCTGAAGTTAAGACGATCGGTTCGGTGACAACGTGATTAAAACCACGTTTCTTGGCCATTTTTCGATAGAGAGGCGTCTGCCCTCCTTCAAACCAGGCTTTAACTTTACGATTGCCCCCAGTCCGGGAGTGTTGACCTTTGGTACCACGTCCAGCCGTCTTGCCGCCGCCGGCGCTTATTCCTCGGCCGACTCGCTTAGCTTGCTTAGCCCTGACTCCCTGAAACATTTTAGTTATCGACATTTGTACTCGTTTGTCTATTAATTACTTTCAAATTCTTGAGGGCGGTGTAGGTGGCCATGGCGCTGTTCAGAGCATTGCTACTGCCCAGCGACTTACTAACAATATTATGAATTCCGGCTAGCTCTAGAACTGCTCTAACAGAACCACCAGCGATTATGGAATGCCCCTTTGGGGCTGGTTTAAGCAGAACAGTACTCGTACCATAAGTTTGAGTAACCTGGTAAGGAATAGTCTGGTTGACGATGTTAATAGCAGCTAACGACTTAGTAGCTTGATTCTTGGCTTTGGCAATGGCTGACTGGACATCGTTGGCCTTAGCCGCACCAACACCAACTTTGTCTTTGCGATTACCAACAATAACAATGGCTCGAAATCGAATCCGTCTGCCACCAGCGACAGTTCGGGAAATCCGATCAATCGCCACTACTCGCTCGTCCATTTCGTTCTGCCTATCTTGGCCGACTTCTCTATTTATAACTGGTGATGAACGCCGAGCTGTCATTAGATCTCCAATCCTCCCTCGCGGGCGGCGTCGCCGACAGCCTTAACTGCGCCCAAATAACGAAAACCGCCTCGATCAAAGACAGCTTGGCTAATTTTTAGCTCTTTTGCTTGAGTGGCAATTTGCGCTCCGACTTGCTTTGCTTTGACGCTTAGCGACCCAGACAATCCCTTTGACGAGGCTTGAGTTAGTGTTTTACCCAACTCATCGTCAATTAACTGGGAGTAAATGGCGGTTAGGCTACGATAGACAGACAGACGGGGTCGTAGGCTGGTACCAGCGATAGATTTGCGAATTTTTCGATGAATGCGATGGCGGTTAATTGGTTGCATTAGGCTCCTGTTTTAGTTGCTTTACCCTGCTTCATCCGCACTTTTTCGCCATAATAGCGTATACCCTTACCTTTATAAGGTTCTGGTGGCCGGACATGACGTAGCTCGGCACAGAACTGGCCAACCTCTTGTTTGTCGATTCCAGTAACCGAAATAACATTCTTATCAATCTTAACTGCCAGAGAATCTGGAATGTCAATGCGAACTGGATGGGTAAAGCCGACTTGTAATATAAGAGTTTTGTCCTCAATGGCGGCTCGATAGCCGATCCCGATCATCTCCAACTGTTTAGTGAAACCGTCTGTAACCCCAGAAATTATATTTTTAATTAAGCTTCTGATTGTGCCGTGAAGCGAGCGGGTCAACATAATATTATTGAGCCTGCTGACAATCAGCCGACCATCGGTAAGTTTAACTGAAAGAGTATGTGGTAGCTCCAACGATAACTCGCCCAAGGGGCCACGTGCGGTGGCTCTGGTTGGAGTTAATTCAACGGTTACTCCTTCGGGAATAGATATAGGTTTAATTCCAATTCGTGACATAGTTAATTTCCATCCCACAACATTGAAAATGCGGCAATCTGTTCGTCGGAGCTTCCGCAGACTGCCAGCTTGGTTTCGCCGAAGGCGAATGGCAGTCGAGGACGATAGCCAGAGAATCGCTGGAATGAGCTGGCGGCTCCGAGAACAGTGTTGCGCATTTTCTCCATCACCAGACCTCACACAACAATTCGCCGCCGACTTTTTGCTTACGGGCCTGAAAGTCAGACAGAACACCTTTTGGAGTAGACAAAATGACCATACCTAAACCACTTCTGGTCCGGGGGATGCGATTAGAGTGGACATAGTGGCGCAGACCTGGTTTACTCAATCTTTTGATTGAAGTAATCGGTTGCTGATCGTTAAGCGTCACAATTAAGTTATTCTCGTCATGGCTGATTTTCTTAATGTAACCCCCGTCTTGGAGAATTTTAGCCACTCGCTCCAACATTAGGGATGTTGGTAGGCTCAACTCGAGATTACCAACCATGCTGGCATTGCGAATCCTTGTCATAAAATCGGCTAATCGATCGTTAATCATAGTAATTTACCACGAAGCCTTTCGAACGCCAGGGATCTCACCCAAGGAGGCTCGTTCCCGAAAGCAGATTCGGCAAATTCCAAAACGTCGAAGATAACCGCGGCTCCTACCACACAAAGCACACCGATTGACAACTCGGACTTGGTGCTTTTCTTTTTTGGGAACCATATTTCGTTTGCTAGCCATTTTTCATCTCAATGTTATATTGTTTTAAGATCAATTTTACCCTTGTTTAAGAGGAAAACCAAGGGTGCTAACAAGTGTTAGACTCTTGTCTGGATCAGAATTAATAATTGAAAGCGTTATCGATAGGCCGAAACTCTTATCAATGCCGGCATGCTCCAGCTCGACAAAAGCCGATGAATCCTTAAAACCAATAGTTAAATTACCTTGGCGGTCAAAGCTTTTCTTGTCTATACCTCTAAAATCCCGTATTTGGGGCAAGGTGATATTGATTAATCGATCCAAGAAGTCGATCATCCTTTTGCCTCTAAGAGTAATTTTAAAGCCAACATCACTCCCCTCTCGCAACTTGAAACCAGCTATGGATTTCTTAGATTTGGTAATCATAGCTTTCTGACCGGAGATAGAACGTAAAGCCTGATCAATAAAAGTCAACATATCTTTATTTCCGGTCAGTCGGCCGGTTCCAACATTCAGAGTTATTTTGTTGAGTCTAGGCAAGGCCATGATATTACTTACTCCAAGTGAAGCCTTTAACTCTGGCAGGGATTCCTGATATCGCTGTTTGACGCCAATCACTTTGCTCATGATTTTTCCGCCCTAAATATCTCGGCGCTAACTTTGCTTTTTCGCAGTTTCCGATCGCCCTGGATTATATAACCGACACGGGTTGGTTTGTTGGTAGACGGGTCTAAGAGCATTAAATTGGATAGATGGATTGGCATAGATTTATCAATAATTCCTCCTTGGGGAAATTTAGCCGATTTCTTCATATGTTTTTTGACCATCCCAACACCAGCAACAATGGCTTTATTAGCTTTAGGTAGAACCGCCTCAACCAAACCCGTCTTGTTCTTGTCTTTGCCGGCTATGACAATCACTTTGTCCCCCTTGTGGATTTTCAATTTAGGAAAACTCATCTTAGTGAACCCAATGAACATAAGGAGGATGAATAGCTCATAACACTTCCTCGGCCAATGAAATTATCTTAGTAAAGCCGCGATCACGAATTTCTCTGGCGATTGGCCCAAAAATGCGAGTACAGCGAGGCGTGCCATCATCATTAATCACCACAGCGGCATTGTCGTCAAAACGAATAGTTGAGCCGTCTTTACGACCGTATGGTTTTTTCTGTCGAACGATCAGAGCCCTAACAATTTCCTTGGCCTTGACCGTTGCTCTGGGCGTAGCAACCTTGACTGATGCGACTACGATATCTCCGAGCTCGGCGGCATCGCTTTTGCCTTGGTGGATAACTTTAATTACTCCAATCCATCTAGCGCCAGAGTTATCGGCAACTTTAATTCGGGAGCGAAGTTGCATCATTTGCTAATTTCCTCAACCGCATCTGTATCGCTGTGCTTGCTAGACTGCCCTTCAATTCTCTTAACTATTTGCCAATGTTTATGACGACTAAGCGGCCTAGTTTCGTTTATTTCGACCGTATCACCGATTTTGTAAGAGTTGTCTGGATTGCCAACCAAAAAACGACTGGCTCTTTTGAAACGTTTGCCGTAAAGTCGATGGGTTTTCCAACGGCTAACCTCAACAACGGCGCTACTGTCCATTTTGTCAGAGATAACAATGCCGATTTGACTACGCTTCATCTTTAGTTTTCTGGGTGATTTTTTCGTCTAATATTGTGGCTAATTTGGCTATAGCTTTGCGAAGCTCTCTAATTTGGGCGGTATTCTTTAGTTTACCTAGCATTTGGTCTTGCTTGTAAACCAACATGGCCTTTTTACTCTCGGTAATTTTATCAAGAATTTGCCGCTCTGTTAAGTGTCGAAAGTCCCGTAGCTGATCTTGGGTTTTAAGCTTCGTTGCCATTATTTCGTCTCCGGACGAACAAATTTAGTCTTGACCGGCAACTTATTGGACGCCAATCGAAGCGCTTCCGCGGCAATTTCCTCATCGACTCCTGACATCTCAAATATAATCGTGCCGGGTTTAACGACGGCAACGAAATGGTCGAGAGAACCCTTACCTCCACCCATGCCAACTTCAGCTGGTTTGGCCGAACGGGGTTTACTAGGAAATACTCGAGTCCAGACCTTACCGCCACGTTTAATATATCGGGTGATAGCTCGCCGACCAGCCTCTATCTGACGACTGGTCAGCCAGCCTCGGTCTAGAGACTTTAAGCCAAATTCGCCAAAATTAACTTTATTACCATTGGTCGCAACGCCGCGGTTACGCCCTTTGTGTTGTTTGCGAAATTTGGTTCGCTTTGGCTGTAGCATTTGTACTTTACCTCTTAATCAATAACCTTA
>JBGOUP010000024.1:0-12845 GCA_041477655.1 Patescibacteria group bacterium
CCCTTACTCTTGCTCATCTTTTTGCCATCTTTATCCAAAATTAGGCCGTGAAAATAAACATTCTTAAAGGGAACTTGCTCGGTTAAAGCCAGACTCATAATAATCATCCGAGCCACCCAGAAAAAGATAATATCGGCCGCAGTTTCCATTAAATTGGTCGGGAAGAAAGTCTTGAAATCAGAGTCGGAGCTATCGGGTTTACCTCGAGCAGAGTTTACCCTGAGCTCAGTCGAAGGGTCGAGAGGCCAGCCCAAAGTTGAGAACGGCCAGAGCGAGGATGAAAACCAGGTATCGAGAACATCGGAGTCAGCCTCCATTGAACACTCCCCGCAGAAGGGGCAGGATTTAGGTTTCTCCAGGTCAGCCACAAAATATTCCCCCGACGAGTTTCCAATTTTCAATTTCCAATTTTCATCTTTTTTGAGAATTGATAATTGAGAATTGATAATTCCGTTTGGATTCTTGCAATACCAAACGGGAATGCCGTGTCCCCACCAAATTTGTCGGGAGATACACCAGTCGTGCAGATTATCCAGCCAGTTAAAATAGACTTTTTCCAGGTTTTTGGGCAGAAATTGAATTTGCTTAGAGCTAACGACATGGTGAGCTTGATCTTTGATGGCGGTGGTTTTAACAAACCACTGGGGCGAGAGCAGTTTTTCCACCACCGCGCCGGATCGTTCGGCGATTGGTTGACGAATGGTGTGGTCAGCAATTTTCTCAATTAAATCTTGGGCCTGCAGATCGGCCACAATTTTTTCTCGAGCTTCGGTTATGGTTAGCCCAGCATAGGCTTCCGCTTCGGCGGTCATTTTGCCATCGGGGCCAATGACCGGCTTACTCTCTAATTTGTGTTTCTGGCCTAATTGATAATCGAGCGGGTCGTGAGCCGGTGTTACCTTGAGCGCGCCGGTGCCAAACTGGCGATCTACCGAAGCATCGGCAATGACCGGCAGTTTCTGTTTCTGGCCAGATTCATTAGTAAACTCAATCTCGGTTCCTACAAATTGCTCATAGCGCAAGTCGTGCGGGTGAACGGCGATAGCGGTATCGCCAAGTTTCGTCTCGGGCCTGGTGGTTGCTACCGTAATTGGCCCGTATTTAATAAAATAGAGCTTGCCAGGAATCTCCTGGTAACTGACTTCATCATCAGACAGAGCTGTCTGCAATTTGGAGTCCCAGTTGACTAAATACTTGCCTCGATAAATCAGACCTTTCTTATAGAGCTCAACAAAAGCGGTTCGGACGGCCAATTTGGAATGACTATCCATAGTGTAGCGAAAACGCGACCAGTCGCAGGACACACCAAAGCGTTTGATGGCCGATTTTACTCGAGGCAAATAATGATCAACCCAACTCTCAACTTCTTGCAAAAATTGTTCTTTGCCAATCTCGTAGCGGCTGATTTTTTTCTCCTCGCGAATCTTTTTTTCTACCAAAATCTGGGTACCGATGCCAGCGTGATCGGCTCCAGGCAACAGCAGCACGTTAAATCCTCGGCGCCGCTTGTTTCTGGCTAGGGTATCTTCAACGGCATAGGTCAGAGCATGACCCAAGTGCAAATCGCCCGTCACGTTGGGCGGCGGCATAACGATCGAAAAAGCCTTGCCCTGACCGCTTGGCTCAAAAGCCTTAGCCTCTTCCCAACGGCGGTAAATTTCCGCTTCTTTGGTGTGGTCAAACTTAGTTGGTAATTCTTCCATGATTAAACCAAATACCAAATATCAAAAACCAAAGGTAGATCAAAAACTAAAAACATTATCACCTGCCTTTCATGGTAATGATACTGGCTGCGATGATCTTAGAAATTTGTTCGGTCTCGTCCAGAATCGTTGCTACATCTTGTGCTAATTCGGGTCTGCTTTCTCCTATTACCTTTAACCAATATTTAGTCTCGTGGGAGCTCTTAAGGGCAATCTCAAAGAAACGAGTGTAGTCTCGTTTTGATCCGGACCCCTTTGCTTCAACGATATTAGCACCTATGGACGTTGAAGACTTGACAATTTGATCGGCTATCGACCTATACAAGCTATCATTTTTCAATTGGCCAGCCAATCCAATTACTTTTATGGAAAATTTTATTAGTCGATCCGGGAAATCATTTTTTATATTTGGGTTCATTTTGGTCTTTGGTCTATGGTTTTTGATTTAGTTTGAGCCTAAGCCCAAACTAGGATCAGCCTGAACATTGTACCAGTTATCGGGTTGGCTAAACATTGAGCGATAGATCGCCGCCGCCCCAATCATAGCGGCGTTATCGGTGCAGTACTCAATGAGCGGGATAGTCACAGTAATTTCTGGGTGGTTCTGGTTGATGGCCTGGGTTAGTTCGGTTCGCAGATGCGTGTTAGCCGCTACACCGCCAACTAAACAAAAACTCTTAATGCCAGGATTGAGACGAATAGCGGCCAGGGTTTTTCGAACCAGTGTTTTGGCAACCGTGTCTTGGAAACTAGTAGCAATGTCGGCTTTAGTGTGAGCGGCGATCGGTTGACTCATTTTACTAACCTTCAAAGCCACCGCCGCTTTGAGGCCACTAAAAGAAAAATCTAGCTCGTCATTCTCTGGCAAGGCGATTGGTAGATCGAACTCATCGGCTTTGCCGTGAACTGCCAGCTGGCTAATGGCAGGTCCGCCCGGATAGCCCAAATCGAGTAATCGAGCGATTTTATCGAAGGCTTCACCTGCCGCGTCGTCTCTAGTGGCACCCAAGAGTTGGTAGTGCAGATGCCGCTTCATCAAGATCAGCTCGGTGTGACCACCGGAAACAATCAAAATCAAAGCCGGCAATTCCGGCAGTCCTTCGCTCGTGTCCTTACCAGCGATCAGGTTATTGTATCGCTGGCGGCCACTTCCGTTCGAAGCTCCAAGTATTCGCTTCTCAAGCCACGCCGAATAAATATGACCCTCTAAATGGTTAACGGCGTAAAAGGGGATATTTTTGACTTGGGCGATAGTTTTGGCTGCCGCCAAACCAATCAACAATGAGCCGATCAGGCCGGGTCCAATTGTCACTGCCACCGCGTCAAAATCAAGTGTTTTGTTTTTGGTGGCCTGACCCAGCACAGCCGGCATAACCTCGGCGTGCATCCGTGCCGCCACCTCCGGAATGACCCCGCCGGTTTCTTTGTGAATATCAATCTGCGAAGCGACAATGTTGGTAATAATTTTTGGCTGACCGCCTGCTTCTTCAACAATAGCAGCGGCAGTTTCGTCGCAACTGGTTTCGATAGCCAGTATTCTCATGACCTAATTCTATCGGTTTCCAGTTTAACCTGATAGTTTCACAAATAGTCACTGCGTGACTCGAGGATTTTTGCGAGGACCGGGGGCTCGAAGTTGCGAAGGCCGCCCCTAGGCCCCCACACCCCCGTACCCGGCACGCTCACTGCCGTGGGCAAGGTGAAAAACAGGCTCATAACCTGCTTTGGGGTTAGATTCGCCCGTTTTTCGGTTTTCTAAATTTGATGAAAATCCAGCGGCGAAACCGCGACACTTCCGGTTCGCCGCGCAGATTTTATCCTCATCTCGTTAGAGAACGTGCTAGGGTGGCTCCTTTTCTTTGTCTGGATGTGCCAGGGGGTGGGTTGTAGGGATGGGGGATGGGCTTCTAAACTCTGAATCCCCCGTCCCTACAAAACTTGAGTCGCTGGGCGACTCATTTAATCTCAATCAGGTTAAAATGCAGTATACTATTGGGGTGATTGAATCGTTTTTGCAAACCGAGTCGTGGGCCAATTTCAAAGAACGCTTTGGCTGGAAAGCTCATCGCCTAGGCCGTTTTTGGTTGCTCGAACGAACCTTGGCGCTTGGCAAAACGTTAGCCTATTTGCCAGAACTACCCTTAGACGAAGAGGCGATCAAACAAATTAGAGAATTTAAATCGCCACCTAAAAACCGCATCTTAACCCGGTTTGAATTTTTGGTGCCTTGGACTGCCGATCGAGCCAAAATATTGTTGGATTTAGGCTTAGTTAAATCGTTTGAGGATGTTCAGCCAGAATATCGACAATGGCTTGATTTGCAGCACAGCGAGGAAAAAATCCTGGCCCAAATGAAACCCAAGGGTCGTTACAATGTTCGCTTGGCCGAACGCCATAACCTTAAAACCGAATACGGTAGCGATTCTGGCCTAGTAGAACGATTTTTTCAGCTCTACGCTCATACTTCTGAACGCGCCGATTTTTCCGGCCGAGACCTTAATTATTTCCAACAATTAGTGACGATGCTAGCTAAACACCGAGCCGGGGAAGTCGTCGTTATCTCCAAAGACGATCAGGACTTATCGGCCATGATTATTAGTTATTACCCAGGTCTGGCTAGTTACCTTTATGGCGGCTCCGGCGGTGATCGGTCACTGATGGCACCGTACTTAATGCATTGGCAAGCAATCAAGCGGGCCAAAGAGCGGCAGTGCAAGATATACGATCTATTGGCAGTGGCTCCGCCCGCCGACACTGAAGCTTTGGCGGACAAGCCCGATCAAGAAACTCATCGTTACGCCCAACTAACCAGGTTCAAAACCCAGTTTGGCGGTCAAACAGTTCGCTTGCTTGGTTCCTGGGACTTGGTTCACAAGCCCTTTTGGTATAGGATATACCAGATCATTGAAAGACGAAGACGAAGGTTATGAGAACTGATAATAATCTGTACAAGTTCATGGAACGAAGGCGAAGGAAATTATAATCGGCTTACTGTATACGATATAACATATAATGAGTCTTAAAACTTCTATCAAAAACAAAACCCCGAACTGGTTGGTCAACTTCTACCGTTGGAAGGTGGCTTTTATAGCCGGCTTGCTTTACGGTTTCCCGGCTCGCAAACTTCGAGTAATTGGTATCACTGGCACCAACGGCAAAACTACCACATGTCATATGCTGACCTCGGTTTTGGAGGCAGCTGGCCACAAAGTTGGCATGGTCACCACTATCGATTTCAAGATTGACGGCAAACTGATTGAAAACTCCAAAAAAATGACCAGTGTCCCGCCCTTTTTGCTCCAAAAACTGCTCAAGCAAATGGTTCAAAATGGCTGTGAGTTTGCCGTTGTTGAAGTCACTTCAATTGGTCTGGATCAGCATCGTCTCTGGGGAATTCCCTTTGAGGCTGTGGCTTTAACTAACCTTACCCACGACCATTTTGATTATCACGGCACTATGGAAGAGTACCGAGCGGCCAAAGAAAAACTCTTTGCCCATCGGCCGGCCTTGTCGGTTGTTAACCTAGATGATCCGTCGGCCGAACATTTTTTGCGCTACACAGCCAACCGAACCATTACTTATGGCATCAACGAACGAGCCGATGTCACGGCCAAAAAAGTTTTTGAACGCTCCAGCGGTGTTGATTTTGTCATGCTGGTTGGCACTCGTCAGGCCACTGTTAATTTGCAATTGCCCGGCAAGTTCAATGTTTACAACGCCTTAACCGCCGCCTCAATTGCCATTGGTTTAGGGATCGATTTTGAGCAAATCGTGACGGGCTTACACTCGGTTACGACCGTAGCCGGAAGAATGGAAGTAATTGATGAAGGCCAGGCCTTTACGGTCATTGTTGATTACGCCCACACGCCCGATGCCCTGCAAAAGGTTTACGAAACGATCAAACCAACCGTTCGGGGCAAATTAATTTCGGTTCTGGGCGCGGCCGGCGATCGGGATAAAACCAAGCGGCCAATTCTGGGGGCGCTGGCCGGTCGTTTTGCCGACTATGTGATTATCACTAACGAGGATCCGTATTCCGAGGATCCGCTGACAATCATTAACGAAGTTGTTGCTGGCGTGCCTCGTGGCCGACCCAATAAAGGCGGTCGCTACAAGGTTAATCGTGAATCCGATGTACCCTTTAAATACAAAGAAAACGGCAAAGATCTGTGGTGGTGGATTGTGCCTGAACGCCGCGACGCCATTGCCAAAGCCCTAGAGCTAGCCCGACCGCAGGACGTAGTCTTAGTCACCGGCAAAGGTGCTGAAAAAGTGATGGTTGTTGGCAGTCATCATCTGCCCTGGAACGACCGAGAAGTGATCGAAGAACTGCTAAAGACTTATAAGGTGTAGGGGCTTTTGGCTCTGATATACTCCAGCCATGTCTAGTCGAGCTCCGAAAATATTGTTGATTGATGCTAACGCTCTAATTCATCGGGCCTACCACGCCTTGCCGCCGCTGACGAGCCCGAAGGGAGAGTTGGTTAACGCTGTCTATGGCTTTGCTAGCGCCCTACTAAAAGCCCTCAAGGACGAAAAACCCGAGTACGTAGTCGCTTGTTGGGATGCTGGCCGACACACTTTTCGTAATGACATTTATCCTGAATACAAAGCAACAAGAGCCGAAACTGACGAAGCCTTATATCTGCAAATTCCTCGAACCAAACAGCTGGTTGTGGCCTTAAACATTCCGCTCTATGCCCAAGAAGGGGTTGAGGCCGATGACTTGATTGGTTCACTGGCTAAAAACGCCGCCAAAAAAGGCTTACGAACAGTGATCGTGACCGGTGATAACGACACCTTGCAGTTGGTTGATGACTCGACTGGTGTCTATTCGTTGAGCCGGGGAGTCAGTGACACCTTGGTTTACGACACCACTAAAGTTAAAGACAAGCTAGGCGTGATGCCTCGGCAGGTGATTGATTACAAGGCTCTGGCCGGTGATTCCAGCGACAATATTCCGGGCGTGCCCGGTTTTGGCCCCAAAACGGCTAGCGAGCTTTTAACCAAATACGATACTATCGAAGGGATTTATGAGCATCTGGACGAGTTATCGCCCCGACAAAAACAGCTCTTAATCGAGCACAAAGATTTGATGGCTATCTCCCGACGCTTGGGGGCAATTAAAGTTGATTTGGATATTGAGCTGGATCTAAAATCGGCCGAAACCAGTCATTTTGATTTTTCTAAAGCGATTAATTTTTTCCAGGAGATGGGCTTTAAATCGCTAATTAGCCGTATTCCCAACCACCAAGCCACTGTCCAGTCGAATTTATTTGCCCCAGGGACTGATGCCTCACCACCGCCAGCCCCCTCTACCCAAGAGCGTTTGCCCTATCGTCTGCTTAAAACCGTTGAGGAAACCAAAACCCTGCTTAAGCGGTTGGCCAAAGTCGATAAGTTGGTCATTGATACCGAGACGATCGATTTGGAAGGCGAGCTAATCGGCATTGCTTTTGGCTGGTCGGCCACTGAATCGGCCTACTTGCCGCTAGCGCCGGTTTATCCTGGCGGCGTACCAATTGAAGAAGTACGAGCGGATTTACAGAAAGTCTTGAATAGTAAAACCATCAAGAAAATCGGTCACAATCTCAAATATGATCTAGCAGTCCTGTCTCGAGCTGGCCTGCCAGTCGAAGGAGTCTGGTTTGACACCATGATCGCCGCCTCGCTACTAGCGACCGGGCCGATGTCGATTCGCCTCGATGATCTGTCGATTAGTGAGCTGGGCTTTCGTAAAATCTCCATCGCCGAATTGATCGGTGCCAAGAAAAGTGCGCCCATGACCGATGTTCCGGCCGAACAGCTAGCCGAGTACTCCTGCGAAGATGCGCTCATTACCTGGCGATTGTTCGAGCACTATTTCCCACAGCTGGAAGATCGTTCCTTCAAGCGAGTCTTTTACGAAATTGAGATGCCGTTGATGAGCGTGCTTGAAAAAATGGAAGCCCGAGGCATTACCATTGACCTGAAACATCTTAAGAATTTGTCTAAAAAACTAGCCGAGCGTCTGACGGCTTTGCAGGCCTCGATACAAAAAGAAGCCGGCGAAACCTTCAATGTTAACTCGCCAATACAGCTTAAAACGATTCTTTTTGAAAAACTTAATTTGGAAACAGCCGGGGTTAAACGGATGAAGTCAGGCTTGTCGACCGATGCCGAGACCCTCTCCAAACTCAAAGAAGCTCACCCAATCGTGCCCATGCTCTTGGAGTATCGTGAACTGTCAAAACTTATGAGCACCTACATTGAGACGCTACCCAAATTGGCTGACGCTAATGGTCGGGTTCACACCACCTACTCGCAGCTGGGCGCCGCTACGGGCCGGTTGGCCAGTAATAACCCTAATTTACAGAATATCCCCATCCGAACGGAGCTTGGTACTGACGTTCGTCGAGCCTTTGTGGCTGGTCCAGGCAAAATTTTACTTGGTGCCGACTACTCCCAAATTGAGCTGCGCATTGTTGCTCATATGAGTAATGACCCTAAACTGATTGAAACGTTCACCAACGGCCAGGATGTGCATAAAGCCGTCTCGGATTTGCTTAATGTCGATCGACGCACCGCCAAGGCTATCAACTACGGCATTATTTATGGCTTGGGCAGTAACGCTCTGGCTAACGATTTGGGTATTAGCATTGGCCAGGCCAAAGAACATATCGAGCACTACCTGGATCAATTTCCAGGCATTGTTAAATATATGAAAGAGATGCGCGAGCAGGCGCATAGCCAAGGCTACGTTGAGACATTATTTGGCCGTCGGCGCTACTTGCCCGATATTCACTCGCCTAATCCCGGTCTTAGAGCGGCGGCCGAGCGCATGGCGATAAATTCGCCAGCCCAAGGTACCAACGCCGATTTGGTCAAGCTAGCCATGGTTGAGCTTGATCGAACCTTGCCCGAGGGAGCGGCGATGCTGCTGTCGATTCACGACGAGTTGGTTTTTGAGATTGAACCCGATCAGCTGGCTAAAATTGCCAAATTGGTTAGAGAAAAAATGAGTAACGTCATGGAATTGAAAGTGCCAATTACCGTTGAGGTTAAATCTGGCCCCAACTGGGCCGATCTCGCTCCGCTCGAAATTAAAAATCAAATATCAAAATCCAAAGATATCTCAAAAACCTAAAATGATCATGCATAAAATATGATCTTCTACTTAAAAGGCAGCGACTCATTTTTGGCCAAAGCGGCTATTGATAAAATTCGTAGCGGTTACTTAGAGAAGAATCCTAACGGTGTCGAGGTGATGGAGTTAGATGAAGAGACGACCGATTTTAACTGGGCCAATCTGCAGGCCGTGCCGTTGTTTGCCCAATCGCGATTGCTTATTTTGCGCCGAGTCGGGCTGTTTAACGACATAGCCCAACGAGACTTGGCTCATTTCTTAACCCAAATGCCCGCTTCAACCCACGTGGTAGTTTGGGATAGCAAAGAGCTCAAAGACAAATCGCCGTTGGTGGCAGTATTGGCTAAAGAAACGCGGATTATTAATGTAGCGCCACCAGAAGGACGGGCACTCGATGCTTGGGTGGCTAAGCGGCAAACTCATTACGAGCTGGCAAACCAGGCCGGTCAGCGCAAAGCCCTGATCGATCAGTACGGCAATGATCTCTGGGCGATTGATAGCGCTTTGCGTGGTCTGGTTCTAGGCGCAGGTCTAGACGGCACCGTCAAAGAAGAGGCGAGCCAGCCGTTCATTTTTTTTCGAATACTTAAGAGGGGAGACTGGCCTGGTCTCAAGAAAGAGTTGATCAAGCGCTTCCAACGGGGCGAGCCAATCGAGCTATTAGTAGGGGAATTGGCGGCCGCCATTCGTAAAGAAATTTCCAACCCTGACCAGTCGCGCTTACTGGTCGATCTTTTGATTGACTGCGACCTTGGCCTGAAAACCGGCTCACTCGATGCAGACGACGTCGTTGCTTTGCTTGTTAGCCACCTACCCCAACCCAACCCGACTAGAGTACAATGGGAGGAAATGTGGGAGGGAAACTAACCCGATGGGTTGGCTCAAGCAATTTGGTTTTTACGGCCGATCGTTTCTGTTTTTTGTAATTCTGGCCCTTGTTGGCCTGACTATCCTCTACTTTCATCCCCTACGGGCAACCGCGCCGGTTTCGCCCGACGCCAGCAGCACCGCCCCGACTTACGATTTAGACATCACCGTTACCCCCACCGGCGATTTTTATGTTGGCAAAGCCAAAATTTCGCCCGAGCAGATTATTGGCACCTCCACTTTTCGCTATCGTTATCAGGTCATTAACCGACCCAAAGATATTTTAAGCTCTTTTTCAGTGGCTGTTCATTTGCCTAAACCAGTTACTGAAGACCTAATTAGCCATCAATTCATTAATAACGGCGGGGCCAGCAACGCTTTAAGTCAGTTAGCCGACAACCAAACCATCGTTTACATGGCCAAAGATGTAGGCAGCGAAAGCCAACTGACCATCGAAATGGAACTGCCCAAAACCTATTTTGACCAGACTGCTCTATCGCGAATTAAACAAACCGTCACCACCATGCCGCCGATTGTCTGGACAAGCGTCTCCATCGCCCTGCCAGCCCTAACGGGATTATTACTGCTGATCGTGGCTCTGGCCAGGCTTCGAAAAGTGACTCTGCCGCCAGTCAAAGAACTGACCGATCCGCCCAGTCGCCTGGCTCCGGCTCTGCTTGGAATTTTGTTACGCGGCCGAATTAGTAGCCGAGAAGTGGCAGCAACGCTGGTCGATTTGGCTAGGCGGGGGCATTTAGTTATTCATCAGGTTTCCGGCAATGATTTTCGCTTTAGACGCCAACCATCGCCGGACAAGTTGGATGATTTTGAGGCGGTTTTACTCGATCAGATTTTTGGCCCAGCCGGCGAGAAAATATCTTCTGAAGAAATTAGTTTTTCGCTGGCACAAGAGCTTTTTAGCCGCCAAGTCAGCCAATCCTTCATTTTGGCCTACAAGAAAATTAATGACCTGGGTTATTTTTACACCAATCCCCTGACTCTGCATCGGCGTTACCAAGTCTCGGCTATTTTCTTGTTTAGCCTGGGGCTGATTGGTTTTGTTTTGAACCTGTTAGTCTTTTCCGATTTGAGCCAGTTTGTTTTATTTTGGCTAGGCATGATGATCGCGGCTCTAATGGTCTATTTCTTTGCTCGTGGCTTGCCGGTTCGGTCAATCTACGGTGACCGAGAGCTGGGTCGCTGGTTGGTCTTTCGCCGCTTTCTAACTGATCCACAGCTGATTAATTACGCCGCTCATAGCCAGGAAAAATACCTGGCCTACCTACCCTACGCTATTGTTTTTGAGACTGAAGTTGAGTGGACCAAACGCTTTTACGATTTGCCTTTCGCCCAACCCGGTTGGTATATCGCTGCCAACATTACGACGATTGATGAGTTTGCTAACCATGTTTTCCCCCTCTTTGGCTATCTGGCTCATACCTTAGCTATTAGTAGCCAGCCAGCCGCAAGGTAAATCCGAAACACTAAATCCGAAATTCGAAACCATTTTAGGATTGTAAAATTTGAATTTGTTTGGGATTTCGTGCTTAGAATTTCGAGTTTTTTACTCTGATATGCGATTAATATACTGGGCGCTGTTGAACGGAAAGATTATATAGCTAACTCGGCCTATGATGTCGGCTCGAACGACTGGTCCCCAGAAACGGGAGTCGCTGGAACCAGGACGATTGTCGCCGGCCAAAAAGTATTCATCACTCTTCAGTGTAATCTGTCCCTGCTCGGCATAAGGCGGTGTGCCTAAAATTGGTTGATAGGGTTCGGTTGACACTTGGCCGTTGACCGTAATCTGGCCATCTTTGGCCACGACCGTTTCCCCTGGCAAGCCGACTACTCGCTTAATAAGTTTAGTTTTAGTCGGGTCAGCCGGAAACCGAGCGGCTACCACATCGCCACGAGCAATTGGTTTGCTACCCATATAGCTCAAGCGATTAACCACCACCACTTCTCGATTTTGAAAGTTTGGCACCATACTCTGACCATCCACCACCAACGGTGCGCCTACCAAGATAAACACAGTTATCAAAACTACCACCGCAATCAGGGCGTATTTACTAATATCAAAAATAGTTGAGGCAAACGTTAAAAGGCGAGAGTCTTTCATTTGACTCTCTTACTCTACGGTTTTTGAGGCTGGTCAGCCAATTACTCTTTTGGAGTCTTTTTGGCGGCTGGTTTTTTGGCTACAGGAGCCTTTGCTTTAGGAGCGGCTTTGGCTTTAGCTGGTGTGGCAGTCTTGGTTTCGGCCTTTTTGGTTGGTTTAGCCAAACCAGCGCCAAATTGCTTGGCTAGCTGCGATTTCAAGCGAGCGGCTTTGTTGGAGTGAAAAATCCCCCATTTGGCCGCTTTATCGATCGCAGACATTGCCTGATTGATATTCTCGGCCGAGACATTCTTAATGGCCGTTTTAATCAGGTTCTTGCGGTGTCGATTAACGGTGGCTTGGGTCTTCGCCACCCGCAGAGCTTTTTTGGCTGATGCACTAATGGGCATATCTTCGAATAGGCATGTTAGGAGAATTGTAGCTAAATTTTTCTTCAGGGTAAAGGCTTGAGTATGCTTGAGCGGTGAAGCCGCTCATATATAACACTTATTGAACCATAAAGATTTTCCGGTATACTGACCAGAGCATGGAATTGAGCCCTAAAGCCCAAGCGGTGGAACTGATTAAGCAGGCTAAATCTGTTTTGGTGCTGTCGCACAACGACCCGGACGGCGATGCGCTTGGTTCGTCGTTAGCTCTCAAACTGGCTTTGGAGAAAATCGGCAAAACTGTTGATGTGGTTATTTCTGGCCGAATCGATGAGACGTTTGCTTTCTTGCCTGGTTACGACCAAGTTATGAAAACGCTCACCTCCAGTAACGAACTTTTTATTACCGTTGATACCCGAGCCACTGGCGAAGAACTCAAACTTGGCTGGAAACGTTTTCCAGAAACTCATCAAATTAAAATTATTATTACGCCAGCCAAGGGTAGTTTGGTACCAGAAGATGTGGCTATCGAGCGGGGTCGACCAACTTACGATTTAGTGATTATTCTTGACACTTCCTCGATCGAACTATTAGGCTCAATCTCCCAAGATTTCCCCGACCTATTTTATGAGACGCCAACCATCGCCATTGATCATCAC
>JBGOUP010000011.1:0-25930 GCA_041477655.1 Patescibacteria group bacterium
AACGGTTAGAATTATTGATAATCCAGAGCTTTCGTTCCCAGCATTGTCGACTGATCGAGCCGTGAATTTATAGACGCCTGGGGTTAGTGATGAAATCGTAACAGAATTACCAGGGCTACTCACCTCAACTGTCCGTATTAAGGCGCCTCCCGGATCAGTGTAAACGTAAATTTTTACCGATTTAAAGTCGTTGTCGCCAGGATTATTCCAGCTTAATGATACTTTACCACCCCCTAGAGCATTGCCGTTGAAACTACTAACATTGCCCGGCGGTGAGTTATCTTTACTAACGTTAACATTAATCGAATCGCTGGCAGTCGAGCCATTATTGGAGGTTAAAACGACGCTAACTGAATGCTGGCCGTTGGCTAAGGAATTAGCGCTGTAGCCAGCCGAGTAGGGAGCGTCAGTATCGGTGGCGATGGCAGTGTTATCGATGAGAAACTCTACTGATTTAACGCCGCTGGCGGCCGCTCCACTAACTTCAATACTGAACTGACCTGAAACCGTCGAGCCATTAGTTGGCGCCGTAATATGAACAGTCGGGGCGATGTTGCCGCCTTGACACTTGTCGGTAGGTGGCTTATTGGTCAACCCCTTGCTCTGGGCCCAAGCTTGAACCGGACCTTCCCACTTGGGATTGTCGGGCATTTCCGAGTGAATGTTAACAAAGGTTCGCATTTCGGCTAGCTCATCGGGAATCGAAGAATCGGCCAATAGACCATTTTCCTTACAGACTCGAACTTGAACGTGAACATCATCCTTGTCTTTGGGAACTTGCCAAGAGGCAAAAACATCTTTAATCGGCTCCGAACCGTCAACCGGCAGTTTGTTGGAAAGTTTATCCACCGTCACTTCCTTGATGCCGTCGGGCCGATTGAACTGCTCGGCCGGATACAACTTCAAGACTCTTTGCATATAGTCGTGCCAAATTGGAGCGGCGGCCACCGAGCCACCAGCGTGATTCATCGAGGTGTTGTCATTGTTGCCGGCCCAGACTCCAGCCACCAGTTGGGGGGTGTAGCCGAGCGTCCAAGCGTCGCGGAATTCGTCGGTTGTGCCAGTCTTGGAGGCAACAGGCCGGTCACTTAGACTCAAAAGACTAACCGCCCGGCCAAAGACCGGTCGTTTGGCTTCGACGTCAGACAAAATACTGGTAATTTCGTAGGCGATTTGGGGATCGAGAACAACTCGAGCGTCTTTTTTCTGCTCGTGGTTATAAAGTTCCTTATTTTGGCTATCAACAATTTTCAGAACAGGCGTGGTTGGTACCAGCTGGCCGCCATTGGCGAAGACTCCGTAAGCGGTGGTCAGGTCAACCAACTTGACTTCGCCACCTCCCAGCACCAATGACAGGCCGTAGCGGTTTTTGTCGGTCAAGGTGGTGATGCCCATGTCGCTGGCCGTCTGCAGAGCCTTGTCCAGGCCAACCAAAGCTAAAGTTTTAACGGCCGGGATATTCAGCGATGAGCCAAGCGCTTGGCGGATTGATAGCGGTCCACGAAAACCGCCATCGTAGTTGGTAGGTACATAGTTGCCAAAATCAGTTTTGAGATCAAATAAATTAAAAGCCGGATTATATTTATCTTTGAAAGCAGTAGCATAGACAACTGGCTTGAAAGAAGAACCTGGCTGGCGAAGGGCGGTAGTAACATTGTAGTTGCCAAACTGGGCTTGGTTGTAGTCTACCGAACCGACCATGGATAATATCTCGCCGGTCTTGGGGTCAATAGCCACTAGACCAGCGTTACTGGCGCCAGCCCCTTTGAGAGTTTTATCTTTGGCGGCGCCAACCACATCTTCGGCTATCAGCTGTTTGTCTAAATCGAGCGTAGTCGTAACGGTCAAGCCACCCTCCTCAACTTTCTGCTCGGCCAATTGTCTATCGCCGAGCTGATCAGTGAAATAAGCGACTAGCCAGTCCTTAACAAACAAAACGAAGTGCGGAGCGGTGATTGAATCCTTTTTGGGTGAGAAGACCGGTTTGGTTGCTTTGGCTTCATCGGCTTGTTGTTTCGTCGCATAACCAAGCTCAACCATGCTATCAAGGGTGCTGTCACGCCGAGCGATCAGTTTATCGAGGTTTGGTCCGTAGGGCGAGTAGGTGCTTGGCGCTTGGGGGAGTGAGGCTAGAGTAGCCGCCTCGGCTAGGGTCAAATCTTTAGCGGATTTACCAAAGAACGATCGAGAGGCCGCCTCAATCCCATAATTATTGCCGCCATAGGGGATTTGATTTAGATACATTGTTAAGATGTCGTCCTTGGAAAAGAGGAATTCCATCTCGATCGCCAAAATTCCTTCCTTGATTTTGCGAACAATTTTTTTGTCGTTGGAGAGGATAGTGTTTTTAACTAACTGTTGAGTGATAGTCGAACCTCCCTGGTTATAGTTGTGTGAGAAAACGTCAATAAACAAAGATCGAGCGATTCCTTTTGGGTCAACACCGGGATGCTCGTAGAATCTCTTATCTTCAATGGCGACCGTGGCCTGGCGAATATTGGTTGGGATGTCTTTGGCATCAACCAGTATCCGCTTTTTCTCACCAGAAATAGTATAAAGCTCCTTACCGTTTCGGTCGGTTAGTCTAGTAGACCCATGCGATACCAGGGCTCGAATTTTGGTCGGCGTCGGCAAGTCTTTGGCAAACCAGGCAAAAAGAAATACCATCAACAGAACAAATCCGCCTAAGAACCAGAGACTAATAATGCCTAGCCTCTTCCAGCTAAATTTGCCTTTTTTGTAGAAAAGCCGCTGGTGGAGCTTGGTTAATCCAACCGGGCCGGCAACAGATTTTCTAAAGTGTGGCCAAGGAATTCGTAGTTTCATAGGTTGTCCATAATTCAGTGTAGCGTCAATTGTTGGCGACGAACACAACCACTCCAAGTGGACAGAGTGTAGATTAGACAGATATACTAATGAAGTCAATGGTAGCAACCGAAAATATCCTCAAAGATTTAGTCGTTACTGACGGCGTCATTGATCCGGAATCGTTGGATAGTCGGCTGACCTCGGGTAAAAAACTGGTAGTCAAGCTGGGAGTTGACCCGACAGCGCCCGATCTTCATTTGGGTCACGTGGTGGTTCTGACTCTACTCAAACGTTTTCAAGAGCTAGGTCACCAAACCTATTTGGTCATTGGTGATTTTACAGCCATGATCGGCGATCCTTCGGGTAGAAGTGCGGCACGTCCAATTTTGACTCAAGACGAAATAGAGGCCAATGTCCAAACCTACATAGAACAAGCCGGAAAAGTTCTTAATCTTGACCGAACCAAAATAGTTAATAACTCTAGCTGGCTCTCGGCAATGACTGCCCAAGAGCTGATTGAGTTTTTTGGGCATATTAGTCTGAATACCCTAATTGCCCGGGAAGATTTTGCCAAACGTTTAGCTAGTGGTCTACCTGTCGGTTTGCAGGAATTAGTCTATCCGGTTCTCCAAGCTATCGACTCTTATCAGCTCAAAGCCGATGTTGAATTGGGCGGCCAGGATCAACGTCTTAACCTTCTAGCGGTTCGAGATATTCAAAAAAAACTCGGTCAGAATCCCGAAGACATCATTATGACCAAAATTTTAATCGGCACCGATGGCAAACGTAAAATGAGTAAGAGCTACGATAATTACATCGGGGTTTCGGAGGTCGCCGATGAGCAATTTGGCAAAATAATGAGCATTCCTGACTCTCTGATTGATGATTATGCCCAGTTGGTTTTGGGAATGAATGCGGAAGTACGACGAGAACTGCTATCAATCCATCCGCGTGACGCCAAAATGAAACTAGCCCAGGCAATTGTCGCCAAGTTTCACGACCAGAAAGCGGCCAAATCTGCCGCGGATAATTTCCGACAGATCTATCAGCAGGGCAGTGTGCCGGAAGATAAATATATCCAGAAACATTTTCCCCAAGCCGATCTGCTCTTAGACGATTTGGTCAGCCAAGTTGGCCAGGTCAGTAAATCAGAAGCCACTCGTCTTATAACTCAAGAAGCCATCAAGATTAACGGCCAACTTGCTACCGATGCTCGGCTACGAGTAAACTTAAGCTCGGAGGGTCTAACGCTACATATAGGCAAACATGGATTCTATAAAATTAAACGTCGGTAATTGGTTAGTTTGGTGGCCTGTCCGGCATAAACGATCGGCCTTCACCCTGATTGAGGCCCTGACAGTGGTAGCCCTCATCGGCATCTTGGCCTCAATTACCCTTTATGTTTACAAGGGCTATCGGTCTCGTCTGCGTGATACCAAACGTAAATCAGATTTGACCGCCATCTCCCTGGGTTTTCAGGCTCGTTTTCAGGCCACTGCCTGTACCAGTTCAAGCGATGTTGGCATCTATCCGGGCGGTTCAGCCGCCCATCTATCTTGGAAAAAAGTGGCCGACTTGGTTAGGTGGCCGGATCCAGAACTTGGCCAGTCCGACAGCTGTGGTCCGTTTTCGGAATTTCTCTCGAGTTTGCCCGAAGATCCAAGCTATCGAACCAAAGACAATCCTGGCGATCCAAATGCTGGCAGATTCCTGGCTCCGTCATTCGGATTTGTTGGTCTGTTTGACCTGAAACTGGCTTACGCCCAAACCGACACAACCACCAATATTCCTCTTTATGCCCCATATCTGTTTAACCTTACGGCGGATTCTCACCATTACCGGTTAGCGGCAATGCTTGAGACCCCTATACAAACCCACACCGAAATAGTTAAAATGGACAGCGATTGGGTGGCTGTGTTTGGTGGCAGTGCATTTGGCCAGACAAGTGATTACGACGGAAGTCATGATCCTAATAAACAAGAGTATAATTACTTCATTGGCAACTAGTTTCGTTGTTGAGTAGTCTGGCAATTTATCCACATCTTGGAAAAGTTAGAAAATAAATCAATGATTTTCGGCAAGCTTCATCAATCTGTTCGTCAGGCTTATCGGCAGGTTTTTCACGCCGATCCGCCTAAGTTTGAGGTTGAAAGTGCCAAACAACCGATGTTTGGCGATTTCTCAACCAATATCGCTCTAGTTTGCGCTAAGGATCTTGGCGGCTCGCCAATAGCCGTAGCTCAAAAAATTGTTCACGAACTGGAACGCTCCAGCGTTTTTCGTAATGTATCGGTAAGTACACCTGGCTTTATCAACTTTACCATTACCAATGAGCACCTGACCCAAATCGCTCGGGAAATCATCGGTCACCCAGATAAATTCGGTCGAAGTGATTTAGGCACCGAAATTCGGGTGCTGGTTGAATATATCTCGGCTAACCCGACCGGGCCGCTAACCTTGGCCAATGGCCGAGGAGCGTTTGTTGGCGAGTCGATCGCCAAGGTATTGGAGCTGTATGGCTGTAAAGTCGCTCGAGAGTACTACGTTAATGATCGCGGCGGTCAGATTGAGGCCTTAGGCCATTCCGTTCTTCAAGATGATCAAGCCCAGTACTCGGGTGAGTATGTTCAAGAGTTAGCTAAACGTTTGCAGACCGACCAAAAACCAAGTCAAATTGGCGAACAGGCATCGGCAATTATTTTAGAAGAGATGATTAAGCCGACTCTGCGAGAGGTTGGCATAAATTTTCATCAATTTTTCTCGGAGGCCTCGCTTTATAAAACTGGTGTATTTAAGAGAGCTATGGATTTGCTCAAAGCTGGCGGGCTTGTCTATGAAGCCGAAGGCGCGACTTGGCTAGCCACAACCAGATTCGGTGACGACAAAGACCGGGTCTTAATCAAGGCTGATGGCGAGGAGACCTACTTTGCTTCCGACATTGCCTACCACAGCTATAAGGTTCAAAGAGGCTACCATCGGTTGATTAATGTCCTGGGTGCCGATCATTCCAACTACACCAAACAATTGGATATGGTCATAAACGGCGTCTTGCGTGACAGTTTCACCTGGGGCGGCCAGATGGACTGGGTCGTCACCCAACTTGTCCGATTATTAAAAGACGGCCAAGAGGTAAAGATGTCTAAACGAACCGGTACTTATGTGCCGCTCGATGAGCTACTCGATCAAGTCGGAGCTGACGTAACTCGATTCTTTTTCTTGAGCCGAAGTATTGATACTCATCTAGACTTTGATCTTAATCTGGCCCTATCTCGTTCCAGCCAGAACCCAGTTTTCTATATTCAGTACGCCTACGCCCGAATCAGCTCAATTTTTCGCCAGTTTTCCAAAAACGAAGAGTTTGAGATACCCGACAGAATAATAATCACCCAGCCACTGGAGCGACGGTTACTATTGCGGATTATCCAGTTCCCCGATCTGGTTGAAGATATTGCCGGCAACCTTGAGGTCCACCGTCTGACCCATTTTGCCACGAGTTTGGCCACGGATTTGCACTCTTTTTATGAGCAACTCCGGGTTGAAGGGGAGAAACCAGAAATTGCCCAATCCCGTCTAGCTATTCTCAAGGCCACCAGCCTGACTATTAAAAAAACTCTGGATCTGATCGGTATCTCGGCTCCTTCCAGAATGGTCCGCGACTAAACTGGTAAAAGATAGACCGACTTGCCAATTAATAACCAAATAGATTTGCCATCTGAATCCAGCCGGATATTGTTGATTGGTTCGGAACTAATTAGATACCGTTGGCTGGTCAACTGTCCTTTTGAGTCATAACTGACCAATAATTTGCCACTGGAGACCCAAATCGTGTCATCATTTGGATTAGTTTTCAGTCGAATTGGTATGCCATCGGTGATGGCTCTAAAAGATACGTCTCCAACTTTATCAGCTTTAAAACTTTTGACCATGCCGTTGCTATCAATGGCTATGATTTGGCTATCAACACTCCAATCAGTCAGCTCAAAATTATCGACTGTCTGGGCTCTAACGAACATCGATGGGTTAGCAATCTGACCGTTGAAGCGGCTAATCTTGTAAAAACTTTTGCTGTCAGTTGAGTAGATGTAGAGGTTTTTGTTAAATAATTGGAGCAATTTTTGACCGGTGGCTATGGCACTCGGCAGAGCTAGAGCCTTAACCTGCCTATCTTTGGCTGAAACTGACCAAATCGTCCCACTCTTATCCGTTACTAGAGCGGAATTGGCGTTGATTGCGATCACATCAGTTGGGGCGACGATCGGTTGTGATTGGTCAATTTTGGTCAACACATCCTTGTCTAATTTCCAGCACTGGCCGGTGCTATCAACGACAAAAATGGTTGAATCAGTCACATCTATATCTAGGCCTAGTTCGGGAAGCTCGTTCTTGACAGCCGGTAGGCTGGTTAATTTAATACCCTTACTAGCCAGCGTTTCAGTCAACTTTTTCTGATCTTCACCAGAAAGAGCGGAAAAACTTTTAACGTCTAGCTTTGAATCTAGTAACGACAAGTACTTGTCTGGTGGGGCCGAAGATAGATCGTCAACTAATGTCGGTTGTTTTATTTCTTTTTTGAGGCTGGCAAAGCGCTCCTTGCCTAACTTTACGCCGAAGACTAATAGAAGAATAAAAATTATCAAACCGATTAGATTGAGATTAATTCTGGGTAATCGTCGTCGGGGTCTAGCCACTGGTTCCAGCTCCTGATCACCGTCCGGCTCAACCTGATCTGGTTGAGCCTCTTTGTTTTTATCATCATTTCTTGGGAGTTTTTGGCCAATAGCCCGTCCCAAGCTGGACAATTTATGTGTCAGTGACGTCAACCAACCTGTCGGTAGCCGTAGCCTGGGTAGTTTGACGGGTACAAAGGCTCGTAACTCCTCCCAAAAGATCGTTTTCTCGGTCTGTTCTGCCGGTTGCTTTGGGTTAACAACACAGAACCCGCTTAGTAGTTGCCGTAACGGTTCATCGAGTTTCAAAAAAGTGCTGGTCATCATTTCTGATAGATCGTCAACCGTTTGAATAGGTAGCGGCTGGTTATCCTCAAAGGTCTGACCGAAAAGTTTTGTGCCAGCCAGAATTAATTCCCCAGCCTTTAAATCACCGCTGGTGACTTCGGCGAAATACTTTGCCTGGTCAGCCTCTGACTGGGGGTAAAGCTTGATGACTTTTTGACTTCGTTGCAATAGTATCTCGGAAGAGCCGATAGCTGAAAAATGAACGTTATCTTCATAAATTAAGGCTACCACAGCGCCAATTGTGGTTGACAATTTTTCATAAGCCTTCTCCAACACCAAATTGACCGATTTTAGAGCTCGCTCAAACCCAAGTAACAGCGACGGGCTTTCTGATTGGCTAAAGTCTTTGATTAATGTATTTATCAACAACTGACCGTACTGACTGGCCGGATGCCAAGGGTTGTTAATCTCCAATGAAATCGCCAAAACTACCCTTTTGTTAGCGACTTCGAGGTGATGGAATTGAGTGGTGAGATAACGGTCAGTTAAGCGGTCTTTATTGGTAAATCGAACTAGTGAAAGATTTGTCTTGGTCTTCTCCGGCGGATCGTAAAATTCATCTGCCATTGGTATGAGCCATATGTAACAGAATTGGCAGTGTATGCCAAATATTAATGATGCGTGAGCCTGAATGCATCACTCAAAATCAATTGTCGGGGCAGTGAGGCTCGAACTCACGACCTCCGGACCCCCAGCCCGGCGCGCTACCAACTGCGCTATACCCCGAAGGGGTTCAGGAGCGGCATCTGCCGCGACTATACCCCGATGAAAGAATTGAATCGGGGGCTAGGAACGACCCAATTCGCGACTGTGCCCCGAAACGAACGAAGTGAATGTCCAGCTGGCGATATGATAACGATTTTTACCAACAAATTAAAGCTAGAATGTCTGTTTAGTGAATGCCACTTAAGAAAGTCGTCAGGAACTGGCTGGCGATAATCAAATAATCAATCAGGAAATAGAAGGCGACAAAAACCAAGGCGATGAACAATATTGGGTTACTGGCCAATGAGTAGTATAACTGGTCGCTCATAAACAACCGGAGTATTCTTGAGCCGTCAAGTGGCGGGACTGGAATAAGATTAAAAAACATTAAAAACAGGTTTAGATAAATAGTCGTGATTGCCAAACCCAACGCTAGTGGCGGTAGGTGGGTAAGACGGATCACCAGCCCTAAAATGGCAGCTAGTAAAAAGTTACTCAACGGTCCGGCCAGGGCTGTTTGCAGGCCATAAAGCTTGGGATTGTCAAAGTTAGACTCATTGACTGGAACTGGTTTGCCCCAGCCAAAAGCTGGGACGGGGATGCCAAAACTTTGAAGCAAAATTAGTCCGACTAAAAGTGTTGTCCCGACAGAATCCCAGTGAGCTAATGGATTAATAGTCTGTCGGCCTTCGAGTTTAGCGGTCGGATCACCAAATAAATTAGCCACAAAAGCGTGGGCAAATTCGTGAACGGATAGGCTCATTAGAATAATTGGAATTAGGAGAAGAAGGATGAGGTGATCTTGATTAAACATCTTTACTAGTATATGATTAACTTGATTTCAATCAAGGGTAGAAACCCACATAATTTAGCTAACCTATGCTTCAAAGTCCAACCCAAAAACGTTTTTTAGTCTGTCAGCTCTGCGGCAAGCAGAGCGCTATTGGTTACAATCGGCCAAAATCGCTCCACAAAACTAAGCGAGCAATCCATCCCAATGTCCAATCCTGGCAGGGCTTAGTCATCTGTAACCGATGTCGTCGAACGTTGAAGAAGTTTGAGGCTAAGCCGACTCACCAACAGGTTTGAGGACTTTGGCCTCAAAGCAATTTTTGCAGTAAATTTGAGCGTCAGTTGTCGAGGGTTTAAAGAGCACGTCGCCGATCTGGCCACAGTTAGAACAAGTTACTTTGAAATACTCCGTCTCGACTTTTTGGCGGTTTTTCTTCCGGCAGTCTTTGCAACGGGTCGGTTTGTTCTTAAAACCGCGAGCGGCAAAGAATTCCTGTTCACCGGCCGTCCAAATAAAATCTTGACCGCAGTCTTTGCATTTTAGGACCTTGTCTTCAAACGCTCCATCCATGGTTAGTATTCTACTGATTAGTTAAAATTAATGCTAGGAATTTCTGCCCAACTCACCTACTATGACGGCAATGGAGGTAGACTATGGCCGGTCCTATTTTTCTTCTAGCAGAATCAACATTGCCGAACGTTTCCCAGACGCCTTGGTAACGGATCGCTATGAAGCTGATGCCAGTGGTCTCAATATGGAGGAGTCAAAAAAACTGATTACTTGGTGTCAACAACGACCTTTTGGCCAGAATAAAGTCTTAGTTATCCATCAAGCCGAAAGACTGTCTGATTTGGTTTCGCAAGCCTTTCTTAAACTTCTCGAAGAACCACCAAGCTACCTGGTGGTCATTTTGGACGGTCAATCACGCCAAACGCTTTTGCCGACCGTTAGCTCCCGTCTTCACGAACTTAAGGCAGAACTGACAAACAAACCAAATAGACCAGTTAGCTACACTAATCTCCCGGATTTGGACGATCTAAAATTAAAGCTCCTGGCAATTAAAGATCGTCAAGAGCTGGTTGGTTTTTTAGGGGAATTAGTGACTGCCTTGTCGGCCAAAGTATTAGAATTTCCTTCGGTGGAAACCAGCGATCAACTAGTTTTACTTGATCGAACCATAAAGAGACTGAAAGCAAACATAAATCAAAAGCTTGCGGTAGATGGACTTCTCTTGAACTGGCGGCAAAACTCCGGTAGGTAAGAGTAATGAGGAAGGGCGCGGTCTACAACAATCTGCTGGCGGAAAAGTTAGGGGATATCCGTAAGTCATGATCGCCCAGCTGGTCTTTTTTGCCGCTCTGGCATTGTTTCTGGTGATTATTCTACGCCGGGTTACTCTCTCCAAGGACTGGTTGATTCAGCTCTGGCAGGGGATTAAAAATGGCTTGTTCGTACTTTTTAGCGGGTTTTCAAGACTATTGGGACGACGACAACGTCAGCCGAAAGCCAACGTTGCCAACTCAACAAATTCTAACGGACAGAGTCTACCAACCTCGGTTGATAATTTCTGGAAGGAAGAGCCAGTTGAGGAGAAACCAGAGCTGTTGAGCCATTTCGAGGAAGGCGACGAGATGTTACGCACTGGCAAACTCGACCAGGCCGAGAAATTTTTCTTGACTGCCGCTACTCGTAACCCTAAAGATGCTCGGGTCTACGCCAAGCTAGGTCTAGTTTATTTAACCAAAAAGAACTATGTTGACGCGGTCGAAGCGCTTAAAGTGGCAGTCAAACAAGATAAATACAATCCCAGTCGTCATTATAATTTAGCCCTGGCTTACTGGGGCAATAAAGATGGCCAACGAGCTATCTCCACAATCCGTGAGGCTATTAGCCTTGATCCAGTCACCAAAAAATACCGAATATTTCTTGAGCAGTTACTCAACAAGAAGTAAAGTAGGGGAGACCGTTGCTCCGTGCCACTCCGCCGTATGCGGTGCCGGATTCAAGCCCACGTAGCTTAGTGGTAGAGCAATCGCTTTGTAAGCGAAAGGTCGTCGGTTCAATCCCGACCGTGGGCTCAGATAAAGAAGTTGTAAAGCGGTTAACCTAATTGTACTGTAAACTTATGGCTAGAAGGTGGACGAGTGGTGAGGAAAACCTCCTACGAAGTGTATTAAATACACTATATGTGAAGAGGAATCTTTCTCTTAAAGAAATTTCCCAGATAATGGCGCTCAGTCAGTCGACTATATATAAGCGCTTGATTCGATTAAAGATCCCCATCCAACGACACAAGAAACCTGGGTATAACAATAAACTTACAAATATTTCCATCCCGAGAACTCGCACCAGCGAACTGGCAGAACTTGTTGGCATCCTGCTAGGAGATGGTAATATCACTTCGACTCAGGTACGGGTTACTATTGATTCAAGAGAACGGGAGTATATCGCCTATATTAGACTGTTGATTGAGAAAGTTTTTGGCATCCAACCCAAGGTAATGCAAAGAAAAAACTGTAACGCCGCGGATATATATTTTGGTTCGGTTGAGGCTGTTAGGTTTCTAGAAGAAATGGGGTTTGTTCGAAATAAGGTAAAATTTCAAATTGGGGTGCCAAAGTGGACATCATGCTCTAAAGTTTTTAAACGTTCATTAATACGAGGCTTTTGCGACACGGACGGTTCTGTTTATTTGCTAAAGAGTGGTCAGGTTCAAATTTCATTTACTAATCGATCGAAGAAACTTCTCGAAGATCTTAATAATATGCTGGAATCATTGTCGATACGCGCTTCTCGGGTTGGTAGTAAGTCGTTTTATCTCACTAGGAAATCCGAGGTAGTGAAGTATCGCGAAGATATAGGTTTCTCTAATCCAAAGCATAGATTAAAGATACAAAATTGGTTAAAATAATTAACGATAATTAGCTGGGGTACCTAAGCGGTCAACAGGGGTAGACTGTAAATCTACTGGCCACTGTGCCTTCGGGGGTTCGAATCCCTCCCCCAGCACCAACGATAAAATAATGAAGACTCTGAAATTTCGAGATTATCTGGTGCCGCTAATTATTAACCAAACCAAGCGTACTACCTGGCGGATTGATGATGACAAAGACCTAAAAGTTGGCGATAGATTATCTTTAGTTAACTTTAATTCTAAGAAGGAATTTGCCCGCGCTGTGATAACAGAAATCAGAATGAAAAAGTTGCTTGAGATTGATGAAAAAGATTTCCTTGACGGACACGAAGAATTTAGTAATCGAGGACAAATGCTCGCAACCTATCGACGCTATTACGGCAAGAAAATTAACCTCAACTTCCTAGTGAAGATCGCCTACTTTAAGCTTATCGAAGTTGTCTAATCTGTATTTGACCTGTTAAAATAGCATCATTGCCGAGGTAGCTCAGTGGTAGAGCATGCGCATGGTAAGCGTAAGGTCCCGGGTTCAATCCCCGGTCTCGGCTCGACAGAATATCGTCAAACTGGTAAAATACTTACAACTATGGCTAAAACCAAAGCTCGTTCGGCGATAACTCTCGATTGTTCCATCTGCAAGGAACGCAATTACCATACCCAGAAAAACAAAACCAAGACGACTACCCGCCTAGAGCTCAACAAATTCTGCAAACACTGCCGCAAAGTTACTGCTCATAAAGAAGGCAAGTAACTTCTTCTACCTGTTGGATAATTACGGTAAACTTAGTGAGACCCAGTGTCAGATCATACCTATAGGGGCGTAGCTCAGTGGTAGAGCATCGGTCTCCAAAACCGAGGGTCGCAGGTTCAATCCCTGTCGCCCCTGCTGTTTGCGCTTAGGCGGCTCGATTACGACTGAATAAAATGAAGGAGGAATACGAGGCCGTAGGTCGACTATTCATCTAGGAGGAATACGAGGCTGCAAGCCGACTATTCGCCTAGGGCCTGCCAATGCGTCTTGTTGACATGCCCAAGACTGGCCAAGTAGAGTGAGAAGTATCAATGGAGGGGAACATGGAACCGGTACATCAGCAGCCGTTGCCGCAACCGCCACAGCATGCGGCGCCGAAGCAGGAGCATATCTCACCGCTAACGACCGGTAAAAGTGCTCTAGACTCGTTTGGCATTGCCATATTTTTTATTATCGTGGTTGAGCTGGTGCTTTTAATCGGCCTGAATCTTTACCAAGCCAGTAAAATAGCTGATTTAGACAAACGACAAACGTCGGCCAAGACGAAACTAGCTACCGCCGACTACAAAACCATCAATACTGAAATTGACGGAGCACTGGCGGGAGATAGTCTGCTTAAAACTGCTCTGGACAGCAAGGTTCATTGGAGTGGTCTGTTTAACCAACTCAACGCTGTCACACCTAAGGACGTTAAGCTATCATCAGTCTCAATCTCCGAAGACGGTTCAGTCCATTTTGATGGACAAACGACTAGTATGAGTAGCCTGGCTCAAGCTTTGGTTTCTTGGCAGTCCGGAGTGCCTAACCACAAAACGCCACTTTCAGATGTCATCCTGGCCAGCAACGGTTTCGCCGATGCCAACAGCAAAAAGGTCGTGACTTTTTCAATTACGGCTGGTGTTAATCAGGGGAGCTTACAATGATCGGTAACGATTGGTTTGCCATTGAGGAGCTGATTAAATGAAGCGATCGAATATCGGCTTATTGCTTCTGGCTGTCTCTGTTGTTGGTTGGTTTTTGGCCATTCGTCCGCAGATAAAAAAGTTTTCTGAAAATGCCCTTCAGGTATCGGTCAAAAATATTGAGACGACTTCGTACGAACAAAGGGTTAAAGATTTGGACGCGATCAAGAGTAGCCCGGATTTCCAAGCAACCCTAGATGCTCGCTATTCGGCTATGCCAAAGTCCAGCCAAATTCCTGAAGTGTTGGTAATGATTGAGAGCATCGGCAGTCAGGCGGGCGTAACTTTCAGCTCGGCGACAATTGGCTCACCCAATCCATCCGATGTGCCCGTATCACTTTCGTTTAGTGGTGATCTTGCCGCGGTTCAACGTTTTCTTGACACCATGAATAACAACGTTCGAACGGTGATTGTTAAAAGCCAGAATTATTCATCTGATTCCACGGGCACAATCACTGCTAATTTGCAGGTTGGCCTAGTCTATCAGGGGAAAGGAGCAAAGTAATGGCCGGCGAAATCGGTCCAAGTAAGTTGGGAACTGTAATCGGCGTTGTTTTAATCTTGGTGGTAGTTTTAGGTTTCCTGCTATCGGTTCTCTTACAGTTACCCAAATCAGGACAGGCAGAAAAATTAGCTAAACCTCTCCAAACATTGCCTCGCGATTTCTTTTCCAGCAATGCCACCACCGATGCTATCCGAAAACTTAATAAGCCAAATAACGTTCCGGTGGTAGTTGATCCCAATCAAGTTGGGCGCAATAATGTCTTTGAGGGCTTTTAATGTATGGCCCTGACAGTTTTACCACGAATTTCCGGTAGCCCGACCACTCGACTGGTAGAGATATTGATCAGGCGAAAGCTTATCAAGCCCGAGTTTTCTCAACTACTTAAGGGCAAATCCCTGTCGGAAATAGCCAACTACGCTGTCAATAAAAAACTGGCTACCGACGACCAAATTTCCCAGGCCTTTGCCGAGTTTTATAACCTGCCGTTCATCAGTCTGGCCAACCGGATCATTCCCTTGAAACACGCCCAGCTTCTGCCGGAAGACGTGGCTAAAGCCTTTTCAATTGCCATCTATCAGCTCGACGGCCTCAACTTGCATTTGGCCGTTGGCGACCCTTCTAAGCTTCAACGCAATGCTCCAAGTCTGCTGGTTAGACTAAGACGGCAAAAGGGACTGAAAATTCATTTAGCCATTGTCCCAAGGATTGATGTTAGAGCGGCCATCCGCAAAATTTATCATTCAGAGCTTCAAGAAAAACCTGAACTTAAACTTGTCGATACCCCGATAGTTCTCAACCAAACCGCCAAACCGACTGACATCAAGGCTAGCACGGCCACCTCTACACCAGATCACCAGGCCAGCCAAAAAACCCTAACCAAGTCGGTTGAGCAGGAAGGCAAGTTTGTTGATTTACGATCCAAGATAATTGCTCAAGATGTCTTGAGTAAAATTCCCTACGAGGTGGCCAAGAAATACAAAATGGTTGTTTTTGATCTAGAACTGCAGAAGAGTCAATTTGAGCCGCCACTAATCAAAGTGGCTCTAGTCAATCCTGACGACCTTCGTGCCAAAGAGATATTGAGCTATATCGAGTCGAGAAATAAGATTTTGGTCGAGCGCTACTCCACTGATCAAGCCTCATTTGACGCTGTCTTAAAACAGTACCAACAGAGTGGCCAAGCTGGGTCGGAGGTTAAGGAGGAGCACGACCTAAAAACGGCCAACCAACAGCCAAATCAGCCGACTGGTTCGACGACGATGGTCAAGGAAAAGCCAGCTCCCTACAAAATGGTCGATCAACTGCCAAGTCCCACCTCTACAACCGGACTTAATTTAAAAGCTGGCGATATTATCAATAAACCGAGCGAAGAAACTAATGACGAACTTCAGAGATTGGCCAAGGAGCAAGAGACTAATCTTGAGAACCAAGATCTGGACAAGCTATTAAAAGGTCCGGTTCGCTCCGTAGAAGACCTGGCTAAAGTTTTCAAGGGCGGTGTAATTCCAGAAATCGTTGCCGCTACTCTATTTTTGGCCATTCACATGAAGGCCAGCGACGTTCATATTGAGGCCGAGCAAGACTCTGTTCGCGTCCGTTTTCGGGTTGATGGCATTCTCCACGATGTCATTCATGTGCCATATTTTCTTCACGCTCCACTAATCTCCAGAATTAAAATTCTGGCCCGGATGAAAATCGATGAACAGCGCATCCCCCAAGATGGTCGTTTCGATGTTGTCATAGATAAACGCCAAGTTGACTTACGCGTCTCAACCCTGCCAACGGTTCATGGCGAAAAGATTGTTATGCGCTTACTGGACAAGAGCGAGGGTGTTCTGACGCTTGAACAGTTGGGAATTACCGGCACTAATTTCGATCGGTTGGTGGCCAATATCGAAAAACCATTTGGCATCATCCTCTCAACCGGCCCGACCGGTTCTGGTAAGTCAACAACCTTGTACGCAATTCTTAGCCGGATTAGCCAGCCGGGGGTAAATATAATTACTCTTGAGGATCCGGTTGAGTACGAACTGCCCGGTTTAAATCAATCCCAAGTTAAGCCACAGATCGGCTTCACCTTTGCCGAAGGTCTCCGCTCGGTCCTTCGTCAGGATCCAAACATCATTATGGTAGGCGAGGTTCGAGATCTAGAGACTGCCGCTATGGCCACCCACGCCGCCTTGACTGGTCACCTGGTTCTGTCGACCCTTCACACCAACGATGCCTCTGGCGCCCTGCCTCGGTTAATTGACATGGGGGTGGAGCCATATTTAATCACTTCCTCGATGAACGCGGTCATCGGTCAGCGCCTGGTTCGAAAAGTCTGTGAACATTGCCGCGAGCCGATGACGATTCCCCCGGCCGTACTGGCTCACATCAAACGGGAGCTCGAAGCAATGCCCACCGGCCAGATGAAAAATATGAATCCCAATCAGCTGGTCTTTTACCATGGCCGCGGCTGTCCGGAATGCACCGACGGCTACTCCGGCCGAATCGGTATTTTTGAGGTCTTAACCATGACTGACGCTATTGAGGATTTGGCTGTCCGAAAGGCACCGGCCTTGAAATTAAAGGAAACAGCCATTGCCGAGGGCATGATTACCATGCTTCAAGACGGCTTAATCAAAGCTCTCAAGGGTATTACTACGGTTGACGAGGTTCTACGCGTGACCACTACTCAAATCAAAGAAGTCCCAGGCGGGAAGTGATAAACCCTCTTCAGCGGTACGAGTCCTCGCGGCCCAGCCGCCGCTCGGCTCTCGAGCTCCTCCTCGCTCTCTCGGAGCTTTGCTCCTCGAACCATGCCCGCTCGTCGTCCGTTACGCCCGCCCGAACAGGGTCTATCACTTTTGCTTCGCCCTTTCCTTATCTAATAAATCAAAAAACTACGAGCCATGAGCCTGTAAATACAGGTCAGCGAGCAGTTTTTCACCTCCCTGTGAAAATTCTTTGTCTGGGCGTGCTAGGGGGTGGGTCGGACAGGGTAGGGGGACCGCTTCGCAGTAGATCCCCCTACCCTGTCAAAATAATGTCTTGAAGCGCAGCTTCTAAAAATATTTTCTACTTGTTTTGTATAAATTTTCCATTTTGTATAGAGTAGATTATATGAGGGAGGGAACCGATGCCTGAAGCAATGACAGCCCAGATGAAGCAACTGCTTGACGCCGCTATCGCTAAGCGTTCGAGCGACTTGCATATAACCGTTGGCGTTCCGCCGACACTGCGAATTGATGGTCGCCTCTTTCCAATTCCTGATCTAGGCATTGTCACTCCGGAAAACTCCGAGCGATTATTGATGGGCATTATGACCCCGGAACAGGTTGAGCGTCTCCATCAACGCAAAGAGTTGGACTTCTCCTTTGGTTACCAAAATACCCGTTTTCGAACCAATGCTTTCTACCAAAAAGGCACCTTGAGCGCCGCCCTGCGCTTAATCCCCATGGCTATTCAGACCATCGAGCAACTAGGTATTCCGCCCATCCTCGAGCGTTTCACCGAACCAAGCCAGGGCTTTGTTATTATTACCGGGCCGACTGGACACGGAAAGTCCACTACCTTGGCGGCCTTGATCGAATCCATTAATCAGCGTCGAAGCGAGCACATTATTACCATTGAAGATCCAATTGAGTATGTCTTTGAGCACAAAAAATCCATCATCGAGCAAAGAGAGATTATTACTGACACCAACTCTTTTAGCCGGGCACTTCGTTCAGCCCTGCGGGAGGATCCAAATGTGGTTCTTGTTGGTGAGATGCGGGACCTTGAAACAATTGAAGCCGCCCTAACCCTGGCCGAAACCGGTCACTTGGTCTTCACCACCCTGCACACCAATTCTGCCGCCCAGACTGCCGATCGAATTATTGATGTTTTTCCACCCCACCAGCAACAGCAGGTACGGATGCAGTTGGCCAACGTCCTGCTTGGCGTTATCTCTCAACGCCTTCTACCCAGGGTCGAAGGCGGCCGGGTTTTGGCCACGGAAATTATGATTGCCAACTCGGCCATTCGTAATACCATCCGCGAGGGCAAGACTCATCAACTGCCAAACATCATCCAAACCTCGGCTTCCGAAGGTATGATCTCACTGGATAAAGTTCTGGCCGAGTTAGTCAGCCGTGGTGAGATCACAATTGATGTGGCTCTGTCCTGGGCGATTGACCCCAAAGCCTTTAAGATGATGGTCTACTAATGCGAGATAAATTTTCACTTTTCACTTTTCAATTTTCAATAAAAACAACAAATAACAATTTTCAAAAGTTTAGGGATTGAATAATTGGAAATTAAATGAAAATTGTAAATTGTAAATTGAAAATTACTTCTGTAGGAAGATACTGATGGCCAAATCCGAAAACCTCGTTACCAACCTCTTTCACCGAATTAGCATTAAGGAGCGTAGTTTCGTTGCCCGTCAGCTGGCGGTTATGCTTCAGTCGGGTTTACCAATTACTCAAGCAGTTCGCTATATGGGTAACCAAACGACCAACGATCGGATCAAAGAAATTTTGGCAGAAATTGTTGTTGATCTAGAAAACGGTTACCGATTTTCCGAGGCGATTAAAAAACACCCCAGGCTTTTTAACGGCATATTTATTGCCGTGGTGGCGGCAGGGGAAACATCGGGTAAACTGGATGAAGTATTGAATCTTTTGGCCGATGAACAGGAGAAAGATGTTGGTTTTCGCTCCAAGGTGGTTGGCGCCCTGCTCTACCCGGGTTTTATAGTTGTGGCCATGATTGTGGTTGGGATTATTATGGTTACCCGGATAATTCCGGCTCTGGAGGGCGTCTTTAAGGAGTCGAACGTACCCTTGCCATTCACCACCAGAGCTGTCATTGCCGTTACTCACTCGCTCATTAACTTCTGGTATCTATACATTTTTGGCATTGGTCTGCTCATTTTTGTCTTTGTCCGTTACACCGCCACCGAAGACGGCCGTCGAACTTTGAGCGAAACAACCTTGCGAATTCCAGTCATTGGCGTGCTGGTTAAAAATCTGGAAATGGCTCGGTTCACTCGCATTTTTGCCATGCTAATTCAAGCCGGTGTGCCAATTATCCAAGCGCTTAACTCGGTTGGAGAGGTTCTGGATAACGCCATTTATCGAGAGGCTCTAATTGATGTAGCCAGTAACGTTGAACGGGGCTCGCCCATTTCTAAATCGCTGGTTAAACATCCAGAATTTCCGGGCGCCGTTACCCAAATGATTGGGGTAGGGGAGCAAACAGGAAAACTTGAGCAGGTCTTGAACAAACTGGCCGATTATTACGAACGAGAAACCGACCAAGAGGTTAAGAACGTTGCCGCTCTAACCGAACCAGTCGTTTTTGTCATTGTTGGCCTAGGCGTGGCCGTTTTGGTCTTCTCTATTATTGTGCCAATCTATAATTTGGCCGGAGCCATCAAGTAACGCTTGTCCCCATCACGGCAGAACACTTGAATATGGTAGTTTAGAAGTATGGTTATTTTTGTAGATGAGTCGGGAGATTCCGGATTAAAGTTTAATAGGGGATCGAGCGAGTTCTTTACTGTCTCACTGGTAGTTTTTGAAGACGAAAGTGAAGCTAAGGCATGTGATGATCGGATAACCCTACTGAAGCACGAGCTTAGTTGGAATGAATCTGATGAATTCCACTTTATTCGTAATTCGGATAAGGCTCGTCGTCAATTTTTGGAAGCAGTGGCGCCCTATAGTTTCTTTTATTACGGTAATGTTATTGATAAGGCTTCGCCCAGGTTTTCCAAACACGAATTTACGGATAAGCGTTCCTTCTATAAATACGCCGTCGGTTTGGTTTTTGAAAATGCCAAAGATAAGCTTAATGACGCCATTGTTGTCATTGATCAAAGCGACAACCCTCACTTTAAGCGCCAGTTGGCTAAATATTTGCACAATAAAATGAATGACGGGAAGAAGCGGCTAATCAAAGACGTTAAAACGCAAAGATCAAAGAGCAACAACCTTCTACAGCTTGCTGACTACGTGGCTGGAGCTATTAATCGTTCTATGCAGAAAAACAAAAAATTTGCCGCAGACTATCGGAATATTATTTCTCATCGAGAGATAGGGGTCGAGATCTGGCCCAGGTAAACAGAAACCTCCGACCCTATCTATGCGTGAAGCACAGAATGCGACGATGAACGTCACTATTCGGGTCGGAAGCAATTCCCTGGCAAGCGTATCACACGTACTACTGGTTGTCAACCTCTGTGTCACAAACAGGAATCATTAACCTTTCTTTGTTTTAAGAATTTGCTTGAGAAAGGCAACATTTTCTGGTGAAAGCACATCGTACTTGACGAATCCGCTGATTTCTTCTGCGGTATAACTCCGAGCGTTGTCGGCCTGAATATCAACCGGCTGTAAAACTATTCTTTTACCCTCAAGACTAACATCAAGGTAGGTGTCGGTGTTAATGCTTAATTTGTTACGAATTTCTTTGGGGATGGTAATCTGTCCTTTACTGGTTGGTCGAATTAATGATTTCGCCATATGGTATCCTTTGTACTTGAAACTCAAAAGTGAATAGCTACCAGGTGGACCAGTTTTCTTGACATTTGTCTCACTGTGTGCTACGAATGACGTAGTGGCAATTAAGTCCCTTTGTGTGGGGTTCCGTAGGTTCCTCGGGAAGCAATTCCTAAATAGCGCAGAGGGCTTTGTCCTACTATCGGGGGCTAAGAGAATACAGGAGATTCCTCTTGTATCTTTTGTTTAATGATGTTGTAGTAAGCTTCGTCGCTGTGCTCGTATTTACGGAAAATCGCCCAAGAAGCCATATCAGTCAATTGTAATGACCGCTCTTCATGGGGAGTTTTGATTTCAATCTTCAAATCCAACGCATGATCAGTTTTAGTCTTTTCTTTGAGGTAGCTTATGAAGTTATTATTGAGAAATCGATTCGTTTCTCGACGAGAAGCAATTAAGTGGATTGGTTGATCGATTGGAATAATTTTTTTATTAATCAAGCGGCTTAGCAGGATGTTAGCCACAAAGCTGTAGAGCAAATGTCTCTCTTCTTGCATTTTCGTATAAACATTCTTTTTGTCTAAGTACACAGTAAGGATACTAACGTCCCGTTGACTCAGTAAACGCAATACTTTGTGGCGAGTTTTTGGATGCTCACGAAAAGCGTGAAGAGTACCGGCGTGACGCTTCACCTCTTTCTTACTAAAAGAGTGGAAGGTTTTCTTGAGGATCGTCTCAATTGGACCTTTATCGTCAACAAAAGGGAAGTCACCATAAAATAACGGCTCGTTCCTTTCTTTGTAAGATTAAAGCCCAAATCTCCGCTTTCATCTAAGAAAATATATGCCATGCAACCACTTTGTTTGTACTTTTATCATACCATACGATCACAGAAATTTTCAGGTTACTTATGGGAAATATTAAATCAAACTAAAATCCAATCTGACTTCCGTCGGGGTTTTTTGTGGGCTTGACAAGACCACTGTAGCGAAGCAGACTTAAACAAATGAGGAGGGGGATACTGAAAACTGGTTACCGAATACTGACCTGTCCCGAGCGCCGCTTGCTCCGAGCGAGGTCGAGGAGTCGAGGGAAAACTGGCTCCGCCTTTACCTTGATTGAACTGTTGGTTGTTATCGCCATTATTGGTATTTTGGCTGCCCTGATTATTATTTCGCTGTCAGGAGCCCGTTCGAAGGCGGCCGATGCTCAAAAGAAAAATAATGCTCGAAACCTAGATACAGCGCTTGCCCAGTTCTATTTGGATAACAATAATAAATATCCACCTGGTTTCTCTGGTTTTGCCGCAACTACAGTAAAAATAGCTCTAAGTGATGGTCAGTCGGTTAGCGGTAGCCCGTCCGATCCGTTATCAAAATACCTCGTTGGCAAGACTGTGTTTGGCAACTATGCCACCGATAGAAGTGGCAACACGAACTCTACCGAGTCGGCTCGCTATATTAGTCAACCTGCGAGTTCGTGCTCTTCTGGAACCTGGCTCACAAACCTTTGCTATAAAAATTACGCCCAGGCTTGGTTGCTATCTTATGGTGGTGAAAATCCTATAGATCCGGACAACGCAGGCTCCCCTACCGGCGCTGGTAACGGCGTTTATCGTACCGATGACACCGGCGCATTGTCCCTTACTTACAACGTTTCCCTGATCGCAACCTTTGATCAATTCGGTACTTACTTTCCTGACAACTCTAACGTTTTTGTTACCTACGGTCCCCAGTAAAAATCAAACCACTTGACACGTTCCTCGCCATTCTCGATAGTAAAAGTATGCTCTCACTGATCGCAAGAGAGGGGAGGTCGACGGGAGTCGAGGGCAAGCGAAAGCTTGCGGATGAGCGTTCCTTGTGGCTTTAATATTGAGCCATAAGCCGATCATCGAATAAGGAGGAAAATGAAATTACGAAAATTACGAGGCTTCACATTGATCGAACTTTTGGTGGTAATTGCCATCATCGGTATTTTGGCTGCCTTGATCATTGTGTCGTTGACTGGTGCTAGGGCCAAGGCTCAAGATACTCAGCGCAAGAATAATGCTCGGAACCTCAATACGGCCTTAGAGCAATATTACTTGGATCAGTCTCCCGCTTCATATGCAACAAATGCGACTTCGGCCGGGGTTGACGGGGTATCAATAATTAATGGTGCTACCTGCACAGCTCCCCTTGCTAGCTTAGTCTCCACCTACATCACCGCTGCTACTGCTTGCCAGGATCCAACTACCTTAGTTCGCCGTTACCTGACTGACGCAACGCCAGTCGCTACAAAATATACAATTGTTTGGTCGCTCGCAGCTCAGACCGAGGGTGTTGTTAATACTGGTAACGGTGTTTACACTGCCGCTAGTGGCGTTGTTGACACCCCGAACGAAGATACTACCTCTTCTTCCGGTATTAGTGGAGCCAGAGCTTTCGTCGTCTATGGTCCGCAGTAGTCCTTGGCTTAAATAGTTTAAGCAAGAAAAACTCCGCTTTACGGCGGAGTTTTTCTTTAGGTAAGAGTACTTGACTCAAAAAATTTATTGGCGTCAAATGGATGAAAGGGCATATAACTAAAATGAAATTGCTTAAGAAGATGCCTGGCTTTACCTTAATTGAACTATTGGTCGTTATCGCCATAATAGGTATTTTAGCCGCCTTAATTATCGTCTCGTTAGCCAACTCTCGACAGAAAGCTACCGATACTCAGCGAAAAAATAATGCCCGTAACCTTAATACCGCCTTGGTCCAATTTCATACTGATAACGACGCTACGTTCCCCGACGCTTCACCAACATCAGGTGGTCAGATAGATATTGCCAGTGGTACGAACACTTGTAATGGAGTTCTGTCCCCATTAGTTGGTAGGTACCTCACGGCCGACACGGCTTGTAACGATCCTACCAACCCCCAATTCGCTCACGAATATGTTACAGATGACGCCAAAGCCAACTTCGGTCTAGCTTGGTTGCTAGCCAGTAAGACTGAGGGAACTGTTACCAGTGGTAACGGGGTTTACACTACCAACGACGGTGGCAATGCCGGCCAAGTTCTCACTGGTAATAGTTTAACTCTGACAGGCATTGGTAGTGACGATACTGCTCACGCCTTCGTTGTCTACGGTCCGCAGTAAACAGATCAGTTAACCCCTCGACTTCTCTCGACCAAGCTCGGGACAGGTCGCTCGGGGCAAGACAGTTTTCAGTCATCAGTATTCAGTCACAGAAAGACTCTTGATTGAAGACACGAAAAACTTCCCAGCTGGGGAGTTTTTCGTTACCCCTAGAAACCCAAACCGATCATCTTTCAGAGCAATAATCACTTACCACTAAGTCCCCCGTATGTCATATATGACATATTTATTCCATTGAGGCCCAGTTTGGCTGAAGAACTGGTTACGGATGGTTTGTTCGAATTGTAGCGGATATTAAAACCGAATTGAGTACGAACGAGTCATACTTCGGGAGACGGAAAGACAGCTATGGCATTGAACTTGGGGATGGTTTAGTCTAAGATTACGGAACAAATGGAGAAGGAACGATTTTACAAAACCTATGACAATCTCCCGCTCAATGTTCGGGAGGAAGTTGTGATTACCATCAACAGCGAACCGATAACTTGGCGAGTTGCCAAGCTTGAAATAGATCAGGACACGGAAACGGGAAAGCAAATTTTGAACAAATTAGTGATACTGGATATTATCTAACTAAGATGCCAAGCGCAGAAGAGACCGATATAGCCAACGACGAAGAAATCCGAGAGCTTGTTAAAGCTAGGCTCCAGACGCTTCCTTCCGGTAAAAAAATCTCAATCGGTAGCGACGGTGAATTTTCAAAAGAGGACCTAATAAAAGCTGTTAGTGATAAAACCGACTTAGGTCAAAAAATTATCAATATCCAGCTTGATTATCTGCGGGCATTGAAACACGGTGCATTTTTAACGCAGATTAATGGATAAATCTCTTCTTATTACTCGACCAAACCACGATCCTACAACAACTTGGCTATTTTATTGGGCTAAGGAGCTGATAGGCCAGGCAGAAAAGTTGAAAATGACTGTCGTTGATCTTGCTGGGCAGAAAGCAATATTGAGCGAGCTTGAAGGTAGATTGCGTAAAATAAAACCCGATTTGGTTGTGCTTAATGGTCACGGTAGCGCTGGCACTATTACTGGTCAGGATAATCAGCCGTTAATTTCGGTTGGTGAAAATGAATCACTACTATCGGAGGCTGTAGTTTACGCAATCTCATGTGATTCCGCAAAGGAGCTTGGTCCTGCTGCCGTTAAAAAAGGCACAAAGGCGTATATTGGCTATACAGAAGAGTTCGTATTTTTTATTGATGAGAACTTCATAAGTAATCCGAACAGTGACGAGACAGCCAAACTGTTTCTCGACCCGGCTTATAGTGTCGCTCACGCTCTAACTAAGGGTCATTCAGCAAACGAAGCATATGAAAAAGCTGTCGAGATGTACAAAAAGACTATTAGAGGGCTACTTACTTCAGACCAGAAAACTGAAAGCTATCTGTTGCCGTTCCTACTGGCAAACCTAAACAGATTAGTTTGCCTCGGTGACGGCCAGGCAACTATTTAGGTTGTTAACCACCCCTTCACCGCTTGCGGAGATTTTAGCCAGCCAGACTTTCGTCATCTACATTCTGCGGTAGTCTTAACTTGAGTTCGTCTTAAGGAAAAAACTCCCCACTCGGGGAGTTTTACGTTGTTTTTGATTATTTGTCTATTCAGCCTCGGCTTGTAAGATTTGGAGTAAAACCTTTCCAAACCTCCCGTATGACATATATGTCATATTCTTTTTTGGTCTTAATTGCTTCTCCAGATTTCCCCTAATCTTTAGCGATGTGGTAAAATTAACTTGATGAAAAAGGCAGAGATTATCCAACGAATTAAATCGATATTTTCAGAAGATAAGCAAGTGGGGCTGGCCTATTTATTTGGCTCGATTGCCCGAAACGACATCGGGCCGTTGAGCGATATTGACTTAGCTGTCTATTTAGAC
>JBGOUP010000041.1:0-5142 GCA_041477655.1 Patescibacteria group bacterium
CCTTGAGGAACTTTCAGGTAGCCCAACTCCATGGCGATATTAATGTTTTTCTCCATCGATCGGCCCGAGACCATGACTTTGCGGCTGGTTTTGGCGGCGGCAGTGATGACGTGCTGGATCCGGTCAATTCTAGAGGCGAAACTCGAGACAACAATCCGCCCCTTGGCCTTGGTGAAAATATCTTCCAGGGCGGCGCCAACTACTTGCTCGCTCATAGTATAACCCGGCTCCATAACGTTGGTTGAGTCAGACAATAAGCAGAGAACACCGCGCTGTTCCAATTCAGCTAATTTGCCAAAATCAGTTGGTTCACCAAAGGGTGGGGTAAAATCAAGCTTCCAGTCGGTAGCATGATAAATTAGGCCAGCCGGAGTAGTAATAGCTAGACCCAGAATATCGGGAATAGAGTGGGTCATCCGGACTGGCTCAACAGTAAAGGCGCCAACTTGAATCTTTTCGTTGGGTTGGATAATTCTAAACTCGGCGTTTTCGATGCCGTGTTCTTCAAATTTGCTCTTAATTAAGCCGGCGGTTAGAGGGGCAGTATAAATAGGCACGGGGAATTTGGGCCAAATGTAGGGCATGCCGCCGATATGATCTTCGTGACCATGGGTAATAAAAAAGGCCCGAACTCGATTTTTGCGTTCTTCTAAATAAGTAGTGTCGCAGATAACGTAATCAATGCCCGGCATGTCGGCATCGGGGAATTTAATGCCGGCATCGATGACGATAATGTCGTTGTTGTACTCAAAAACCAACATATTTTTATCGCCGGTTTCGCCCGAGCCGCCCAGGGGAATGATCCGCAAAGTGTCCTTGTTGGCTTCACTTAAGACTTGCTGTTTGATTTCCGGACCTGGACGTTGAGGCATGGGCGTGCCCCGACGACGGGGCGGTCGGTTATTTCGGTCATTACGGTTTCTTTGAGCTGGACGAGGTGGGCGCTGGTTAAACGACGGCGCTAAAACCGAACCGGCATCAGGCGCCTCTGGTCGAGGAGTTTGGGACGGTCGTTTGGCGTCAAACGGACCGGATGGTGAGTCTGTCAAAATTTGTCCTTTCTTACTAGTAGAGTACTTAATTAACTTGTCTAATAAGTTTAGCGCAATGATTTGCAAAAGTCAATTGGGCTGATTGCATCAGCCTACTTTTTGCAGAAGGGTAGGGGTGCTACTTGCGAAGCGCTGCCCTACCCCTCTGCACTCCCCACCCAAGCACGCTAGGGCAAAGACCGAGGTAAAAACGGGCTCATAACCTGCTTATGGGTTAGATTCGCCCGTTTTTTGATTAACTACAAAGAATAATATCGAAAATCAAGTGGCGAAACCGTGACACTTCCGGTTCGCCACGAAGATTTTATCCTCTCCCCGAAGGGAGCGTGCCGGGGGTTGGATTGTAAGGAGAGGGGGCGGGCTTCAAGACTCCGAGCCCCCTGTCCTTACAAAAGGAAATTTAATAAAAAATTATTAGTTTATTTAAGAACTCAATTTATCCATATAACCAGGGATTTTGGCGAAATCATCAAGCAGGGTTTGGCGCATGCCACCGTTATAGAGCGCGGCGGCCGGGTGATAAAGCGCCAAGTAAGCTTGATCGTCTTTCTCGATCAACTGGCCGTGAATTTGGGAGATGGCTTGTCCTACAGCTGGCGGATTGTCGGGCAAAAGTGAGTTCATAGCATGTCGGCCCAAGAAAACAATCAGTTTTGGCTTGATGATGGCAATTTGTTTAAGTAAAAAAGGTAGTTGCAAGCGAATTTCTTCGGGCAGGGGATCACGATTGCCCGGTGGTTGGTACTTAATGACGTTACCGATAAAAACATCCTCTCGCTCCAGGCCAATCGAATTGAGCATCTCCGCCAGAAATTTACCAGCGGCGCCAACAAACGGCCGGCCAGTCTCGTTTTCTTTAGCTCCCGGCGCCTCGCCAACAAACATAATGTCGGCATCACTATTGCCTTCGCCAGGAACAGGGTTTTGATTAGGCCGATACTGACACTGTTTACATTCAGCAATGCGTTTAGCTACCTCGGCCAGAGCCTGATCTTTGGTCATACCATTGGTTTACCAGAAATGGGTTGATTTATTAAGATAGGATTTACTCTTTCCCAGGCTACCGTATGTCATATATGACATACGGTAGCCGTTCCTAGTCGTTTTTATGTATTTGGAACTTGGGAGCTGGGGTTAAAAAATTAGGGCTTGACAACTTCGAGGGGGGGGTAGCGTGAAAGTAATGAATGGGTGGGGAATGAAGCGACAAGTATTCTTGGCCATAACCGTTGGCCTAATAGTTGGTATGTTGGCTGGTTTTGGAGGTGGTTACTACTGGCAGAAAAATAAGGCCGACGCGTTAACGACAACTCCACCAGCTACTACATATACCAGCAGTAACGCTTTATTCACTTCGCTGACCGGTGATAGATCAGGCACTCAAGGTCAGATCATTATGACCGCTATTGGTAATAGCTGGGTGGAATTTTTGAAATCAAAAGGCAATGGTGACGCCGTTAAAGGCATGAAACTAATTGCTGGTAGCTCCACCGGTTTTAATGTCCCAAGATCCTGGGCGAATACAGTTATGTCTATGGCAATAAAAAAGGTCCAGGCAGCACGAAGCTGTAGCAGTATAGAAATAAATTTTGCAACCGACGGGATCAGGCAAGCATTCGAAAAAGGTCTAGCTCTTATCCAGGATTATTGCACATTGTTTTTTGATTTTAAGGGTACTCTTGATATAAGTATTTATACAGCTCCTATCAAAGACTCTGTGATTCCTGTCGGGGACTATTACTCGAAATTTACTTTGGACGGTGAATCAACTCGGTATTATAGTTACCCCTCTGGTAATAAGTGTCTTCAAACTTTCGACAAAACCCCGATGAGATTGAGCTCCATAGTAAGAACCTTTACGAACTTTGATGGTGGCTCAAGCGACAGTGAGTTTGTCCCTAAAATACCAGATGGGGCTATATTAATTTGTTCGTCTAAAATTACTGTCGAAATATTGCAAATTAAAAACCCTAACTACGATGCGAGTAAATGCTGTGGAGCAAAACCAGTTAATCCTGTTCAGGGCGGAAGTGAAAAAAACACCTAGCAACTATTAATATCAGGAAATCTTAGTTAGGGAAATCCGGCCGCGTTCGGGATCAACTTCTTTGACTTTAACTTTGACGGTCTGGCCGACTTGGACAACATCGGAAACGTTTTTGACAAACTGACCGTTACCGAGTGACGAAATATGAATCATGCCATCGGCATTGGGAGTGAGTTGGACGATGGCGCCGATCTCGGTGCCTTTATTGCGATCTTTAACAATCGAAACAATCTCGCCCTCAAATTCCTGACCTACCTGAATCGGTACGCCGATACTCTCAACGATAGCTTTAACTTTTTGAGCCACGTCGGAGTCGTTAGAGGTGATGTTAACGGTGCCGTCATCATCAATATCGATGTTAACAATCTCTCGACCACCGTGATCATCAATAATTTTATTAATGGTTTTGCCGCCAGGACCAATTAATTCACCGATTTTCTCTGGGTCAATCTTGGTAGTGATAATGCGCGGAGCGTACTTAGACAACTCTGGTCGGGGAGCAGGTATGGCAACGTTCATTTTTTCGAGAATTTGCAGACGGGCGGTTTTAGCGGCGGAAAGTGTTTGATTAATAACTTTTTCGGTTAGGCCTTTATTTTTAACATCCAGCTGAATGGCGGTAATACCGGTATCGGTACCGGCAATTTTGAAATCCATCTCGCCGGCAAAGTCTTCTAGGCCCTGCAGGTCAGTCAGAACCAAGAAATCGTCGTCGGTCTCCCCAGTGAAAAGGCCCATGGCAATCCCAGCCACGGCCTTTTTGATCGGCACACCAGCGTCCATCAAGGCCAAGCTCGAGCCACTCGTTGCCGCCATTGAGCTTGAGCCGTTGGAGCTTAAAATCTCGGAAACTAGACGAATAGTATAAGGAAAATCAGCTTTGTCGGGCAAAACTGGTAAGAGAGCTTTTTCGGCCAAGGCGCCGTGACCAATTTCTCGGCGTCCGCCAGCTCTAAGAGGCTTAACTTCCCCAACAGAGTAGGGCGGGAAATTATAATGGTGGATATAACGCTTTTTGGAAAAATCGGCCATGGTGTCAATCCACTGCTCTTCGCCCGGTCCACCTAGAGTAACAACGGTCAAATCTTGGGTTTCGCCGCGGTTAAACAAGGCCGAGCCATGAACGCGAGGCAGGAGACTGGTTTCAATGGAAATTGGCCGAACCTCATCCAAGCTTCTACCATCCGGACGATGTTTTTTATCTAAAAGTAGCGAACGGATGGCTTTGAAGAAAGCCATATCCAAGCCCTCTTTGATCTGGGGGATGGTATAGGTTTCGGCAAATTTTTCTTCTAATTCTTTGGTGAAGGTTTCTAGAAGATCGGCCCGTTTGTGCAAATCAATTTCGATAACAGCGTCGTTAATTCGCTCACCCAGTTCTTTTTTGATGGCGGCAAAATAGTCGGGCTCAACGTACTCAACCACTTCTTTGTCGGTTACGCGAAACGGCTCTTGAGCTTCGATGGCCGTAACGACTGCTTTGTGGGCAAAGGCCATGGCTTGTTCCATAATTTCTTCACTGACTTCATTGGCCGAGGCCTCGATCATCGTTACCTTATGGGCGGTGCCAGCCACTAACAAATCAAGCGAGCTGGTTTCAAGTTGAGTTTCAGTTGGGTTGAGAATGAAGTTACTGCCATCATAACCGACCCGAACGGCGGCGATCGGCCCCTCAAAGGGAGCATCAGTCTGTAATAGGGCGGCCGAGGCACCAATGACGGCCAGAGCGGCTGGATCATGCTCCTCGTCATAAGACAGGGCAGTAATAATCACCTGAACATCCAGGCGAAGACCTTTGGGAAACATCGGTCGGATGGAGCGATCAACAATTCGGCTCTTAAGAATGGCTTCTTCACTAGGACGACCCTCCCGTTTCATAAATTTGGAGCCGGAAATCTTGCCGGCGGCGTACATCCGCTCCTCAAAATCAACCATCAAAGGAAAGAAATCGACGCCTTCACGAGGCTCTTTAGCTACGGTAGCGACCACTAAAAGAACCGTTTCCCCGTGGCGAACAACCACCGAACCACCGGCTTGTTTGGC
>JBGOUP010000032.1:0-9026 GCA_041477655.1 Patescibacteria group bacterium
TACCCTCAACGTCGACAACGATCATCTTCACCTCCAGATTGAGATTCCGCCGGATATGCCCGTCTGTGAGGTGGTTCAGCTTTTGAAACAAAACTCCAGTCGAGCCCTGAAGAAACGTTTTGCCTTCATCCGGCGGATGTATATCGAAAACTCAATTTGGAGCGTTGGCTACTTCTCCTCGACCATCGGAGTCAACGAAGAACAGATCCGCCGCTACATCGAATACCAAGGTCAGAAAGAGAAACCAGAACAAATCGACCTGGGGTTCTCATGAGGTTCCAAGGAAGCCACGGACGTCAGTCCGTGGAGGACGTCACTTAACCATCCAGGGAGAGGGGACAGACATCGGTCAACCAGCAGTCTTTGTCCGTCTTCAGTACTGCAATCTCCACTGTACCTGGTGCGATACACGCTATACCTGGGATAAAACGCACGATCGATATGGCGTAGAGTCACAAGAAGTAGGTGAGATAGCAACTGCAATCAAGGCCTATTGGGACGTAAGCCAGGTAGCTACTCCTCTCTGTGTGATCACTGGGGACGAGCCATTGCTCCAAGCTGCTGGCTTAGCCCAACTTATGAGGGAACTGGCAGATTGGCAGGTAACTATCGAAACAAACGGGACAATCTCGCCACATCAATTACCAACATCGTGCCAACTTAGCTGCTCCCCAAAATTACCCAGCTCTGGTAACCAACTGGACGAAGCGATCAAATACCCAATTCTGGAGGAGGTTCGTGACTGGCCGGGTGGAAGTTACTTCAAGTTTGTTGTGGAAAATAAGCATGAGATTGAGCAAATAGAATCTCACTTTATTCATCCACTCCGATTGTCTCCAAAGCAGATAATACTCATGCCTTTGGGGTCGACCACTTCAGAAATACAACGCAGTCTGCAGCAGTGTTGGTCTGCCGCAATAGAAAAAGGCTACCGGCTTCTACCACGGCTACAAGTGGCCGCTTGGGAGAATCAGCCAGGTGTTTAATCAGAACTTATTCCTGCCCGTGAGCTTCCTACGCTTACGGGCATTTCTTTAACTTAGATTCTAAAAGGCAAAACTAAATTCGGGTTCCAGCTAGGAGCTGGGCGACTTCTTCTTTAAGCTTGGGGCTAGGAGAGACGGCAAGTTTGGTGGCGACACTGCGGCTGGCGCCGTTGTTGGTGAAGCGAAGCTCAACTTTGGATGAGCCCGGGTGATTCATTAGCACTGATTTGAGTTGTTCCAAAACTGGCTTGGGGGTGGTTGAGGGGAGCTCGACCAAAAAAGATTGAGCCGTCGGCTTTGGTGTTTCTTCTGTTTTTTTGGCTGGACTATATCCATTTCTAGCAGACGAATTAGAAAAAGGCGGCGGTGGCGAGGCAATAGCATCGTCTAATTTCCAAACTCGATCAGCTAGGATTTTTGGTGTTCCGTCCTTGTCGTTGATTTTCCCTTGAATGAGCAAAGCTTGATCATTCTGCCAAAGATCTTTGTATTCGGCAAAACTATTTGGGAAGACAACCGCTTCTAATGTACCGCTGGTATCTTCAATTTTGACGAAAGCCATGGTCTGGCCATTTTTGGTGGTAATTTTCTTGACTTCTTGGACTAGGCCACCGATACGAACGGTCTGGTTAACTCTCTCGCTAGTAACTTCCGAACTCGGTGTCGCCAGCTTGGCCAAAGCTTGAGCGTACTCTTTGAGCGGGTGATCGGAGAGATATAAGCCAAGCAACTCTTTCTCCCAAGTCAGATAGAGCTTTGGCTCCGGAGCTACCGTTGGTAGAATAATTGTCGGCGTCATTTGTTTTTGAGTTGGGTCGTCAAACAGAGCCGTTTGGCTAGCGCTGTTGTTCTTATTAGCCGAGCCGGCGTATTTAACCAACAATTCTAGGCCAGCAAACAAATGTGAGCGCTGGCCAAATCCGTCCAACACTCCAACTTTGACTAAACTTTCCAGAACTTTTTTGTTGACTATTTGGCTACACCGATTTAAAAAATCTTCCAGATTTTTGTATAGACCGTTTTTTTTGCGTTCAGTTACAATTGACCGACCAACCGACTGACCAACATTCTTGATAGCCGACAAACCAAAACGAATCGCCTTTTTGTTAGGCACAACGGCGAAATCGGCAAACGACTCATTGATGTTGGGTGGCATAACCGTCAGCCCCAGTCGCTCCGACTCGCTAATCTCAATTGAGATACGATCAATATCGTTTAAGTCGCTGGTCATAAGAGCGGCCATAAAGCAATCAGGGAAGTGGGCTTTAAGATAAGCGGTTTGATAGGCGATTAAAGCGTAGCAAGTAGCGTGACTTTTGTTGAAGCAGTAAGCGGCAAAATCTTCCAGCTGACGGAAAATTTCTTCAGCCTTGGCTTTAGCCACGCCGTTATTCATAGCCCCGCTAACGAACTTGTCTCGCATCTGTTTCATTAATTTAGGATCTTTTTTACCGATGGCTTTACGCAGAGTATCGGCCTCACTACCGGTAAAACCGCACATTTCTTTGGACATGAGCATGACCTGTTCTTGATAGACGGGAATACCGTAGGTGTCTCTCAAAGCGTTTTCGGCCAAGGGGTGAAGATACTCAACCGGCTCAAGGCCGTGTTTCCGGTTGATAAAACTCTGAATCCACTGGATCGGCCCAGGTCGATAAAGAGCAACCATGGCGATAATATCTTCAAAACGATCCGGCTTAAGTTCGCGAATGTAGCGTTTCATTCCCGCACTCTCCAATTGAAAGATGCCTGTGGTCTCGGCTTTGCTTAGCAGCTCAAATGTTTTTAAATCATCAAGCGGCAGGTTATCTAGATCAATTTTGGTTTGGTAAGCGGCCTCAATAATTTCCGTGGCTCGACGCATGATGCTCAAGTTGGCCAAGCCCAAAAAGTCCATTTTTAGCAGACCGATTTTTTCAATTGGTCCCATTGAATACTGGGTTATCTGATGAACATCGCCGCCTTGGGCGGCTTGGACAGCCACATACTGATCAAGCGGTTCCTTGGAAATAACAATGGCGCAGGCGTGTTGGGAGGCATGACGAACCGTGCCCTCAAGCTTAGCGGCCGTATCTAGAAGCTGTTTGGCTTCCGGATCGCTATCGTAGACTGCTTTTAGCTCTGGTGTCTCCTGGATAGATTTTGCCAGTGGCACATGGCGGCCTTGAATCGGTATGGGAATAAGTTTGGCGATGGTATCAACCCGGGTATAGGGCGTGCCCAAGACCCGGCCGACATCTCGGACGGCCGCTCGAGCCATAATTGTGCCAAAAGTTATGATGCCGGCCACATGATCGGCCCCGTATTTTTCGACCACATAATTAATGACTTCGTTGCGACGTAGATCTTCAAAATCGATATCAATATCAGGCATGGAGATACGATCAGGATTAAGGAACCGTTCGAACAGTAAATTATATTTGAGCGGATCAACGTTGGTGATGCCAAGAGCGTAAGAAACTACCGAGCCGACTGCCGAACCCCGGCCTGGACCAACCATAACGCCCTGGCTTCGAGCAAAATTAATTAGATCGGCCACGATTAAGAAATAACCGGAAAAACCCGATTTGCTGACAGTGGAAAACTCAAACTCGACCCGCTCCCGAATTTCTGGGGTTATTTTGGGATATCGGCGGCGCAAGCCCTCCTCGCACCATTTTCGTAGCAACGACTCCTCGGTTTCGTCATCCGGCAGAGGGAATTTGGGTAGCAACTCCTGGTTAAGAGGGATTTCTAGATTAACCATATCGGCAATCTTGAGCGTATTGGCCAGAGCTTCGGGCTGACCAGGAAAAGCCTCGTTCATCTCTTGAGCCGATTTCAAAGAAAAATCGCCGGTATAAAGCATCCGATTGTCATCGCTGACAAGTTTGCCGGTTTGAATACAGACCAAAATGTCGTGAATGTCGTGATCTTGGGAATTAACATAATGAGTGTCGTTGGTGGCGATCAGGGGTAGTCCGGTTTTTTGGGCTAGATCGCTGATGTGTTGGTTAACCACTTGTTGCTCGGCGATAGCCGGATGGCTTTGTAACTCTAGATAATAGTTGTCTTTGCCAAAAATTTCTTGATAGGTTTTGACCGTTTGACGCAATCCCTCAAAATCCTTGTCTAAAATTAAGCGCGAAGTTTGACTGGCCAAACAGGCCGAACTGGCAATTAATCCTTCAGAGTGACGGCTCAACATATCCTGGTCAATCCTGGGCTTATAGTAGTAGCCTTCCATATGAGCGATGGAAGTCAGTTTAATTAAATTTTTATAGCCGGCCATGTTCTTGGCTAGCAGAACCAGGTGGTAAGGCCGGGTATCGATTCCGCTGGACTTATCATTGATTGTCCGCGGCGCCACGTAGGCTTCTTGGCCGACGATTGGTTTAATGCCAGATGCGCGGCAAGCCAAATAAAAATCAATGGCTCCGTACATAACGCCGTGGTCGGTTAGGGCCAGAGCCGGCATACCCAGCTCTACTGATTTGTTGACCAACTGGTCAATCTTGCCCAAGCCATCGAGGAGCGAGTAGTGGGAATGAACGTGAAGATGAACGAAATCGAGTTTTGACATGACTTACCAGTCATACCAAGCTAGTTTTCAATTTACAATTTTCAATTTCCAATTAAGCCTCAATCTTTCGATATTGAAAACTGCGACTTGATAATTGATAATTTACCTTCGGGTGGAATTACTCATTCCACGGGTTGAATTAAGTATGAAAATAAATTAGAATGGTGAAACAATGGCCCACACAAAAGCCAAAGGCTCATCCAAGAACGGCCGAGATTCCCAAGCCCAACGGCTCGGGGTTAAATTGTACGGTGGCCAAAAAGTTAAAAACGGTATGATTATTATTCGCCAGCGGGGCAATAAGTACCATGTCGGAGAAGGTGTGATGATCGGCAACGATGACACTATCTTTGCTCTCAAGGATGGCGCCGTTGTTTTTTCTCATAAGAAAGTAAGCAATTTTGCTGGCAAACAGTCAACTAAGACTTTTGTTAACGTAAGGTAATATCTACCGTTTTAGCCAAAACAACTCATATGGATTCACACGCTATTATCCAAGAACTGGAAAGTAAGCACCTCAAAAAGAGCCTGCCAGACATTCGTGTCGGTGAAACTATTAAAGTTCACTCCAAAATCCGCGAAGGCAATAAAGAACGAATTCAGATTTTTGAGGGCTTGGTTATTGGCGCCAGTGGCGGTACCAGCCTGCGGGCCTCGTTTACCGTTCGCAAAGTTGTGGCCGGAGTTGGCATTGAACGAACATTTCCGCTTCATTCTCCCTGGATCACTAAAGTTGAGAGAGTCAAATCTGGAAAAGTCCGTCGGGCCAAACTCTACTTTGTCCGTCGTCACGCCCAGTCACCCAAACGATTTAAACTTAAAGACAAGGGTGTAGCAGGCACAATCTGGACCCAGCTAGCTGATCAGCAAGCCGAGATTGCCCAAGAGGATAATAAAATAACCCAAGCAACTAAGAAAAAGGCCGACGAGCCTAAGGCTAAAGTTGAAGAGGCCGTTGCCCCCACCCAAGATTCCGCTACCATTCAAACAGATGAGCCAGCGCAAGAGTTTGGGCACTCTAGGGGAGAATCTAGCCAGTCAGCTTCTGATCAAAAAAAAGTATCGGATACTCAAGAGAAATCTTAATACTCGACTGGGCGAAATTGACATTTTAGCTCTCGACAATAAAACCTTAGTTATCGTTGAAGTCAAAGCCAAAAGCTCTGATAATCTTGGCGCGGCCATTGAGATGATCACTTTAGCTAAACGTCAGAAACTAATTTTGCTGGCTCACCAGCTCCAAAGTCAGTACCAAACAAATAATGTTCGGATAGATATCGTCACCATTGATGGACCTGAATCTAATTGTAAGGTTCGCCATCACAAAGGTATGATTGAATTTAATGGCTAGCAGAAATAAGCACCAAGCACGAAGCACGAAATCCGAAACAAATTTCAAATTCAAATGTTCTGATGTTTTAACCACTGGAATTTTGCCTCTCAACTTTGCTCGAGGCAGTCTAAGCCTTGTCGAACGACTGAAAATTCTGATTTGTTTAGGACTTAGGATTTCGAATTTCGGATTTACCCATCAAGATGGCTGAAAACATTCGTGTTCGGATTGCCCCATCGCCAACGGGCAAACTCCACATCGGCACAGCTCGGACGGCTTTATTCAATTACCTATTTGCCAAACGTTTTGGCGGCACGTTTGTGGTTCGGATTGAAGATACCGACAAGGAACGCGACAGCGCCGATTTTACCAAAGATATTTTGGACGGATTAAAGTGGCTGGGCTTACAGTGGGATGAGGGACCGGAAGTTGGTGGCCCGTTTGAGCCATACTTTCAACAAGAGCGTCTGCCAACTTATGAAAAGTTCGCCGACCAACTGATCGAACAAAAGCTGGCTTATCGCTGTTTTTGTACCAAAGAAGAGTTGGAAGCCGAAAGACAAGCTCAAAAAGCCAAAGGCCAACCGCCCAAATACTCTGGTCGCTGTCGTCATTTATCGGCTCAAGAGATTGATCAATTTCAGCGGGAAGGCCGGAATTTTGCCATCCGATTTGTTGTCGAGCCGCAATCGGTCAGTTATGACGATCTGATCAAAGGCAAATTGGAGTTTGACGCTAGCCTGTTTGGCGATTTTGTGATTGTCCGTTCCAACGGCACGCCGCTGTTTGTTTTCACCAATGTCATTGATGATCACTTGATGGGCATTAGTCATGTATTGCGCGGCGAAGATCATGTCACTAACACCGCCAAACAACTCTTAATTGCCCAAGCGCTCAACATTTTAAGCCCGCAGTTCGGTCATTTTCCGCTGATCTTTAATGCCGATCACTCCAAAATGAGCAAGCGCAAAGACCCGGTTTCCGTCACCGAAGATTTCCGAAACATCGGCTATCTGCCAGAAGCGATGGTCAATTTTATGGCTCTGCTTGGCTGGTCGAGCGGCACCGACAAAGAAGTTTACACCATGCATGAGCTGATAGGCGAGTTTCAAATCGAGCGAGTCGGTAGAAGCCCGTCTATTTTTGACCCGGAGAAACTGCTCTGGATGAACGGTTATTATATCCGCCACGCCGCCGTTGGCGATATCGCCGAGCGCCTCCGGTCGTTTATTGTTGATGAAAAATTACTGACCGGCATTAACAAAGACCCAGATTACTATTTGCAGGTTGTGGCTTCGGTTCAGGATCGGCTTAAAACATTGGCTGAAATAGAGCCCTTAATCAATTTTTTCTATATCAAACCCGACTACGACGCCAAGCTTTTGATCGCCAAAAAATCGGATAAAGACAAAACTGTCCTGGCTTTGAAAACTGCTCAAACAGTTCTTGACGGACTGAAAATATTCAGCCTAGATGAGACGGAAATTGCCCTGCGCCATGCCGCCAAAGAAGCTGGGCTCAAAGACGGAGAGTTGTTGTGGGCGGTTCGGGTGTCTTTGACCGGCAAAGATGCTTCGCCCGGAGCCTTTGAAGTTTTAGAGATACTGGGTAAAACCGAATCTTTGGCTAGGCTTGCTTCTGCCAGTAAAAAACTAGCCAGTTCTAGCTGATGTGGCCGATTTACGCTCTTTTCTCGGCTGTTTTTGCTGGTTTGGTGGCCATATTTGGCAAAATTGGCCTAAAGTCGGTTGACTCAACCTTGGCCACGACTGTTCGGTCTATCGTTATGGCCGTTTTTCTTATTTTGGTCTCTCTGGCGCTAGGTAAATTTCAAACCTTGGCAACAATTCAGGGCAAGGTCTTAACTTTCATTATCTTGTCTGGCGTCGCCGGCGCTCTTTCCTGGATTTTCTACTTTTTGGCTTTGAAGACCGGCCCGGCCGGAGCGGTGGCCGGAATTGATCGAACCAGCGTTGTTTTTGTCGTCTTACTGGCGGCCTTGTTTATTGGTGAATCGCTGACTTGGAAAACCGGCCTCGGGGCAATTTTGGTTACCCTCGGCGCTATTTTGATTTCAGTTAAATAGTCCGGCCTCCCGCCGGCTCTAGCTATTTTCAGTGACTGTTTGCCCATAATTTGGTAAAATCTTCAGGTAATCCGGGATCGGCTAATGGTAGGCCTGCAGAATCTGGATCTGCCAATCTTGGTTCGAATCCAAGTCCCGGAGCTGAACGAAATCCGCCGCCAAAGAAGTGTTGCCCTTGCCCCAATCCACCCGTGCACGGGCAACACTAAGGAACTCCCAATAATTTCGTTGCTAGAATTTTGAAAATTTGGTATCATGATATTATAGATAACTTCTGAACAATAGAATAGTATCAATATCTTAATATATATACTATCATATCACAATGGCAAAGACAATTTCAACAATCGCTAAAAATATAAAGAAGCGTAGGAATGAAAAGGGCTTATCGCAGGATAAGCTCTCAAGGTTGGCGGATGTATCCCATGCTACTATTATTAAAATTGAATCTGGCGGAATACAAAGCCCGACTATTGATACTGTGCAAAAAATCGCCAAAGCATTAGGGGTGGGCTTGGAAGATTTAACGAAATAAAATTATGCCGGTAGCTCAAGATAAAAAAGTAAATAATAGGGCAATGACCAAAATACCAAATTTTGAATATGGAATGATTTGGGAAGACCAAGTTAGTGGTCATCGTGTTGGCTGTCTTGATGTTTCTAAAAAAGAAGATGTTGAAAAATTGACGAAAGGAGAAAAAGCTGTCTTAGCCGTACAAGACCCGCCATACAATGTTGATATCAACGATGAATTTGGCAATCTACCATTAGATCAATACATGAATTGGAGTGAAAAATGGGTTGATAACACGTTAGATATGCTTCATAGCAATTCTTCCTTCTATGTTTGGCTTGGGGCAGATGTTAGAAGTGGTTTACAACCATTGCCCGATTTCATTCTGATGATGAGGAATAAACCAGTGAGGATTCGGAGCTTCATCACTATGAGAAATCAGAGGGGATATGGAACACAAAAAAACTGGATGGCCATTCGTCAAGAATTACTTTACTACATAAAGGGAGAGCCAATTTTTGACGTTCAGGCAGAATATACAGACA
>JBGOUP010000018.1:0-17410 GCA_041477655.1 Patescibacteria group bacterium
TACCCTCAACGTCGACAACGATCATCTTCACCTCCAGATTGAGATTCCGCCGGATATGCCCGTCTGTGAGGTGGTTCAGCTTTTGAAACAAAACTCCAGTCGAGCCCTGAAGAAACGTTTTGCCTTCATCCGGCGGATGTACATCGAAAACTCAATTTGGAGCGTTGGCTACTTCTCCTCGACCATCGGCGTCAACGAAGAACAGATCCGCCGCTACATCGAATACCAAGGTCAGAAAGAGAAACCAGAACAAATCGACCTGGGGTTCTCATGAGGTCCTAAGGAAGTCACGGACGTCAGTCCGTGGAGGACGTCACTCTTTGCCATCAGCTCTTCTTTGCCATCAGCTCTGGACATATGAGCGATAATATGGTAATCTGCGGACGTATCTTAAGCAATCCAGAGAGGGGTGGGATGTGAGAAGAGGAAAAACAATTAGGCAAGGACCGCCTCGACTAACCAAGCGGGAGATCCATGTCTTAACTCTGATCGCCCAAGGGATGTCCAGCAAGGAAGTAGCAGACACGCTTTTTGTTAGCAAGCGGACGGTTGATTTTCACCTGGCCAATATCTACAAAAAGCTAGAGGCGAATAATCGGGTCCAGGCTTTTCGGATGGCGACTCGATTGGGACTAATCCCCTTTGAACCGCAGTTCAGCCAAGCAGGTGGCGAATCCTAGCCACCTTTACCCAGTTTAAGGGGTCGCAATCGCGGCCCCTTCGCTTTTTGTCTGGGGATATTCCTGTGGAAAAGTGGAAAACCGAAAGTTTACCGAAAACCCCCGCAGAACATTCTGCGGGGGTTTGAATTAGTGGTTGTCGAGGCCATTACCGATGAAGACGTCGGTAAAGTGGTCATTGCGGGCTTGGATCCGCTTCTCTTTGTGACTGGCCAACCAGCCCAAACTCCAAGAAATAATCGCTATCGTCCAAGCAAGTCCGGAGACCCAGTAAGCCCGGTGCTCGTAGAGCGCCCAGCGTTGCTGATACTCTGGGTAACCGGGAAAGGCAGGAACTGCCGCGTGGTAGTAGATTGCCGTCATAATAGCTACGCAAGCTACCGATGCGGCGGCGTATTTAATACCATCCCAGCTAAACTGGTTAGAAACCTTCATTTAGCACCTCCAATCCAATGTGCGAAACTTGGCCAACCATACCATATTTAGGCTGATTTGTCAACCCTTCGATTTCACTTAGGGTTGAATACTGCCAGCTTTAGGCGAACGATGAGGAAAACGATCGCGTTCGTTAACAATACGTAAGGAGCAATCCCATTGAGTCGAATTCTATCATTCATATGCCTAGCCGGAGTCTACGGCTTACTAATGTCTAGCTGTGGCGGAGGCGGAGGGCTAAACGCCAATCCCGGTCAGTCCAAAACCTTTCACGTTGACGCTGGCCAGGCGCACAACGAGCAATTTGGCAACGATATTCAGGTTAAAATTCCCGCCCCAGCTTTTCCCACTGGCGCCGACGGGACTTTGGTCCGCTACGACAGACCAAACTACCAAATAGCCAATCCCGACGTTCAACGATTGTCCGACCAATTGGAAGTTGAGACATCGGTATTGCCACAAGCCAACCTTACCGTTGGCTTCACCATTACTTCGCTACCCAGTAACCGGCCGATTCTGGCGGCTTATCTGCTCGGTAACCAATGGCGAGTACTGCCATCATCGGTTCAAAACTCAATCGTGACGGTTACCCTGCCAGCCAACCAATCTGGGCAAACAGATAGGGGTTCGGCTTTCCACATGCTACTTGAGCTGGGCTTACTGCCAGGCGTCACCCTGCCCGATCCTCAAACCGGCATGGTCCGAATGACGGGTGGCGGAAGCCTGGGTTCGGGTTCGATCGTTCTACTTCACGGGATCAACTCGAATATTGACATCTTCGATTCTATCGCTCCGCTGCTAGTCAAGGCTGGCTTTCAAAACGTCTATGCTTTTGCCTACGATTGGCTTTGCAAAGTTGAGGATAGTGGCAATAGACTGGCCGATGCTTTGGAAGCCCTTGGTGGTAAGAATAAAGACATAACTATTCTTGGTCATTCCATGGGTTGCCTAGTCGGCCGTTACGCCCTTGAAGTTCGAGGGGCAAGTAAACGCATCGATACAGCCTACTGGGTTAACGGGCCAAATATGGGTTCATTTGCCACTACTCCGGGAGAATTGCTGATGCTTGTCTACCAGGGTTACATCAACTCAAGCTTAGGCGGTTCGCCGGTGGCCGGGCTGGAATCACCCAGTCTGGCCGAGCTACTGCCCAATAGTTCATTTATTCAGGAGCTCAACCGACCTCACGGTCAAAGAGGAGTGGTCAACTATCGCTTTATCTCCAGCAACTCTCATTCGAGTTTTGCCCATGGCGATGGCGTCGTTGATCGAGACTCGGCTTTATGTAACGGGATCAATGTTGAGGAGCTGACCGGCGGTACCATTGATCGGCGTGATCTCTGGTTTGACAACTTCTTTTACGTTCACTCAACTGCTTTTGATACGGTCGAGGGCAGAAATCAGTTGTTAGCGCTCCTAAATGTGGATTCTAGTAGCACAATCGTACTAACAGCCGAACCTAATCCAGCTGACTTTAATGAGTTGTTCGACCTGTGGCAATGGGCGATGTTGGTGGCCAACGTCGGCAATAGCGACCAGACAGTTGATGAGATAATGTTTGACACCTATGATCGCTATGGCCAGTGGACGATGACTCAATGGTATGATCCTACCACCCCAGCGGGAGAGGAATTTCCTCAACATTTAGTTTGGCTCAACCAATTCTTGGCGGCTCACGAGACTTGGCCATCAATAGGTATAGCCGCTTTTCGAACTGAAGAAGCGCGGTTCAAGGCCCTGACGGTGGTAATGTCAGTTCGTTGCCACGATACCAACAACCGCCAATCGTTGAAGGAATACCCAGTCATTCTTCACGATGGCGACATCTGGCCCAATCCTTACGATGGTCGTTCACGGGGACGCGGACCGGCCAATACCAGTTGCCGACTAAAGTTTAGTGGCTCACGATAATTAACATAGGGCGGCACGACGAATTATATCGTTGGGTCGCCTTTTCCTTACTTAACCAGAGCCAGTTTTTCGCCTTTGCGCAGAACTCTAATCGGAGCTTTTTTACTTAATTTGCCGGTCAAGAGCAGTTCCGAGAGTGGGTTTTCGATGTATTCGGTAATAACCCGACGAACGTGCCTGGCGCCAAATTCCGGATCAAAACCTTTTTCGGCCAAGAAATCTTTGGCCGACTCTTCAATTTGTATCTCAATTCCCTCGGGCAATAATCGGCTGGTAAGTTGGTTGATCTGTAGCTCAACGATTTTCTTGACGTCTTCTATGCCTAACGGTTTAAAGACGATCACCCTATCGAGGCGATTAAGAAACTCTGGCCGAAATTGTTCTTTGAGCTGGTCAACTACTTGGTCTTTGATCTCGTTATAGCGACTGATTACGTCTGATTTTTGACCGGTCTTGAAACCAATGGCCGCCTGACGGGTGAGCTCGGTCATGCCGATGTTGGAAGTCATAATAACTATTGAGTTACGGAAGTTAACCTTCCGACCCTTAGCGTCGGTTAGGTAGCCATCTTCCATAATCTGCAGAAGCAAGTTAAACACATCTGGGTGAGCTTTTTCTATTTCGTCAAGCAATACCACCGAGTAAGGCTGGCGACGGATAGTTTCAGTCAGTTTACCGGCATCGTCATAACCGACGTAGCCTGGAGGGGCGCCGACTAGCCTTGAGACGTTGTGACGCTCCATAAACTCGCTCATATCAATTTTGACCAAGGCCTCTTCTTTGCCGTAGACTTCGCGAGCCAAGACCTTAGCCAACTCGGTCTTACCAACGCCAGTTGGACCAAGAAAAATGAACGAGCCAAGCGGGCGGTTGGGATCAGATACCCCGGCCGATGAGCGCTTGACGGCAGTGGCAATAGATTCAATCGCCTCTGTCTGACCAACGATGTGTTTGGACAGGATACCTTGCAAATCAGCTACCCTAATTTTCTCGGTCTTGGTCAAAGTGGTAATGGGCACGCCGGTCCACATGGAGACGATCTTAGCCACGTCTTCACGGCTAATAACTCTTTGTATTTTTCGTTTAGGCAATTTAGCTTTGAGTTTTTCGATCTCATTAATTAGACGAAGCTCGAGCACCCGGTACTGGGCGGCTTTTTCGTACTCAAAGTTCTCACTGGCTCGCTGGTGTTCGGCGTGGGCCTGCTTCATCCGTTTTTCCAAGCTTAAAATTTTGTTGGAGATCTTGACTTGACGTTCCTCCAGTTGAGTAGCGGCGGCGGCTTCGTCAATCAAATCAATGGCTTTGTCTGGCAAGAACCGATCGCTAATATAGCGTTTGGAGTATTCGGCGGCGGCTACGATAGCGTCGTGATCAATAATGACGTTGTGGTGCTTCTCGTAGGTGGATTTCAGACCTTCAAGAATAGCCACCGACTCTTCAACACTTGGCTCTTCGACGATCACTTTCTGGAGTCGTCGCTCCAGAGCCGGGTCTTTTTCAATATATTTTCGGTACTCATCATTGGTGGTAGCGCCAACTAAACGCAGTTGACCTTTGGCCAGGGCCGGTTTAAAGATATTGCTTAAATCAATCGAGCCTTCGGCGGCGCCGGCGCCAACAATAGTATGAATCTCGTCCAGAAATAAAATGACATTGCCGGTCTTGATAATCTCATCTACCAGCTTTTTGACCCTTTCTTCGAACTGGCCACGATAAGTCGTGCCGGAAATTAACAGAGCTAAATCTAGACTCAAAACCCGCTTGTCGGCTAGCGCTTGTGGTATATCGCCAATAGCGATCTGTTGGGCTAGTCCCTCAACAATAGCCGTCTTACCCACGCCCGGCTCACCGACCAAGACCGGGTTGTTCTTAATCCTACGAATTAATATTTGGATAACTCGGCGTAATTCAGTGGTTCGGCCAATAACCGGGTCAAGTTTGCCCAGTTTGGCTTGTTTGGTCAGGTCGGTTGTGAAATATTCCAAAGCGCTTTTTGCTTTGGTTGGTGGTCGACCGCCCATATCGGCGGACGAGTAGTGAGGCATAACCCCGTCTTGGAGTTCAGCGTGATCATGCTCTTCGATTTCCTCGTCCTCTGTCCCCTCCTCTAGGCTTGGCGAATCGTGAAGCTGTTCGAAATACTGCTCCAGCTGGTGTCGTAACAGTTTTGGATCAACGTTTAGAGAACTTAGGATCTGATAGGCGTTGCAATCTTTAGTATGAGCCAAGGAAAGCAAGAGATGCTCGGAATCCACCGATGGCGTGCCGTAATAAACAGCTTTGGCGTAGGCAGTCCGCAGTACTCGTTTGATGTCGTCAGAAATAGTATCCGAAGGTTTGGAGTAGATTGTGCCGTTATGGAGGGCGGTGTTGACTCGTTCAGGCGTGACCAAGAGTTGACGGAGAGCTTCATAGGCAATCGTGCCCGGGTTGCTGGTTAGGGCTACCAACAAATGTTCGGTATTCATACCGACATCCATAGACCTAGCGATCTTCTCCGAATCTCGGAGGATCTTCTCGGCAGTTTCGCTGAATCGGCTTCTGAAATTGTCAAATTCGTTTGTCATGTGGGCACTATATCAAGTTAATTTAATTTTGTCAGGGGTGAAATTAACAAATCAAGCCTGACCATCGGTTTTGGGTTCTTTGGTGGAATTAGGATCGGTCTCGGCGTCTTGTTCGGTTGTTTCATTAGCTAAAGCGTTAGCGACGGCGTCTCTGTCCAGTTCTTCTGCCGTTTCTTTTTCTACCGATTCTTCTTTGGGTTTGACGGTGCTACGCGGCTTACTGCCGTCTTTTTTGACGATATCAATCTCCCAGTCGGCCAGTTTTGAGGCCAGGCGGACGTTTTGGCCGTTTTTACCAATAGCCAGAGACAATTGATCTTCCGGCACACTCACAACTGCCGTTTTCTTACGCTTTTTCAGCTCTATTTTTTCGACCTTGGCCGGCGAAAGCGCGTTAATAATTAACTCTTCCTCGGAATCAACCCAAGGGATAATATCAATCTTCTCATCACCAATTTCCGAGAGGACCGCTTGAACCCGAGTACCACGCTGGCCAACGCAGGAACCAACCGGATCGAGACCGGGTTGATTAGAAACAACAGCCATCTTAGTTCTAGTTCCGGCTTCCCGAGCGATGGCTTTAACTTCTACGGTACCGGAGCTGATTTCCGGAACTTCCAGTTCAAAAAGCTTGGCGATAAATTCACCGCTGGAACGAGTCACTAAAACACGCGGACCCCGAACGGTCTCTTCAACGTTATATACTAACACTTTCAAACGCTGACCCGGGTAATAATGTTGGTTAGGAATTTGATCAGAGGCGATCATCAAACCATTCAATTTGCCGATGTTCAAGATAACGTTGTAACCCTCAACTTGCTGAACATAGGCATTAATAAGTTGGCCTTCTTTATCTTTATACTCGGCGTAGAGAATCTCTTTTTCCGCTTCACGAAGGCGTTGAGAGATGACTTGCTTAGCGGTTTGGGCGGCAATTCGACCGAACTCTTCTTTGGGTTCAAGCTCAATTTCGATGATCTCCCCAAGCTTGGCGCCTTTTTTCAATTCTTGAGCCTGCTCGACAGTAACTTGAGCTTGGATATTTTCTGGCTCCTCAACAACTTCAAACTGTTGCCAGACCAAAAACTTGCCCGACTCTTCGTCAAGCTTACAGCGCAACTCCTCCTCGGCTTGGCCGTACTCTTTTCGGTAAGCGGCGGCCACGGCCGCTTCAATTGACTCAACAATCGTCTCCCGAGGCAAGCCTCGTTCGTCAGCCAGTTGGTTGATTGCGGCGGCAAATGGTGAAATAGCCATATTCTCCTTTAAGTATTATCTTCACTTTAAAAATTTACCAGGCTTAACCTGGCTACTAATTAATACTAGCAGATTAACAACAATTCCTCAAGACCTTCGACTGGATATTACGGTTAGGGGGAAGATGATGACTGAATTTATGATTCGTTTCATTCGACTGGGTTGCAAAATCAGTCGCCACAGCCACTCTAAATTTAAATGTCGTAGCCATTGGGGCGCCCGAGGAGTTAGACCGGCTAGCATGTCAAAAGTGCCGCCCACGCCAACCAATAATTGAGCGCCAAGAGTATTGGCATGCTCTTTGATCCAAATCTCCTGTTTGGGCGCGCCGTAGGCAACTAAAACGATATTGGCTTTGGAAGCGCAGATTTCGTTGACAATATCTAGGTCGTCAGGATCAGCGCTACTGGTTCCGGCTATAATCAAACCAGGGTTGTTCTGTTCTAAGACCTTGGCGGCCCGAGTGGCGATGCCCGGTTTACCGCCCAGCAAAAACAGGGACTTGTCAGAAGATTTAGCTAATCTAGCCAGTCGGTCGGTTAGGTCACTGCCAGGTGTTTTAGCTTTGAGTGGTTTGCCTAACCAACGACTCGCCCAAACCACATTGGTCGAGTCGGCAATAACCAAGTCAGCCTGGTTGATTACGTGCTTAAATACAGCATTTCGTCTGGCTTCTAAGATAAATTCGCCGTTAACCGTTACTAACTGGCGCGGCTCTTGGCCAATCAATGCTTGGTGGCAAAATAATTCGACCTCCGTCCAATCAACGATGTCTACGCGAACGCCTAAAATTGAAATCGAACTAGGCTTCTGCCACATCTATTATCGCTTGATGAGTTTTTCTGGCTGACTTTTCCCAGGAAAACTTTTTAGATTGAGCCAATCCCCGAGTTATTTGCTCTTTGGCTAAAGCGGGCTGGTTAATAATTCGGCTAAAGGCGGCCGCCCAAGCTAAGGCGTTGGTTGGCGCCAACAACATCGCTCCATCGCCGGCCACTTCCGGCAGACTGGAGCTGTTGGAACAGATAGTCGGCGTGCCGACCGCCATCGCCTCTAAGACTGGCAAACCAAAACCCTCGTAGAAGCTGGGGAAGGCGAAAATCTCGGCCGAGCGTAGATATCGAACCATATCAAACTCCGGCAGATAACCAGGCAGAAGAATCCGACTATTAATCGTTGGAGTTAAGTTTTTTATGGCTTCTTGAATTTTCTCATGACCGAAACCCAAGCTTCCGGCTAAAACCAAATGAATCGATTTTTTTTCTTTGGCAAATAAGCCGAAAGCCTCTACCAAAAGTTTGACGTTTTTCTTCTCCTCAATCCGGCCAACGTAAAGAATATAAGGTGATTCCAGTGGCGGTTTTCCCTCACCAGTGTCCGGATGAAATATCTCCGAGTTGTAGCCATGAGCAATCACTTCTATTTTCTTACCGGTAATTTTGTACTCTTTCATGACATCGCGCTTGGTTGATTCCGATGGCACGATAATTTTTTTGGCCTTGCCCACCGAGACACCGGTTGAATATCGCATGTAGCGACGTCGCCAGTACGGATAGGCTTGGGGGAAGAACTCATAAGCAAGATCGTGAATGGTCACCACTGTTGGTACTCGGGAAAGAAGCGGGATAACGTGCGATGGCACAAACAGGACGTCGGGTGGGTTGTCATTGAGCTCTCTGGCCAAACGGACCTGGGACCAGAGCCGCCGTTGGGGCAAAATTCGCCACTCAAAATTATCCGGCAAAACCATCCGCTCACGAGGCATATGGGGAGCGTACAAAAGGTAACGGTTGATTGTGTCAATCTTGGCCAGCGACCGGATAATTTCCCAGGAATAAACTTCCGTTCCTGTTCGATTGGCCCGGACCGCCCGCGAAGCATCAATACCGATAACCTTGGCCATAGTTAATTTTTGGCCCAAAGAACCGAACGGCGAAACTCATCTAAATGTTCCACTGCCGAACCAGTGCCTTTGACCACACACAATCGGGCTTCTTCAGCCAGTTGGCAGGGTACGCCGGTGACCTTGGTAAACATTTGATCCAGGTTTCGAAGCAGTGATCCCCCGCCGGTCATAATCATGCCTTTATCCATAATATCAGCTGCCAACTCTGGCGGGGTTTTTTGCAGGACCGACTTAACGGCGCCAATGATTGTTTTTAGCTCTTCCTGAATGGCATTCATGATGTCGGTTGAGGTAACCAATATGCTCTCCGGTAGCCCTGTTACCGAGTTGGTGCCGGACAGCTCCATTGATAACTCTTTTTTCAACGGCGTGGCGGTGCCGATTTTAATCTTAACGTCTTCGCTTGTCCGCTCGCCGACAATTAATGAGTATTTTTTTCTAATATAACTGGCGATAGCTATGTCAATTTTGTTGCCGCCGACCCGGACCGAGGTAGCCACCACCACATCACCAAGGGAAATAACCGCCACTTCGGTGGTGCCACCACCAATATCAATAATTAAGTGTCCTTCGGCGACGGCGATTGGCACTTGAGCGCCCAAGGCGGCGGCAATCGGTTCTTTAATTAAAAAGGCGTTCTTGGCCCCGGCGGCGATGCAAGCGTCGATTACTGCCCGTCGTTCAGTAGAAGTTGCCCCAACCGGCACGGCCACCATAATATCCGGTCGAAATAATCTTAACCGCCCAGAGATTCGATTGATGAAATAGCGAAGCATGGCTTCGGTAATTTTAAAACTGGCAATAACCCCATCACGCAACGGCCGGGCGGCAATAATCGAATCCGGTGTTTTGCCAAGCATCTTGCGAGCCTCTTCGCCAAAAGCGACGATTTTATTATCGTAAGCGTCCAGGGCCGCCACTGCCGGCTCATCAATAATAATGCCCCTATCCGGGACATAAATCAGGATATTGGTTGTGCCCAAATCTACACCGATTCGTCTAATCATTCGTCAGTTCAAGCGGAGAAAATAATAAGATAGTCCATCTAGTAATCGTTCCTCATTTTAGCAGTATTATCAGGTTAGACAACTGGAAAAAGTGTCATTTGCTATCAAATTTAGATAATGTTCTAAACCGATAGGCTTAACAGGCAGGTCAAATGGGTTTAGCATGGAACAGATGCGACGCCAGCCAACAAAACTGCTCAACATTTTAGCCTGGACTCTAGTTGTGGTCGCTTTTTTTGTCCTGTCTTCAGTGGCAATCGTTTGGGCCAACGGTTTGAAATTCAACCCCGAAAAACGATCTTTTGAACAAACCTCCGTCATCGCCATCCAGTCCAACCTGCCCGGCGTCACCATCAAACTTAACGGTAAAATCCTAGCTAATTCTGCTCCGGCCGAGTTTAAAAGCCTAGCGGCCGGCAATTACTCGGTTAGTATTGAAAAATTAGGCTACTTTCCCTGGCGCCAAAGCTTTAACTTGGCGGCTGGGCAGGTCGGCCTAATTAACCACGCCCACTTAATTGCCCAACAACCTAATATCCAAGTGGTCAAAGCCTCGGATTACCCCTTCAGTTCGAGCAACGCCTTTGACGTTGGCTTGTCGTCGCAAAATAACGAATTGGTGGATGGAGGAGCCCTAGTCTCCAGATTTAGTGGCGATCTCATTCAAGCCCATCGGTTCTTGGATGGTTACGTTTACCAAATCGGTAGCCAGCTTCATCTTTTCTATTCAGACGGTCCCCAGGATTATCTCCTGTACACGGCTAAAAAATCGACATTAATTCCCTTGGTCTTCCCGCCAATCTCCAGTCAATTTGCCCTGATCAATGGCGATCAGGCACTGCTGGTTAGCCCGATAGTCGCTAGCGAACCTTCGGTAAATCCGTAGTTGCTGGTTCAGTTGTTTGACTGCCAGTTGGTGTGCCGCCAACCAATTTGGCTCGAATAATCAGTCGGTTGGTGGTTGTGCCGACCGGATAACAAGTGATGAGAGTCAAGTTAGGATCATCTGTTTTTTTCAGCACCGACAAATCAGTCGGTTTGACGACTTTCTTTTCGCTGACTTGGTAGGTAAATATTTGGTTGTGAAAAGGAATAACGATGTTGTCCCCGGCCGCTAGCTTATCCAGCAAGGAAAAAATAGTTTTGTAATGGCCATTGCTCCAGGGAAAGTCTGATGAGTGGCCCACCAGCACAACGTTGCCTATTTGGCCAGGCAGAGCACTTTGATCGTACTGGACTACGCCTGATTTAAGCTGGTTAATTATTTCGGCTGGCGCAACATTCATAATTATTGGCGCCGATGTACCAATTTTTGGAATTTGAATTTCTGGTGAGTAGTCAGGAACTGGTTGCGACTGGGGAATTGGTGCTGGTTGGGGCGCTGGTGTGACTACCACTACTGGTTTGGCTTGAGCTTGGTAACGTAGCCTCTGCCAGAATGCGGCGCCGTTAATTAAGACAAAAAAGATTAAAAATAGTAGTCCCAAATAAATTGCCTGACCAATTGCCCAGCGGACTTTGCTAATCACTCGAGTTAATGGGGTTTCGCTAGTGAACAGCCGGCTGATGTCTTTTTTCTCAAGTTTGACTTGTTTCATGAATTATTGTGCTCCTAATGTAGTTACTTCCGCGTAAATAGAGCCCGGATTTTTTTCAAAACCTTGTCTAGTTTTGCTGATTTTAGATGTCCAACAACAGAACTAATAATAGATAGGTCGGCGGTAAAGATTTTATCAGGACGAATGTAGCTAGTTAATGGTAACTGACCGTTGGAAAAATCTGTTTTCTTAAGAACGATGGCTGAACTGCTGGTGTAGGACTTTGAGGTTATTTGGCAGAGAATGACATTTTCAAATTCAGCCCTAGCCACAACCAAGGCTGGTCTAAACTTACTACTCTTAAGATTAGAGAAGGGAAAGTGAATTACAACTACCGATCCTACTTGAGGCTGGCCCATGCCTCTTTCTCTTCCGGTCTATCCCACTCCTTTCCCAGAACCTTTTCGCTGGCTAAGACCGTATCCAACGAGCCAGTTATTGGCTTGGCGGCGATAATTCGTATCTCTCCCAGTTTAACTTTGAGCTCAATCTCACCACCCAAGCCGCTGGTTTCCAGCAATGGCTTGGGAATTCTAACCCCTTTAGAATTACCGATAGAAATAATAGTTGTTTTCATGGTAATCACATTGTAGGTACGGATAATAATCTTGTCAAGACTTGATCTGGTAGCCATTGTCGTACTATTCACTAGTAGCCTACCTAAAAAATTATAAAATGGTGCCAGGAGAGGGACTTGAACCCACATGAGCTTACGCTCACACGATTTTGAGTCGTGCGTGTCTACCATTCCACCATCCTGGCAATATGGTCAATTTTAACAGAAAGCCAGCTAATAATGAATTGAAATTTAGACCAACACTGCTATAGTATAATCCAGATTCGCACTTTGGAGGTTGTGGTGAAAATACCTAATGATGATAATGATATATTGAGTTGTCTAACTCTACAGTGGGGTCAGGAAAAACTTGATCCAGTCGCACTTCAAGCGGCCAGAGAAAGACTGGCGATGCTGGGCAAGCGCCGGCGTATGGTTTTGCTTCGGCTAACATCACTGGCGGTCAGCCTAGGTGGCCTGGTGGAATCTCTCCTTCTCCTTCGTCCTATCAACTGGCTGGTTCCGATGTTAGTTTTCCCGTTGGTTTATTTCGTCTACACAATTCTTTCGAATCAGGCTAATTATTTTTATTCACCAGAGCTTAACTACAGCTTGAGGATAAGAATGATTAAGCAGGCCATCAAGCAGCCGCCGATTTTGCTGGTTAGGGACGATCAACAGCAACTGCTGCGCCGATCGGTTTCTTGGCCCGATGATTGCGATCAACTTCTTCGCTCATGTGAGGAAGTTCCCTCCTGAAGCTCGCGCAATTTGTGTGGGCTTCTTTCGTACTAGCGTAACCGCGCCACGCCTTGGCGAATGATTTTGGGTTTTTTCTCCCGAATATCAATTACTGCTGAAGACGGTAACTTAACTAACTTGCCAGCGTCCATTATAACGTCGGGTTGATAAATTTGACCTTCGAACTGTTGTTGAATTTCTTCCAAGCTGTAAGTTGGTTCCAAGCCAGAACGATTGGCGCTAGTGGCGGTGAAAGGCAGACCAAAGGCTCGGGCTATGGCTTTAGAGACGGAACTGTCGGGGATGCGCACCCCAATGGTCTGACCGCCCAGAGGATAGGTCATTCTTGGTTCCAATATCAAAGTAAACGGCCCGGGCAAGTTTTTCTCTAGTGTTTTTCGTTGATTAGGATTCACCACCGCCCAGTCTTCTATTTGATCAATATCGCTAAAAATACAGCTGACGGGAATGTTAGCATCGCGGCCTTTAATTTTGTAAAGCCGACGCATAGCGTCCTGGTTGCTTGGGTCAGCCGCTAATCCGTAGCTAGTGTCGCTAGGAAATGCCACCACCGCGCCAGCCTTAAGCATCTTGGCGGCATAAGCAATGACCTCTTCTTCGGGATTATCGTTTGCGGACGTCATTATGTCGATGGCAATTTTGCGGATAATCATGTTAAGCGCATATTACCTTAAATGGTCTGATTTGTTAAGATGATCGGGCATGACTGGTATTTTGGTACACCTTCACAAACCATCAACTTCTTTTGTTTGAGGCATCATTATCACTTTAAAGCGATAATGTTTTAGCTCGAAAATTGTAACGGGCCAGTAGTTCATCGGTAGAACGCTTCATTCGCATTGAAGAAGTAGTGGGTTCAATTCCCACCTGGTCCACTCTTCGGCTCACTAACGTTCGCTCGGAGTAAACCCTTCGATATCTCGATACCGATTCGAAATAAACTCTTGAATTCCCTTATCAATCCCCTATAATTCCCAGTGAGGAAAGTCGGTTAAAAACTGGCTAATCTAGTTCCTCACAATCAGGCGCGAAATGAAAGAAGTAGAAAACAAGGTTATCCTGCCTCTAGATGGGGTAGATTACCGTCAGGCCTGTCGCTTGATCGACGAACTCCACAACGAAATCGGCATTTTCAAGGTCGGTTTCGAGATGATTTCCCGTGGTTATGCCGGTCAGATCTGCGAGTACGCCAACTCAATTGGCAAATCAGTCTTTTGGGATGGCAAGTTTCACGACATTCCGGCCACTGTCGCTAAGGCTTCTGGAATCATTGCCAACCTGCCAGGTGTTCGGATGTTTAACTTTCACTGCCTAGGCGGGGAATCAATGATTGCTGAAGCAGTCAAGGCCGCCCAAGAGGCCAGTGCGATCCGGAAAGAAAGGGTTATGGTCTTAGGGGTAACTATCCTGACCAGTATGACCTACGCCAATGCCCGCAGGGTTGGACTATTTCAGCAATATGAAGAGTTTGTCTACCTCAATTTTCCTAGTGACCGTGAGTCGACAGAGGAAGACACCCTTCACGCTGAACTTGTTCTGGAGAGAATTGAAGAGCTTGTAGCTGACTTGGCTTTGATGGCCAAAGATAGTGGTGCTGACGGCGTTATCTGCTCTCCCCAAGAAATTAGGGTTGTCCGCCAAACCTGCGGTGACGACTTTGTCATTGTCACTCCAGCAGTTCGCCCAGCCGGAGCCGATCATAACGATCAGGCTCGAGTCATGACGCCCACCCAAGCCATCCAGCTTGGAGCTAACTACCTGGTCATCGGTCGACCGATCCTTCAACCCGGAAGCGGAACGCCGCTAGACGCGGCCAAACGAATCAATGACGAAATCGCCCAGGCTCTAACGGCCTAAGGAGAGAAGATGAAACCAGAAAATATACTCGAGTTGTTGGGCAAAGTGGAAGCAATAATCCCTTACGGCCATTTCGTTTACACTTCCGGTCGTCATGGAAAAGCATATGTTAACAAAGACGCAATCTATCCAGACACCAGGGTTCTTTCTGCTATCTGTGAAGGATTAGCTCAATATTTTTTTGTTTATGAGGTTGACACGGTCGTTGCCCCAGCCATTGGCGGGGTAGCCCTGACCCAATGGACAACTCATCACGTGCTTTCTCCTTTCACTTACTTAGAAAACGAGGCAAAAGCAATCTTTGCTGAAAAGGGTGAGGACGGCAAGTTTGTTTTCAAGCGCGGCTACGCCAAGTTTGTGCCTGGGAAGCGAGTGTTGGTGGTTGAGGATGTTATGACCACCGGCGGTACGGTCAAGGAGGTAGTTGAGTTAATTCGTTCGCTGGGTGGCGAAGTTATTGGTGTTAGTGTCATTTGTAATCGTGGTGGGGTAACGGCGGCTGATTTAGGCGTGCCGGTACTCCGTTCTCTGATTGATTTGCCCCTAGAATCTTGGCCGGCCGATGAATGTCCACTCTGCCAACGAGGTGTACCTATTAATACCGACTTTGGCCACGGTCGAGAGTTTCTGGCCAGTCAAGCCCGATGAAACCGTACATATACAAATGGCCCGATGGAATTCCACCGGGCCTCTTTTTTTGTCCCTAGCAATGGGCGTTTTTTCACCGCTGGGACGTGGCGTTGTCGGTCCTCTGTCCTCGAGCCAAAATCTCATCCACTTTGGCGGCGCAAATGAAATCGTTTTTGGTCAAACCGCCAAGCTCGTGGGTAAAGAAGGTTATATGAGCATAGCCCCAGCCATGCTCGATGTCCGGATGATGACCTTGTTCTTCGGCCATGGCGCCGACAGCACTGACGAAAGTCTGGGTTTGGGCGAAATCGCCAAACTCAAACGACCGTTTAATGGTTCGACAATCCTGACCTTTGTGCCGCTTTATCGTCAGCTTCCAATCTGGCACTTCCGCCATCATGGGGATGAACTCGTCCTCATCCATCGCTCTTCCGATGCCTCTGCATGGCTGGCAGTCGTTACCAACTAAAAGTCCGCTCATTAATTTCTCCTTCAGTTTTTGGTGCGATTCTAAATTGAATTATACACAAAAACCAAGACAAATGCCCTGCTTTCTTTGCTCAAGTTTAACCGTTGCTTTTGGAACACATGGTTGTAAAATGGCAAAGTTGGCAGTAGACTAATTGGGTAAAACTGCGTTGTACCCCCCCTCCCCGATTGGGGTACACGCCTGTCCTCGCGCGTAACCGGGCCGCCTACTCCTGACATCCCCAACATGTCTGCGGCCCGGTTCTCCTAATGTTTGATTCAATTAAAACTAACGAGCCCGCAATTGCGGGCTCAAATTGGAAACAAAGGCACTGGCCGAAGGACAGTTGGAATTAATTGGTTGACGCTCGGGTCTTTTAGCCAAGCCAAAAAATCTTTAAAGCTAACCTGGTTGACTTCCAGGCTTGTAGACACGTTCCTCAACACCTGATTATAAATGCTTTGCTTGGTCAGCACGGCGCCAACTAGCAGTTGGGCTAGAAGATCGCTAATCTCATCGTTACCTTGCTTGGCGGTGATCTGGGCGTAGATCGCAACAACCCTTTCCCGATGGGGATGAAGCCGGATCTTCATTACTTCGATACAACCGAAGCAAGCGTGGCCACAACCACCGCAGAAATCCGTGTGGGGTTGTTCGTGCTTGGCACAGTAGAACCCCTTGTCTTGGCCACACGGTATACAAGACCAGAGCAGTTGGTCGATCTTGTCGGGTTCAAGAAAGACGGTGGGAACGATTATAGCAGGATCAGGATCGCGGCCACAGAACCCGCAACATCACAGCGCAAATGCGACTTTATCCGGCAACTTGATTTTGTTTACCATACCACTCCGTCACAAACTGCGCCGGGGTTTGCATGTTTGGCAAACCCATATGCCATCGCTCGGTCTGCCAATGTTCTAACCACGCACCTACTCTCTGTTGGGCTGTGATCAGATCTGTTTTCTTATACTTACCCCAACCGAGACACTCTTTTCGTAGACTGCGGTTAAAGTTCTCGATGTAGGCTTGATCGTTTTTCTTGTACGGCCGGGAGTAACGGTGCTTGGAGCCGTTGTCCTGGACTGTCTCAACAAACCTTCCCTTAAACTCTGGGCCTTCGTCGCTCTGGTGGAGCTCAACCGCACCGAAGTACTGTTGCTGAGCCCTCAAACAAGCCGTACCCGCTTGACTGGTTAACTCGGTGGCCATGACAACGAAGGGTTCTTTGGTGAAGATATCAATGCTGGTAAAGGCGTAGAGCTCACCAAAATCAACCGTGTCGTGCTCAACCACCTGGCGCGGCGCGTCAGCGGTTGGCGCCTCGCCCCGCTTCTTATACTTTCGCCATTTGTTCCCAACGACAAACTCTTCTCTCAAGACTCGGTAAATACTCATCAAGCAAACTTTGATCTGGTAGTTCTCGGCTAACTCTTTCTGAATCTTCTGGCCACACCAGTCGTATTGCCGCCTGATCTTGATTATCTGACGCTTGATATCGACATTCAATTTCCTTGGCTGTCGGCGACGCTTAGCCGTTTTCTTGCGTCGAACAAATTCCCTAATCCCGACTTTCTTTATTCCCGCCAACCACCGAAAAACGGTTGACCGATCCCGCCCAACCCGAACCGCAATCTCTTGGGCCGTCATTCCCGTCCGATCTAACTCGAAGGCCAACTCAAACAATGTTACGATTTTCACAGCGACTCCCTTCTAGACTAATTCTTCCAGAATCAAGTCTACGGGAGTCGCATTTTAAATGTTAATTATTCGGA
>JBGOUP010000020.1:0-16629 GCA_041477655.1 Patescibacteria group bacterium
AGGGGTTGTGTAATTGAGTCTAGTAATTTCTTTGAGCCGATTTGAGCTAGACGTCGGTGGCCGGACTTCGCCAAGTAGTCCAACTTCCCCAATTAGAACCAGCCGTTCAGGCAGGGCTCGCTTACCTAAACTAGAAATAATCGCACCAGCTATGGCCAAATCAGTTCCTGGATCGCGCAAACTGAAACCGCCAACAACGTTGACGTAAACATCATACTGACTTAGCGGCAGATTAAGCCGACTTTCGAGCACGGCCAATAACACGTTTAGGCGATTAGTGTCTAGCCCTTGGGCCACTCGTTTGGGATAGCCAAAATTAGTTTTAGTTGTCAGGGCTTGAATCTCAACCAGAAAAGCTCGACTACCCTCAAGAGTTATGGTTAAAGCTCGGCCAGGCACATCTTCGGTGATCATCGAAGCAAATAGCTCACCTGGATCGCTGACAGATTCAAACCCTCGTTCGGTCAGACTCCAGATACCAACCTCTTCGGTCGAGCCATAGCGGTTTTTCTCACAGCGAAGTAAGCGCAAGCCGGTTCGTCGTTCCCCTTCCAAATACATAACAACATCAACTAAATGCTCTAAAACCTTTGGGCCGGCAATTACTCCCTCTTTAGTGACATGACCGACCAATAAAATAACCACCTTGGCTTGTTTGGCAACATTCTGCAATCGCCAGCAGGCTTCCCGAACTTGGACTAATGATCCGGGAGTTCCTGGCAAGGAATCATCAAAAACCGTTTGGATTGAATCAATTACAATTAGCGGCGGCTTCTTATCTTGAATAGCCGATAGAATGTTTGGCAACCGTCGCTCGCTGGAGACGGCTAAGGAACTTTTGGCCAAGCCAAGACGATTGGCCCGAAGTTGAATTTGCTCCAGAGACTCTTCAGCTGTCAGATAAAGCGCCTCGTTAATTTTACTGGCAACTTGAAGAAGTAAGGTGCTTTTACCGACACCCGGATTACCGGAAACAAGAACGGTCGAGCCCGGCACAAAACCAGGATCATCCGAGCCTAAAACTCGATCGAACTCTTCGATACCAGTAACCAACCGATCAATCGCCTTCTTAGGCAAATCTTTGACAGTGGAAAATTCGGCCGGGACGGCTTTGCTAACTGTCTCATCTTCTTGGTTTGGTTCATATTCGATTAGAGTGTTCCACTCTTGGCAGTTGTTACACCGACCCGACCATATCGGAAATTGTTGTTGGCAATTTAGGCAAATATAGCTACGCAGTTGTTTGGCCATCAATTCGCTCAATCCTACTACCAGTTGGCTGATAATCAAGAATATTAAACTGCAGCTTTTCCAGATTTTGCCAACGATTAATCTGAAGTTTGCCAATTAAGTTAACCTTATCGGGGGCGGCTTTGAACTTCTCGGCCAAATTAAATCCGATCCCATCAACCTTCTTTGAACCAAGTGAAAACGAGACCTGGCTGTGATTCGACTTACTGCCAACCACTCGCTTATTGAGTAACTCTGCATTCTCTAACATCAGCAACGGTTCAAGATTGCCCATACCGAAAGGCGATAGTTGCTCAAGGCTATGAGCCAATTTTAGGTTTAACTCTCCTTCGTCGATGATAGCTTCGGCCAGGAGTCGTGGTTGAAGGTCTTCAAGACTGACTGTCGCGGCCGCTCGATCCTTGATTAATTTAGAGAAGCCTAACCATTTGTTAGGATGAAGCGATAGTCCGGCTGCCTGCTTATGTCCACCGTATTGATCTAAATATTGGCTGGTAGCGTCTAATGCTTCAATCAAAGAAAAGGGCTCAATTGACCGACCGCTGGCCCGTAAAATTCCATCAATAATACTGCCGGCTATGACCGGTCGATTATGTTTCTTAACTAACCGACCGGCAATTAAGCCAACTAAACCAGTTGGCCAGTTGGGTTGAAGAATAGTTAGAACTCGATCGCTAGGTTGGTTTTGGGCGAATACCAATTTGTCGGCTTCGGCTATGGCTTGCTCAAGTAGGTCTTGGCGGGTCCTGTTGGTGTCGTTAATTGTTTGGGCGAGGTTTGCGGCAATCTGCTCATCTTGGCTAACCAGCAGGTCAAAAGCTGGACGGTTGTCAGATAACCTGCCACTTGCATTTAACCTTGGCCCAATAGCAAAGGCGATTTTGCCCGAATCTAGTTCTTCGGCCTTGATGCCTGATCGCGAGAGCAACCAGCGCAACCCGATTCGCCTATTCTGCCGTAAGACGATTAGTCCGTAATAAACCAGGACTCGGTTTTCGTCAGTTAGAGGCACCATATCAGTCACTGTTGAAACAGCCACCAGATCTAGTAGCTGCTTGACGAACCCCTCGGTCAGTTGGGGAAATTCTTGGCTTAAGGCTTGGGCAAATTTAAAAGCTAAGGCGCAACCACACAAACCCAAAAATGGATACCGGTTAGTGGGAATCATTGGGTCGACAATAGCATCAGCTTCTGGCAGGGTAGTTTTGGGTAGATGATGGTCAAGGACAATCGTCTTTAGCCCTAACTGTTTGGCTAGTTTTATTTCTTCTATAGCCGTTATGCCGGTATCAACCGTAATCAGCAATCTGGCCGATTTGCCAATTTCTTTAACAACCTCTTTTTTTAAGCCATAACCAGACTGTCGGCTGGGTAAATAAACTTGGTGCTCTAGACCCAAGCGCTCAAAAACAATTGACAACAAAGCGGCGGCCGGTGTGCCATCGGCGTCATAATCGCCGAAAATAGCGATCGGCCAGCCATCTCTTCTGGCTTGAACAATCAGTTTAACTGCCGACTTGATGTTTGGTAATAGCCACGGATCGCGCAATCCACCGATAAAGGTTGGCGTTAAATTTTCAGGATCGAAACCGCGCAAATGGCACAGATGGGTCAATAAGTCCTTGTCTGTTCGATTAATTACCCGCCAAGTCGGCTCTGTCATAGTCTATTTATAGTAGGCGTAACCGGGATTTCGTAGGTCAATGTGATCGTTGATTGAGCCCGACCGATCGTTGATTAGGGCAACTAAACTCTTAACCTGGCCATCTAGGGGATTAGTTAATGAGAAAAGAACATCTAGGTTCTTGAGCGTGGTTGTTTCATTGACGTTTATACTGGTTAATTTAACCGTCACTTGGTAGATGGTTTCATCCAGCATCAATCGATCAAATCCAATCGAGTTTCTCTTGAGAAGTTCAGCCAGCTGACGATACTGATCAATTATCGGCTTAGAAGCGACGGTTGAACCGAGGTTAATTGTCTGACTAAATCTATCCTCGATGGTTATTAGATCTGGGCTTGGACTGTCGGCTAAAGCAAAAACCAGCCCATCTCCATCGGTAAGATAACGACTATCTTTAACTTGCCAGATAACTTGCCCCGTTCGTTCAGTGGCATTACACCGGAGTAATCTTGGAATCCCTCGCCGGCAATCCAAACTAGCTAACTTGGTATTCTGGTGTTTAGCCTCACCAACAATTCTGGCTATATCGCGAGAAAAGAGCGAGTGGCCTTTGAGTTCGTCAAGCTTCGAGATGACTTGACTGTCAGTAGTCCCAGATAGAATGATTTGGTTGATTCGAAGTGCTGGAATCCGGCCAATTGCCAAAACCACTACGACTAGCGTTAGTAGGCCTAAAATTGGTCGCCAGTAAGTATTTCTCTTGTTGCTAGGCTTAGTAAACTGGATGCTTTGGTTGAATACCTTGGGGGTTGCTCTAAGCCGGGACTTACTCATCTGTCTTGGGCCAGTATCCCAAGAATTGGAGCCGAAGTTCAAGATTCTGGCCAAGATGATGGGAAATTGATTGGTTTAGTCTATCAACGGCAAGACGAGTATCGGTAGCCGTAACTAAGCCGCTTGGTAACAGGGAAAATGATTGGCCTAGCCGGCTAATCGTAACCGGCAGTTTCTTAATTTGGGAGAGAGCATCTTTGGGTAATTCAGATAAAGTGATGGGTCTAGTGAAGATATTAGCCAGTTGCGGCCTTTCTAATTGAGTTGGCGAAATGGAATGATGAAATCGTGATAATCGCTTCAGAATCTCCTCTTGTTGAAGAGAGGCACATTGGAGTTTGGCCGTGAGGATTATCGGCGGATGGGACGAAGAACTGCCCAGCAGACTTGACCAAGAAGGCTTAAATTCAATTGAACCGCCACTCAATTGAACAACTGTCGGCCGATCGTCGACAAAAGTAAGTACCGACAACTCTTTGACGAATGAACCGATACTCGATTCACCAACGGTGGCGTTGGTGATGATCGCCCCACCGATTGTTCCAGGGACTGTGGATAAAAATTCCAATCCTCCAATATTCCTGGTGGCTGATTTATTAACCAAGGCGGCAGTTGTGACTCCGCTCTGGGCAATAACCTGACTCTGCTCGCTCTGAAAAGCGATGGTATCAGTCCGGTTGATAATAGCTAAACCAGCCAAACCGGCATCGCTAATTAAACTGCCGGTGCAACCGCCGAGAATCATATAGGGCAAGCCAGATTCAACCGCCAGAGTTGCCGCTTTTATTATTTGGTCGGGAGAGTGGGCAACAACAACAAAATCAGCAACCCCACCAACCGGAAACCTACAATAATCTTTTAAGGGCTGATGGCTGATAAAATCATCACCGAACTCCTGGTCAAAACGTCTGGCAATCCGTCGCTCAAGATCGGCAGAAATAGTAACTCTAGACATGGCCAGTGAAATGCCACGGGCGGGAGTCTGTGGCATTTCCTCCTCCCAAACTTGGAGTTTGCCCGGCTTTGCCGGAGAACTTAATCCTTGGGTTTCCACCCGAGGCATTATGTCTGGTCGTAGTTAGCATTGCCCTTAAGCCGAAGCTAGATCAAAAATTTTGTAAACGTCACCGGCACCGACCAGCAAAAGTACGTCAGACTTGGTCAAGCTACTTTTGAGATAATTAGCCGCTTCGGTTAAGCTCGAACGATACTCTACCTCTCCCTTAACATCCTTCAGCTCATCAATCAGATCCTTGATCGTTACGTAACCACTTTTTTCTCTGGCCGAGGCGAAGATGTTCAGTAGGACAACCCGATCAGCTTTGGCTAAGCTTTGGGCAAAATCTCGAAGCAATTTTCCAGTTCTACTATAAGTGTGGGGTTGAAAAACTATGACGATTTTTTTGGTTGGGAACCGAGCTCGGGCCGCCTCCAGTAAGACTTTAATAGCCGTCGGATGATGGGCGTAATCATCATAAACTTCCGCTTGGTTAATTATGCCCAAATACTCAAACCGTCTTTTCGGGCCCTTAAATATTTTCAGGGCTTTGGCGATCACTCCTTCAGGAACACCCAGTCTTACAGCCATGGTGATGGCGGCAGTGGCGTTGAGCGCGTTATAAAGACCGGGGAGGCCTAATTCAAACGGACCGAGCCGAGATCCGTCGGTTTCTACAAAAAATGAAGAGCGCTCGGCTTGATGAAAATCGACCAAGCGAAAATCTGCCGAAGGCGCGACGCCGTAGGTCAAGCATTTCAGATCAACCCGTCGGTTAGCCAAACGCCTGACTAGCGGAGAATCAATACAGGCAATTAGGGTTCCATCGCGTTTAATCTTAACCGATAGACGATAGAAGGCTTGATAGACATCTTCGCTGGAAGAGTAAACATCAGGATGATCAAGCTCGATGCTAGTAATGATCAGGTGCTTAAGGGGCAAATCAAGAAAACGAGGTTCTTTCGAATCTTCCGATTTCTTGTACTCATCCGCTTCAGCCACAAAATATTTTCCTTCGCCAATGTGGCCGTTGCCCAATAGACCAGGTACGTCGAAGACACCGATGGCGTAGCTTGGTGAGTAGCCACCTTCCTGCAGAATAAAGGCCAGCATGGAGGTAACGGTGGTTTTCCCGTGAACTCCCGCTACACCTATACCCTCATAATTGGCCATGACCTGACCAAGCATTTCCGAATGGGTCTTGATGGGAATCCTTCGAGCCTTGGCTGCTTTAAATTCGGGATTGGTCAGCCCATAAGCGGCTGACACAACTACCATATCAGGCTTTGGCTTAAGATTTTCAGCGGAGAATCCATTGAAAACCTTAATTTTATTTTTGGCAAAAGCTTCCTCAATTTCCTTGGAAAAAATTCGATCAACGTCACTGCCGGTAACAACATAGCCTAGGCTCCTGGTCATGATCGCCAGCCCGGACATGGCCACCCCCCTTATACCAATAAAATGGAGATGGTGGATTTCTTTAGGGTTTTTCTTTGTCATTGGTTAACTCATTGGTGATAGTAGCAGTGGCCTGGCTTTCGTGGAAATAATTACCAAGCGATTGACCAAGTTGGTCCCGTTTGGCGTCATCCACAAGTAGCTCTTTAACTAACTTGGTTAGTTCGGTGGCCGAAAGATCCTTCTCTTGACTAAAAATAGCGGCACCGGCTTGAGATAATAATTTAGCGTTGGCAAGTTGGTGATTGCCAGCCGCACTGGCTAGGGGAATTAATAACATCGCCTTACCAAACAATGCTCCTTCAGCGATGGTTGTTGCCGATGCCCGTGAGATAATCAAATCGGCAGTCCGAAAATAATAGGGTAATTCTCGGTCTATATAGGCAAATGGCTTGTATGAGCTTTTTATATTGTCGCCCAATTCAGATAAAAGTTTTTGGTGAATTCCGATCTCTCGTTCTCCTGTAATGTGGATAACGTCAGCCACTAATAATAATCGCTCCAAGGATTGTCTGATTAGTCGATTTATGGCTGACGATCCCTGAATACCGCCAACGACTAAAATAAGTGGCCGAGCTTTTTTGGGTAACTTAAGGTGAGCCGCTTGGATTATTTCTTGCCGAAGGGGAATTCCCACTTGAACATAACGACGGTCGTGACGCGGGTAGATCTCGGGAGGAAAAGCGGTAAAAACCCGATCGGCAAACATAGTCGAAAATTTATTGACCATACCCATGACCGCGTCAGATTCGTGGATGATAACTCTTTTACCAGATAGCCACCCAGCTATTACCATAGGTAAGGCTACATAGCCGGCTTTGCTAAAGATTATTTTCGCTTGACTGCGAGATATAATTTTGACGGACTGGAAGATACCTAGAATTATCGAAAATACATCAGTCAGATTATTCAACATGGCCACCAAGCCGCCTTGTCGCCTCCATTTGCCAGCCGAGATTGATTGCCACTGCCAGCCAAGATTTTTGACAATCTGCTCTTCCCTACCGCCTTTGCTACCAACGAAAATAAAGGGGATCTTTTGTCGATCTAATTCCTGGCCAATAGCGACCAAAGGAAAAATATGTCCGCCAGTTCCGCCCCCGACTAGAAGAATCGGTCTGTTAGTCATGGCTATTTTCTGGTTGGTTATTGGCGATTTTCATTTTGGTTACGACCACCTCACTAATACCAGATATATGAGTGATCATAAAGCTAGTCATTGACAGCCTCACGCGATAAATTGGTCAACAAGCCCAATGACATCAGGCTAACAACAAGCGAAGAGCCACCATAGCTAATGAACGGTAGCGGCACCCCGGTTAAGGGGATGACATTAAGTATGCCGCCGATATTAATTAGGGCTTGAAGGGTTATTAATAGAGTTATGCCGGCGGCCAATAATTTAACAAATCTACTGTTGCCTCGCTGGCTAATCTGAACTCCACGCCAGGCCAGGTAAAGGTAGGCTAAGATAATTAGGCTGGTTCGAAAAAACCCTAGCTCTTCGGCAATAACGGCAAAAATTGAGTCGGTATAAGCCTCTGGTAGGTAGGCGTACTTACTTATTCCCTGGCCAAAGCCGACTCCCCACAAACCACCGCTGCCAACGGCTATCAAGGCTTGGTTGCTATGATACGAGGCACCCAAATTATCGGCAGAGTTGGTACCTTTATTAAGAAAGGCTTTGAGACGATTGGCTCGATATGGGGCAATATTTATTAGCAGGAGAATAACAACAATACCGACCGCCAGTAACGATACAAACTGGAAGAGATTAGCTTTGGCCACAAAAAAGACGGTCAGGCAGGTAAGCAATATCACTAGCGTCGTTCCTAGGTCAGGCTCAATAATTACTAGAAAACCAACCACTGCCATCAGAATTATGAACGGAAAAAGGGAGCGAAATGGGTCATTTATATCGGTTGTTCGCTCTGCGAAGAAGGCTGAAAGATAGATTAGTAGTAATAATTTAGCAAACTCGGCCGGCTGAACCAAAAACACCCCCAAGTTAATCCAGCGATGAACTCCGGCAATTTTTGGACCAATCACCGGCATAAAAACCAACAATAAGCCGACCAGGACACAAATTAACAGGGTTAATCGACGTTCATACAGATGGTCAAGTGGCACTCGTAAAAAATAAACAAAACCAGCCAAGCCAATTAACCACGAGATTAGCTGGCGGGAGAAGAAATAGTATTGATTCCCGTACGCATTGGCGGCAGTAATTTGTGACGCCGACAGGATCATAACCAAACCAAACACCGATAGTGACAGGCCGATAATTGGGATACTGGCGTCAATTCTTCGTCGGAGTTTAAAGCGATTCATCAAGAGTAAAAATTTTCAATTATCATTTTTCAATTTTCAATAAATTTTCATTTCACAATTTTCAATGTTTGGAAATTAACTCATTGCAACATTCACTAAAAACTGAAAATTCGAAAATTGACAATTCATTTCCTGACTAAGGCTTGAAACTGCTCCCCTCGATCGGCGGCATCTGCAAACATATCCTTACTCGCGCAAGCAGGGGAAAGCATGACAACCTCCCCTTCTTTAGCTTGAACCTTAGCCAGTCTTACCGCCTCCTCTAAAGAATGGCAAATTTCAATAGGAATTTTTAGTGACTCTTTAGCTAAAGCTTGGCTCAATCGCTTGGCCTCTTGACCAATTAAAAGAACTTTTATCACCGTTGAATGGCTGACTGCTTGGGCTAACTGCGAGAAACTAACACCTTTAGACGAACCACCAGCCAACAAAATAATCGGCTGACGAAAGGCACTTAATGCGGCAATCGTAGCATCTGGAGCAGTGGCATAGGAGTCATCAACGAAGGCAACGCCATCAATAGTGGTAAATAGTTCTAGCCGGTGGGGTAAAGTTTTAAAATTTGCCAAGCCCTTAGCAATATCTTCTTTAGTTATGTAGTCCTCAAGAGCGCTAATTGCCAAGGCGGCGTCAAGAAGAAAGTGTTGACCACGAATGGCTGTTTTGTTGAAGTCAAAAAAAGCTTGACCATGCTTAAATAGTTGACCGTTGGTTTGAAGAAAGTAGTCAGCCTGTGGATTGATGGTTGAGACCCGTCGTTTTGACCCTAGGCTTGTCAAAGCTATCTGGGTAGCAGAAGGATCGTCTCCAGCAAAAACTACTGAATCATCAACTGTCTGAAACTTGGCAATATTACTTTTAGCCTCAACGTAATCTACACGGGAATGATGATAGTTCGGACTAACACTCGACAATGGCTGGAGGTGTTCTTCTGTTACTGGCAGGACAACCGCAATATTGGGGCTATGTTTAACATCCTCCAACTGAAAACTTGAAAGTTCCAGAACGACGATGACTTGGTCTGACAGAGTCTCAAAAATATCAAAAATTGGTCGGCCGATATTGCCCGCCACAACCACTTGTTTTCCGGCGGCTTCAAGGAAATTACCGATCATTGTCGCTGTCGTTCCCTTCCCTTTTGTTCCAGTCACGCCAATCACCTGGCCTGGAAAAATACTAAGGAATAAATCAGTAACAGAGGTGACAACTGGCAACTTCGAGCCATTCGCCAACGATTTAGTCACTCGGTCCACCGGCAATCCCGGCGCTCGAAAGAGGTAGTCGTAAACGTCCAGATGATCAAGATGAGCCGCTCCCACTACCAACTTTAGCTCGGCAAATTGTTTGATTAATCCTTTGGGGATCTGTTGGTCAAACTGCTCGTGGAGGGTAATACTCCCGCCAGCCCTGGTCAGCCAAGGCAAAAGACTAAGATTCTCTTTGCCGGCACCTAATAAGCCAATTTTTTTATCCCGAAAATCCGACCACTCCATTAACCTATTATGCCAGATTAGGCCCGAGAGAAAAACGCTTTGCCAAAGAAAGACGCTTCGCGATTGAAGAAGCTAGAGCTCCAGACGAGGCGGGCCGAACACCCGAGACAAGAAAGATCTAGCGACCTATAATCACAATGGCCTAACGCCCGATGAGAGGAAGACATCGAGCTAACGCCCGATGATGACAATGGCCTAATGGCCGATGATGACAATAAACAGGCCGACCATGGCTGAAACCGAAGAAATAATCCAGAATCGCATGGTAATTTTTGGTTCTGGCCAGCCCAGCGCTTGGAAGTGATGATGAATCGGGGCGGACTGGAAGACCTTTTTGCCGTTACGTAATTTCTTTGAAGCAATTTGAATTAAAGCAGATAATCCCTCGCCGTACATAACAAGAGCAATGATCGGCAAGACAAAAACGGTATCGGTCAGAAATGCCATCACGCCAAGCGTTATGCCCAGAGCCATTGCTCCGGTATCGCCCATAAAAAACCGGGCCGGATAAATATTGAACCACAAAAAGGCCAAAAGCGAGCCGAGAATCGTTCCGCAAAAAGCGGCTAGTTCAGCCTTACCTTGCAACAGGGCAATAATGCCAAAAGCGGCAAAGCTACTAGCCATTACTCCAGCCGCTAATCCATCGAGGCCGTCGGTCTCATTGGCCGAAAAGGTGGTGAAGACAACAACGGCGATGAAAAGTGGAATGTACCAAGCACCAATCTCGATCGGGCCCAAACCTGGAATGGAGATGACACTGAAACCGAGCTTGTAATAGAACCAAATCGCGCCGACGCCAGCAATCAGGGCATAAATAAGCAATTTCCAACGAAATTTTATCCCTCCTTGATTGGGCCCGATGCCAAAAATATTGAATAGGTCGTCAATTGCCCCGACCGTTCCTGAAGCGACTAGAGTGAACAGCGGTAACCAGGTCTGGGCTCGTGACAAATTCATCAGTAGAGTAATCACTGCTGTAGTCACCCAAATAAGCAACCCACCCATTGTTGGTGTGTTAGCTTTATGCTTATGAAATGAGTAGAAAATTGGGGCGTTTTTTTCATCAAAACCAGTTTGGCGGATTCTTTTGCCCAGACGATTTTTATAAAGAAAGTCAGTAAATAATGGCGTCCACAAAATAGCCACCAAGAATGATAGCGAAGCTAGCCAGAAAGTTTTAGCTAGAGCGACGTTTTCAGTACCGAGTATGTGAATCTTCCTCCAATGCTTGTGTGATATTTTCCATGTGGATACCTCGAGAACCCTTGATTAGTATACTATCACCATCTTTAAGGTGGGCCAAGACCTGTTCGGCCGCCGAATTGGCATCTTTGAACCAGTAATCGGCTTGGTAGTTTTTGGCCAGCTGGCCAACACCAATTACTAAATCAGCCACCTGACGAATTTCTTGACCCACCTGGTTATGAAACACAACTTCATTCTGACCTAGTTCCAACATTGAACCAAGAATGGCCACTTTTCGGCCTGGCAGTTTGCTTAAAACCTGAAAGGCGCTGTCCATAGAAACCGGGTTGGCGTTATAGGAATCATCAATTACCTGCCAGGGGCCAATTTTCTTGCTAACCAGCCGGCCAGGTGGTGGCTGATAGCCAGCCAGTCCTTGTTGGATAATTTGGTCATTGACACCGAGTACTCGACTAATCGATCGGGCAAAATTTCGGGCGATCTCTTCAGGTGCACTGGTAACAACATGAACATGGGCTTGGCAACGGTGTTGATGCATGGTCAAAAATGGATCAGTGCTATTAAGGAAAACATGCCCGTCCTGGCCGACAGACTCAACCAACGTCCCTTCGTCTCGAGCTACCGCCTCAAGTGAGGGATAGTTTGCCAAGTGAGCTGGGACAACGATAGTCAAGACCGCGATGGTTGGTTGAAGCTGGCTTGCCAGAGCCTCAATGTCGCCTGGCCGATCGGTACCGTATTCTAGTATTAAATATTTAGGCAATCTGGTTACCAGAGATTTCCAGACCGCCTCAACCAAGACGGTTAGCCAGCGCCAGCCTAATTGCTGATGGTAAAAATCGAACTTGAAGCCCAAGACCGACAAGGGTACGCCAAGGTAGGTATTGAGATTACCAAAACCAGTTAGAACCTTTCCCGGATAAGCCAGCCCAAGTACAGTTCCTAGCGCCACCTTAGTTGAGGTTTTAGCCATTCCCCCACCTATGGCGATAATTATCGGCTTATCTTGGCGAACTCTGTGCTTGGCCGCCCACCATAATATTTTTTCTCGGAAGTTTTTCATTACTCTCGTAATTTTACCAGTTAGAGAAGCGGGGTTAAATCGGAGGATATTTCCTGTCGCGGAGCGTTTTCCTGTTATCAAATTGCAATCTGCAATCAAACCTCAATGATCAAATTTCAAACATAAAACATTTGAAAATTGAGAATTGTTACTTGAAAATTTATCAACGCAGTTGTCTGAATTTATCAACGCAGTTGTCTGAATTTATCAACGCAGTTGGTAGTAGTTGGTCATCCAATTGGCGATTTCGCCAAATGTCGGTGCCGCCGATGACTCGGCAAAGGAAACAGTTTTAGGATTATCTAAACGAACAACCATGACGTATTTGGGGGCATCGGCTGGAAACATGCCGGCAAAGGTACCGATATGTTTGTTTTCGTCGTAGCCACCTTTATTGTCCGGAACTTGGGCGGTACCTGTCTTGCCACCAACTTTGACACCGTCAACCTTAGCCCGCTTACCGTGACCGTTATCAACGACGCTGACTAACATCTGTCGAACTTTTGAGGCAGTATCAGCGCTGATCACCTGCGTAGAATCAACCGGAAAATCGAGGATCTTAGCACTATTGTCACTGACAAGTTTCTCGGCAATGTGGGGGGTGACCAAATGTCCGCCATTAGCGATGACGGAATATGCCCGGGCGAGTTGGCCAACAGACATAGAAATTCCCTGACCAAAAGCGGCAGTTGAGCGAAGCAGATCGTTCCATTCACTCTTGGGGGGCCAGCGACCTGTTTGTTCTCCGACCAAATCAACATTGGTCTTGTCGCTGACGCCAAACTTTTCGTAGTTTTGTTTAACAAGATCAGCACCCATTTTTGAGCTAACCCAAACCATAGCCACGTTATCGGAATTGTCCAAGACATCAGTCATCGTCTCCTTACCAAAACCCTGACCTTGAGCGTTTTTGATGACCTTGCTAAGAACTGTAGCCGAATTTCCAAACGTACTGGATGTGTCTGGAGCAACAATATTAGCCTCAATCGCCCCAGCCATAGTAATTGGTTTGCAGACACTGCCTGGCTCATAAATATTACTAAAAGTCGCCGGCGAGAATCGCCCCTGATCCTCGGTCTTAACTTCGGGGTATTTATTGGGATCAAAAGTTGGCTGGCCAGCCATAGCCAAAATTTTGCCGTTGTTTGGATCCATGACAATAATATTGCCTGAATCAGCTTTGTAGGTGTCTATCGCCGCTTTCAATCTTTCTTCAACTTCAAATTGAAGATTGTAGTCTATCGTTAGGACTAAGTCGCTTCCTGCTTTTGAGCCCTGGTTACTTAAGACATCGATTAATTTACCCAGTGAGTCATGACGAGCGAGTTGACTGCCTTGATTCCCTTTTAACTCTGGATCATAGGTAGCCTCAACCCCATATTTTCCGGTCGAGTCAGCTCCGACAAAACCAAGAATTTGGGCGGCAATTCTATCAGCCTCCGGATAAATTCGGCTATACTCACTGGAGATAAAAACACCGATGTAACTTTTATCGTTAATCCGTTTGGCCGTCGCTTCGTTCAGGCCGACTGCTAGAGGCGGAATCCAGACATCTTTATTATTAATTTTGGAAAACACGTCTGATGTGGCTAATACTGGGAGCTCTTGATGAAGCGCTTCAGCTAGCTTCTGCTTGTCACCAACTTGCCTTGGTGAGATCTCCAGTTTGTAAGTTTGTTGACTAAGAGACAGCGGGAAAAGCTGACTGTTTTTGTCTTGGGCATAAATCCGACCGCGCTCCGCCTGTAGCTTGGTTTGTCCGACGGATTGGGCTTGAGCGGCCTTGGCATAACTGTCGTGTTCAAAGACTTGTTTGCGAAATAGGTCAAAGAGCAACAACCCAGTTAAGAAAAATACGCCAACAATAATAATAGCTGATCGCTCAAAACCATTACGGCTACTAGCCATAATTCAAAATCCTAAACCCATGGCTAATGGCTGGGTATAGTGATAGTTTCCGGAGCCTTATCTGCTGGCTTTAAACCAAGTTTATCGGCCGATGAGCCGACAATATTCAGAGATTTTAACCGACTGGCGTTAACCTCAAGAGTGCCGAGCTGTTGGTCTAACTGGTCAGACTTATCTTGACCGTTACGAATTTGGTTAGTTTTGTCAGAACCCTGGGCAGTCTGGACTAGATAAAGAAGCGACAGAACCGCCAACAGCATGACGATGAGATAGCGCATCGTTAACGGCCCAACTCCAAAAGTTGACTTGGTTTTCATGATTTGTCTTCGATAGACTCTGTTTCTGCGTAATTCCATTAGGTATTTATTTTTTAGATTTTTTCTCTTTTTGTCCGGCTCGAAGCTTGGCGCTTCGGGCTCGATTGTTCTTAGCCAATTCTTCGATCGACGGTTGAAGTGGTTTCTTTGTTAGAATCTCCGTTGTAACTTCTCTAAAAAAGTTTTTGACGATTCTATCCTCCAATGAATGGAAGGATATAACCACTAATCGCCCACCCGGGTTAAGCTGTTGGTAAATTGCTTCAAGTCCCCTCTTTAAATGAACTAACTCGTCGTTGACCACGATCCGCAATGCCTGGAAGAGTGGCGCCAGAACACTTGGTTGACTGGTACCGACAACTTCCACAAAATCACTGGTTGTTTTGATCGGCCGATTGCGTCTTTGTTCGATCACCTTTCTGGCCAATCTTTTCGAGTATCTATCCTGGCCATACTCGGAAAAAGTTCTAACAAGCTGCTCGTTTGAGGCGTGGGCCAGCCATTGCTCGGCCGTCTGTCCGCCTAACTGATCAAAACGCATGTCCAGCATTTGTTCTTGACTAAAGCTAAAACCACGTCCCTCGGTTTCCAGCTGGTCTGTTGATAGACCCAGGTCCATTACCGCCCCGTCAAAGTGCCAATCAGGATCAAGATCATCATAGCTTTGAACATGGAACTCAAATCGCTTTGAATACTTCTTAACGAGTTCGCCAGCAAATTTAGCAACGCTTGGATCACGATCAAGGGCAATAACCTTGCCACCTGGCGAACTTGCTTCAAGTATGGCTTGACTGTGTCCACCACCGCCAAAAGTACCATCCAGATATACCCCGCCACTTTTGGGCTGGAGTAACTCGATTACCTCACTCGTCATTACGCCACGATGTTTTGAAGAATTTACCATTACTTTTTTATGTACGGGTTCTACACTATTACTATCTTATTTTAAAAGGCCAGGAGCAGGGGACCGAAATACGGTTGTCGCTGCCGAGCATAAGATCCCCTCCCAGTGTAAGAGAGCAGGAAAGAACCCGACAGACCCTCCCTGATAACCGCTATCAGGATCTCACAACCAAAATTTCAATATTCATCTCCACCTGGCTGTGAAGTACCCGGTTACGGTACCCCCGCCACTCTGGTCTATCAAAATTAAATGGGGACATTTTACAGCTCCCACTCCGAGAGCTTGTCGGCAATTTCCGAGGAATTCTGATCGGTTTCGCTAGTGTATTTTTGCCATTTTTCTTTGTCCCAGATCTCGACACGGTTGAAAACGCCGGCCACTACCATGTCGCCCTCGATACCGGCGTAATCACGCAGGTATGTAGGCAGAAGTGCCCGGCCAAACTTGTCGATCTCTACCTCCATCGCTCCAGATAACATCGTTCGAGCGAAGGCTCGAGCGCTGGAGTTAGCTATCGGCAATTGTGCAATTTTTTGCGCCATTATCTCCCACTCTCCTTTAGGATATAAAAACAGACACGAATCGAGGCCTTTGGTAACAATCGCTGACGAGCCCAAGTCTGAGCGAAACTTGACCGGAACGGACATTCGTCCTTTGGCATCCAGGTTGTGTCGATACTCGCCGAGAAACATCGTGTATTTTTCCTTTCGTTAAATCTCTTATGCTGAAGTTGTCCACAGTTTTTTCCACTTTTCCCCACTTCATTCCACTTATTTCCACTTGTTGGGATTTACACTATGGATTTATCTAAATGTTGTCAAGCCCCCGCGATTTTTTAGAGAAAATGATAGAATATAGGAACCTTTCGGTTAAGGAGGACAATGATGTCCAATGCTGGCGATGTCGCTATACTTCAGACCGAGTTGAAAGAAGTACAAACCCTGTTGGATTTGCCACTTAGAGAAGAGGAGTACGCAGTCCTCCACGGGAGGCTCCACACCCTGCTTGCAGACTTGTGGGCTATAGCCAAACGAGAAATCATGGCCATGGCTAGCCTCAATTGAATCCAAATTGCCCAACGTAATCACGTTGGGCAAGCTATATTTCTAGAGCTTGACTCGTTTTTGCTCCATCGAATCCCGGTCGCGAATCGTGACGGTTTTGTCCTCAACAGATTGAAAGTCAATGGTGTAACAAACCGGCGTGCCGATTTCGTCAGCTCGTCGATAGCGCCGGCCGA
>JBGOUP010000008.1:0-27019 GCA_041477655.1 Patescibacteria group bacterium
AATCGTCACGCTTTTAGAGATAGTATTTATCTTAGTTGGAATCGGCGTGATTACTTCTATGACACTGAAGAATCGGGACGAAGCCTTAGCCAAGATTGATTAGACGCTGGAATCTATTGCCAGTTGAGGATACCAGCCCGGCCAGCAAACTGACAAAACTCAAAACCACCGTTGATGAGGTAGTGGGTAAATTTTTGGATTTAGCATCGGCCACTTGGGTTGATTTATTTTGATCGGCAAGCTTTGCGTCACTAATGCTTTGGTTACTGGCAGAAACTCCCGCTAATTCGGCTATCTTCTTAACTTGTTTGGCCGTTGGTGGGGTAACTAAAGCAACAGTCAATGTTGGTAAAATTGGCTCAATCGTTGGTTCTGCCCTAGTCAAAATCTTCAAAGTACCGTCGACATACCAGCCCTCAACCGCGCCGGAACTAGAGTTCCAATCAACTAGAGCTGTCAGACTGACCGTGTCGCCCTTGTTAAATTCCGGCTTGTTGGCGTCAAGGTTAACCTTGAGACCGACGTTTTTAGTTTGCAGGGTCAGTGAGCCAGTTGAAGAGGAGATAACTTCCCCCTTGAGGCTAGCCAAAATTCCTAATAGTTTACTAGCCTCTTCTGTGGTCGCGGATTTTGGAGAGACGATATTCTCGGCGCCCAACTGAAGATCGTCGGCTTGATCCAAGACAATTCGCTTAACTTGGCTAGTGCTAATTTCGCCAGTCACTCTTGCCCGCTTGCCGGAATACTTGGGTAACGCGCCCTTAGTCGAGCTAAGATAGATTTGTATTCCGCCCGTTTGGTCTTGAACATAAGCAGTATCGCTACTAACAACTCCACTGCCAACACTGATTGGCGCTTCGACTTCGACCAAACTTGAGGCTGGCAGTGTCCGAAGATCACTAATAGACAAACTGTAGGTGGGCTTGGTTGGCAAAGTTATTCGTGACCAATCAATATAATTTGTAGTTTTATACAAATTGACGTTGCCGGCGCCGGAGTTAGTGATGACGCTCAAAAAACTACTGTTCTGACCAAGAGAAAGGGCCTGAACCGGTGACGAGGTAGATGACCAGGGGTTAACTTTTTGAAAAGCCAGGGAATTATCGGCGAATTGAGTTAATCCACCAGTTTGTTTGTTTTCGTCAGTCTGCCAGATCAACCAGCCGTGAGGAGTTTGGGCAAAATGATTGAAATCTCCAACGGTCGTAAAAGTTCGCCAGCTACCGCTACTACTGGAAAAATAGTTGGCAGTTGGATCGACAACAAAAATTTGGGGATCATCGGCATGTAAAATAAACTGGCTATCTACGCTTGTTGAGACACTAGTTAATTGGGGCAAAGTTTGATTATAAAGGAACTCCCACATCTGCCCAGTCGAATCCCGAACCATTATCCGATCCGCGGCTAGACCAAGTGAAGCGATATTGAGCGTTGGTTGGTTAATAAATAACTCAAAACTGGATAGTTTATTATCTTTCCATATATCAATTTGATTTAGGTTGCTATTATTTTGGCTGACCATGATGTCTTTGGTTACATGAGGCAGGTTAACGCTAGAAGATAATTGAGACCAGCTCGTCGGTGACTGACCAAGCAAGAGCCGTCCATCCTGACAGTAAAGACCAATAATTGGCCGGTCAATAATGATGCTATTGGCACAGTTTATTTTGGCTAGCGATCGCCATTGATCATTAGCCAGCTGGAGAATTTCTGTCTGCAAATTTGACTGGCGAAGGAAAATGACTTGGTCATTAAATATGACTAGCCGATCAACATCAGTTATTGTCGAAAAGTTGGGATCGGCCAGTTGACTCAAACTGCCATCGTCATTAATCCGTAACAATTGAATCAGGCTAGCTTTTTTGACGCCAAGAAAAGTTTGGTCGCCAATTTGGCGAAATTGAGCTGATTCAACACCGATAATATTGGTCGAAACAAAACGTATACCATCATTACTTGTGAAGAGTGTTAATCCAACCGACTGACGAGACAGGACAAACCAGCTGTTTTTGATAAATTTTACAGATTCAAGACCGTCAGGAGCTTGTGGGAGATTGATCAATTGCCAGGGTTTTTGCTCTTGGCGTAAACGAAATAGGTTTGGCGATGCCTCAAAAAGTGTCTGGTTCTGACCTTGGATAAATGAGTGAGCTTCGGCCTTAGTGGTGGCCAAGCCAAACGATAGTACGGCCAATAATAAGACTACCACTAAAATTCTAGGCGTCTTCATTGGCCAGTAGCCGATGCAGATCAATAATAACTCTGGCAACCTTGTTGGGATCGGGAATATCGGTAACCGTGAAATAGCCGTGCAAACCCGGCCGATCAAGAGTGGCGGTGGTGCCTTCACCAGCCGTCTCAATTACCAACAAACCATAGTTAAAAAGTGAGCGTAGCAAGCCCTGAACTTCAGCGGTGACGTCCTCAACTTGGCGTAGATCTAACTCCGACGTTTCCCGAGCTAGCAAACCTTCTTGATCAACATTAATCAGCCGCTGGTTAGTGACAATAACAATATCGAAATAGTAATTAACAAAACTAGCCAGCAAAAAAGTCAGAACAAATAAGATGAACGCCGAGATAAATAAGACCAAGATTGGCATATATTGGCTGGCTTGATCTTTAAAGAAAATCGAAAAGACAACCAATAGTAGAATCGGCGCCAGAACCATGGCAAAAACAATTAGCAGAGTACCCAGGAAACCAACCGGATGATGCCTGACAATAATCTTAATCTCCTCCTCCGGGTGAAGATTAAGATAGAGAAAGGCCGGATCGTTACTGTCTATTTGATCTATCGCTGGGTCAGGCATTAGTGATTAAACAGGTAAAGTGAAGTTGATATTAGAACCACGGAAACCAGAATAATGTGAATAGTCAGAAATGCTAGCGAGGCGTCGCCAGGCAAACGGTACTTAAATATTTGAAAAAAGTAGAGCAGATTAATGATAAGCAAGATTACCAAAAAGGTGGCGTAGCCTAGCAGGACATAATTATTGATTGCCATGAGTGTATTTAGGGATAAATGTAGGCGGGAATGCCGTAACGAGAGGGACTAACGTTGTCTCGCTCGTCAAACCCTCGCTCAACTACCCAGTTGTATTCCCATAAGTTAACAGTGCCATCGCTATTAACTGACCTAACTACAGCAACATGGCCGTAGGGCATGTTGGTCCCTCGTGGCAAAACCAATATGGAGTTGGCTCTGGGAGTACTCCCGGTCGCCATTCCTTGATCACCAGCCAGAGCTGGCCAGTTGGCAGCGTCACCTTGGCCAGGTCGAGTATTATAGAAGCCAAAATACCAAGCAACAAAAGAGGTACATTGACGTTTATAGAACAAAAATGGGTCAACTGCGTAGACATCTGGCTCATCGGCCCATGGATAGCCACCGGTACCGCCAGTGATCGTCTCACCACTTCCTTGGGCTCGACGTAACTGATAAATTTGGGAGTCTAGTGTTTCTTGCTGTGACTTGAGCTTGTTGAGGATATCCTGATTAGTTGTTATATCAGACTGTTTAGCTTTGAGGAGACGGTCTTTTTGCGAGCGTTGGCCGTTTAAGCTCGATTGGTCATTGGAAAGTTGAGTTTTCAGGCTTTCGAGATCAGCTTTCTGTTTCTCATTCTCCGCCTTCTTGGTATTTAAATCCTGAAGGGCGGTGTTCATTACTGCGGCGCTCTTTTGGAGCTGATCTTGAATGGACTGGACATACTGGGCACTGGTGACAGTATCGCTTAATGACTGTCCCTGGCCACTGACGGCATTACTGGTTACGGACATTTCATAGAGCGAGACGTAAGCGGCTCGTAATTTAGTCTCTAATTGTTTTAACTGATCTTGAGTTTGAGAGACCGAATCGGCTAATTGACTGATTACCTGACTAGTAATATTAATTTGGCCTTGAGTGTTGTCAATCCGCGATTGTGTGCCTGAAATCGATGTGTCAAGACCGTCTAGAACATCCTGGAGATTTGCCACATCTTTTTTGCCTTTGTCGATGGCTTTTTTACTTTCAAGAGCCTTCTGCTGAAGATTGGCTTGTTGGTTTAAAAGGTCTGTTAGGGTTGAAGCCGAGGCCAGGCTTGGTGAAAACAAGCCGACAACAGCCAGACCCAAGACAAAGCGCAAAAAGAGTTGTTTAAATCCGCCTCCATGTTTCATGGTCTGATACTAGTTATCACATACTTTGGCCGGCGAGGCAATACCCGAATTGCCAATCATCGGTCAGGCCTTAAGATACCGACGAATCGACAGAAGACTAACAAATACGCCCAGAAGCAACCCAACTGCCAACTGAATTTCCACCAGAACCGCCATATGATTGAGTATATATTGATAGAAATCGGTGTTGAGAGCCGAGAGTGTGCCGCCAAGCGAAGTCAAGGCTCGTCCACCGCGGTAGACACTAATCACTTTAGCCAAAAGCGGGATGGCAATACTGGTGGTAGCGGTGGCAATCAAGCCGTAGAGCAAGCCTTCAACAATAAATGGGCCGCGTATAAAAGCGTTTGAGGCGCCAACGTAACGCATTATCTCGATCTCATCGGAGCGAGCCATTATGGTCAGGCGAATAATATTAAAGACGTTAAAGATAGCAATTAGGCCAAAGAATATGCTCAACAACCAACCAGCTTGCTGAACGGTTTTGGTGCTACTAATGAGGCTATCAACGATTTCTTTGTTTTTAGCGTAAGAAAGACACTCGCTACAAATTAGTTTGTCACTGTCAGCCTGCTCAATTCCGGTAACGATGGCTTGGATATTGTCGAGATTAGTCGTTTTCACCCCCAAACTTCGTGGTAGGGGGTTAAAATCAGCATTAACTGGTTGTTTGATGGTTTCGTTGATCGGTAGGCGTTTGAAAATAGCCAGGGCTTGATCTTTATTAACAAAATTGACTTCAGTTACCGTGCTAATGGTCCGGATTCGACTAGCTAAATCCAAGATTTTCTGGTCAGGCACCGAGTCATCGCGAAAATAAATAGACAGATCAATTTTAGAGCGAACGGCTTGGCTAGTGTCGTTGATCATAAAAGAAATGATCAGGGAGACAGAAATCATAGTTAGGGTTAGAGTCATCAACAGGGTTGCCCCTAGCGTCAACCAACGGTTGCGAAAAAAATTGTTCAAACCAAGCCTGATGATCCGGCCAAGAGTTTCCATTTAAGTAAAAATCAGAAATCCGAATATCGAAATCCGAAACAAATCAGAAATTTCAAAATCCCAATTATTTAAACATTTGAACATTATGATTTATAGTTTGTTTCGTGCTTCGAGTTTAGTGCTTCGTACTTTCATTTCATATGACATATTTGCCCGATTTTTGATCGCTAATGACTTTGCCGGACTTCATTAAAATGACTCGGCGCTGGACTCGATCAACAACCGCACGGTTATGCGTGGCCAAAATAACGGTCGTGCCCCGTTGGTTAATTCGATAGAGCAGTTCGACAATTTCCCAGGTGTTGACCGGATCGAGGTTGCCGGTTGGCTCATCGGCTATTAAGAGTTTGGGCGAGTGAACCAACGCCCGGGCGATGGCCGCCCTCTGACGTTCACCACCGGACAGTTCATGAGGATAGTAATCTTTGCGTCGGCCTAAACCAACTAAATCCAAAACCTTCTCCGTCCTTCGGGCAATCTCTTTACTGGCCACCCCGCAAACTTCCAAGGCGAAAGCGACATTCTCCTGAACCGTTTTTTGCTGCAACAGTTTGAAATCCTGAAAAACAACGCCGATTTTACGACGGTAAAACGGCACTTCACTATTGCGCAGATCCTCCAAATTGCGGCCAGCCACATACATCTGTCCGCTTGTTGGCGACTCCTGTTTGGTAATTAGCTTAATTAATGTAGTTTTACCCACACCACTCTGGCCGACCAAACAGACAAACTCACCTTCATAAATTACTAGGCTAACATCCTTAACCGCATCGCCATGAGTGTAGTGCTTGCTGATATTCTTCATCTCCAATAACGGGACTTTAATACCTGAATTGTTTGGTTGCTCAAATGGCTTGGGTAGAGCCGAGCCGATACGCAAAATTTCCCTCATGTCCTACGAGCATACCAAGATTGACTCATATGGTGAAGCGATTGTACCAGCCTGAAAAAATCGACTAGGTCAGTTCTTCCAAGTCGTGTTGAAGGACGGCCGCGGCCAATGGATCAAAAGATTTCATTATCTGATCACGAATTTGCAGATGTTTTTTAGCCTCATCGTCACGGTTCATTTTGGCTAAAATCAAAAACAATAGACCATGAAGCTGGGCTAATCTCCGATCATATTTGGTTTCACCATGATCAGCCTCAAACCAACTTAGTGACTCTGTGGCCAAGTCGTAGGCTTGGTCGAACTGGCCCATTTTGGTTAATACCCGAGCTTTGTCAAACAATGTTGTGGCTTTAAAAAAGCCAGCCGTTGGGTCTTTTCGGAAAAGCTGGAGGGCTCGATCAATGTGTTGGATGGCCGCCTCGTTTTGGCCAACTTTCATAAAATGTAACCCCAGTTTGTCGTAAGTGATGGCCAGACCGCCAGGATCATCGGTTTGATTAAAATGTTCAATGCTTTTTTGAAAATTAATCAGCGCTTGATCGTGATCTTCGGCGTAATCGGCCACGATGCCCATATCTCGATAGACGGCGCTAAGACTGGCCGTATCATCAAGCTCTTGAAACAATTTGACAGCTTGCTCAAGAAAAGTTTTGGCTTGCTGGTAGTATGCTCCCTGGCTAGGCGAAACGGATTCTTTGGCCGAGACGCCGGCCATGTGAGTAGCCCGGGCCTGTTCAGGCAATTTACCTTCTTGTTCGGCTAGATTGGCTATATCAGTGTAAGCTTTGATGGCTTCATCAACTTGAGCGTTGTTGCGTAGATTATCGGCTTGTAAAAAAAGGTCGTCAAAATCTTGCATGAAGGTATTTTAGCAAAATTAATTAGAAGCTACGCTTCAAGACATTATTTTGACAGGGTAGGGGGATCTGACTTGGAAGCGGTCCCCCTTACCCTGTCCGACCCACCCCCTAGCACGCTAAGCCAGAGAAAGAAACCGACACACTCTCTACGAGGTTAAGGAGAAAAACAGCTCGCTGACCTGCAATTACAGGTTCATTTCGAGTAACTTGTTTACGAGAAATATAAGGCGAAGTCGACTATGGCTCGCAGTTTTTCGACTATCTTAGTACATCCAAACAAAAGAAAGAGTACTGACTCAGCCTCCATATGTCATATATGACATATGGAAAGCCTTATTCTGATAATCTCACTACTCACCTGTCTGCTGTATATGTTTTAACGTATACGATAATTTATGTGGCTGATTTGGTAAGTAAAAACTCTCCGGCGCATTGGCCGGAGAGAAACTTTTGAGAGTAGCGAGCAGAGCCGCAGGGTTGTGCTCGTTCCAGTGATTGTCGAGCCAGTTCCAATTCCAGTCCCACCCACTGTCGTCGTTCCAGTTGAGGTAACGGACGTTGAGGTTACCGTCGGCATCCTGCTATGCGCCAAGCACTATCTTAATCTTTACCCTAAAACGCCAAACCTAAACTGTGGCGAATATCAGGCTGTAGGGCGTCACACGCCCATTGTTTTTGACACCTTGAATGTGTCCTAGCGCTTGGCACCAAGTCTCTTCGTTTTTTGCGAAGTTTGCCGCTTCCCACTCTGCCCGAAGCCTTAACCGCGGGCACTCTCGGTTGGCGGTGACTTAGTTTCGGTAGCAGCCATCCGCCAACTGGCGGACCCGCGTATTCACCTACTTCCACCTCGATTTTAACATACGCGAAGGTAACCGACGGCATCCTCATAGATCGTTCCCCAGAAGAAAACAAGTTTAGTTTTCCACCCCTCGGGGATGAGGTACTGGTTCTCCTCCTTTAGTAACCAATCAAGGACGTTGGCGTTGAGGACGGGTTTGCCCTTCAGTTCTTCTCGGAGCTCACGACCCAGAATGATCTGCCTGTTCTTCTGGTAGTCAGAGAAATACAACCCGACCTTTCGGTTGTCAAGGTAGAGATCCTCGCCTCGTCGGCTGACCTTAACCTTGCCCAATCCCGTTTGGTGATCGACTACTTTCCGACCATCGGGACAGTAAGCTGGAGCGTCGAGATCAACGATCGATTTTGTTAATGGGAGCTTTTTTTGCTTAGTTATTTGCTCTTACCAGCAGAGTTCTCTTCGAGCGAATTTTTTCAACTCTCTAAGCCATATTTGACCGTCTGGACCGTTAAGAGCCCCCACTATTTGGCCAAGTGGTCCGTCCCAGACTTGACGGAGCACTTTATTGTTGCCGAGCATGCCGGTTTTTCGCATGGTCGACCTCCTGACTCAAATTGTTCTGGTACAAACCAAAACTGGAGCAATACTAGCAGAAACCTTGAAGATTGTCAACCTGGAACTACGCAGAAATATTCATCATCAGCTCGGATCACCGTATATGTTTTAACATATACGGTGATTTGGTAATAGTGTTATTGAAGGAAAAATAGCCAAATATCATTATCACGAAATTGTGATAATGATTAATTAGTTTGTAGCTAACTAATTAATCCTTCTACTTCCTTCGACCTTAGATCGGGTCGTTCGGGATTATCCCTTATGGTACTGGGCGTTGATCAGGCCACACTTTTTGTATTTGTAGGGTTTGCCGCTCTTTGGATCAACGGCGCCACAGGGGCAGGGGTCATTGCGGCCGATTTTGCCTGATGCATTTTTGGCAGGAGCTGGCTGGTCATCTTTGGTGCCAGACATAACTAGGTTTTTGGGCTGTTCCTTGGGTAACTCAACTTGAGTGTTAGGTTGCAATTCAACATGCAAGAGCATCTGACTGATCTGATTATCAATGGCCTGGCCAAGTAACTCAAAAAATCGAAAAGCTTCTTGTTTGTACTCGACAATTGGCTCGCGCTGGCCGTAACCTCGTAAACCGATGCTTTCCCGCAAATCCTCCATTGTTTGCAGATGCTCGACCCAGAGTAAATCAATAGCCCGAAGACTAATGACTCGTTCAATATCCAAGCGCAGTTCGCTCGCCCAATCCTTGTATTTCTTTTCGTAACTGGATCGCTGTTCTTCAGTCATTGCCTGCTCGATTTCTTGATGAAGAAGTTGGGCCGCCTCTGGTGTGTTGGTGGCCAAAATTCGCTGACGACGAGCGTAGATAGCTTCTCTGTGTTTGTTCATAACATCGTCGTACTCAACAAGTTGTTTGCGAATCTCAAAGTTGTGCGTCTCAACTTTGACCTGGGCTTGTTCGATGGCTCGGGTCAGAAGCCGATTATTAATGGCCACATCATCGGGCAAACGGAGACGCTCCATAACCGATTTCATCCGATCCCCACCAAATATGCGCATCAGATCGTCTTCCATGGATAGGAAAAATTGGGTGATGCCCGGATCGCCCTGGCGACCGGATCGACCGCGTAACTGGTTATCAATTCGTCGAGATTCATGTCGTTCGGTGCCAACGACAAACAACCCACCCAATTCGATAATTTTTTCATGGTCAGCTTCCCATTTTTTAACTTGGGCTATCGAGGCTTTTTCATTAGGAGCCTGGCCGCCTAAAATAATGTCCACACCTCGGCCAGCCATATTAGTTGCTACCGTGACAGCGCCAATTCTCCCGGCCTGGGCGATAACTTCACCTTCTTTCTGATGGAGTTTAGCGTTTAAAACCGTGTGCTCGACTTTAGCTGCTTTCAAAAATTTAGCCAGGCGCTCGGATTTGGTAATGGAAACGGTGCCGATCAATACTGGCTGACCTTCCGATTGGCGTTCTTTAACCAATTCAACCACCGCCCGAAACTTAGCCTCTTCGGTTTTATAGATAGTGTCTTGCCGATCGGTTCTGACCGATTGGCGATTGGTCGGAATGGCCACCACTTCCAAATTATAGATTTTGGCCAGTTCTTCGGCCTCGGTAGCGGCCGTACCGGTCATTCCGGCCAATTTAATATAGATACGGAAGAGATTTTGAAAGGTAATAGTGGCTAACGTTACCGATTCCTCTCGAACAGCCACTTTTTCTTTGGCCTCAAGCGCCTGATGCAATCCTGCCGAATAACGACGTCCTTGGAGCATCCGACCGGTAAACTCATCGATAATGATGATCTCACCGTTCTTAACGACGTAATCACGATTTTTGACAAACAGGGCTTGGGCACGCAAGGCCACGTCGGCATGGTGGACCAAGCGGACATGGGCCGGCTCATAAAGATTGGTTAAGCCAAGTTCCGATTCAAGCTTAGCGATACCAGCGTCGTTGAGCGAGGCGGTCTTGGCTTTCTCATCGATCTCATAGTCTTGGCCGAGCTTAAGTTTAGGGGTAATTGTGGCAAATTTATTGTACAAATCGGCTGATTCAGCAGAAGGGGCGGAAATAATCAGCGGCGTTCGGGCTTCATCAATCAAAATTGAGTCTACTTCATCAACAATAGCATATGCTAATTGACGCTGGACAATTTGTTCTGGACTCTGGGCCATATTGTCACGAAGATAATCAAAGCCAAACTCGTTGTTAGTACCGTAGGTAATATCGGCCGCATAGGCCTCACGTCGGCTAACTGGATGAAAATGGGCAAGTCTGGGATCGGTTTCTTCATTAGTAATGGTCTTATCGTAGCGATAGGAAAATTCCGGACCGATAACACCAACACTTAAGCCAAGTAGATCGAAAACCGGCGCCATCCAACCGGCATCTCGACGAGCCAAATAGTCATTGACGGTTACTAGATGAGTGCCAAGGCCTGTCAGACCATTTAGATAGAGCGGCAGGGTGGCAACCAAAGTTTTACCTTCGCCGGTTTGCATTTCGGCAATTTCTCCGCGGTGAAGGACAGCCCCACCAACAATTTGAACATCATAAAGCCGCAAGCCAATTGTTCGCTTGGCCGCTTCTCGAACTAAAGCAAAGGCATATGCCTTTTTAGGTTCGAGGGCTTCGTTAATTATTCGTTTAAGATTTTTGTTAACTTCCCGTGTATCCAGACCAGATATTGGATTGTCGTTGAAAATGGTTTGGACAAGAGGCTGGATTTCCTCTTTCAATAAATCAGACTTTGCCCGCAACTGCTGATCGCTCAACTGCTCAAGCTCACTCTCAAAGCCCGTGACTTCGTCAATCAGCGGCTGGTAATTAGAGATTTCCCGCTTGTTAGAGTCGCCAAGAAGTCTGGAAAAGATACTCATCAAATCTAAAAACGCAGGGATCGAGGAAGATTAACCCGGCCGTTGGCAGTCTGGTTATGCTCGATAATTGCTAGAAGCAACCGCTCGGTCGCCAAGGTGGCGTTAAGGGTATGGGCAAAGATTTCCTGCTTGTCCGCGCGAACCTTGACGACTAATCGTCGGGCTTGAAAATCAGTGCAGTTGCTAGCAGAGTGAGTCTCTCGATAGGTATTTTGCCCGGCAAACCAAGTTTCTATGTCAAACTTTTTGGCGGCAGATGGACCAAGATCCCCGCTCCCCATCAGGACTACTTGATAAGGCAGTTTGAATTTATTGACAAAGCGTTCCTGAAGACCAACCAAAAATTCCAATTCTTCCTGGGATTTATCTGGAGAAGTAATGGAGACCATCTCGACCTTATCGAATTGATGCTGGCGAAAAACTCCCCTAACATCTTGGCCGTAGGAGCCGACTTCTTTACGAAAGCAGGTTGAGTAACCAACCAGCCGAAGGGGTAAGTCTGAAGGCGAGAAAGTTTTTTTGGCCGCTAAAGCCAAGAGCGCTGGTTCAGAGGTGCCAGACAAAAATACTTCCTGGTTTTCGACCTTAAAAATATCGTCTTTAAAAAACGGAAAAAAGCCACCACCTTCAAGAGCATTGTCTCGCAGTAGATAAGGGGGGATGACAGGTGTAAAACCATTTCTGATAGCGAAGGAGAAAGCTTGATGCATGAGTTGAAGCTCGGCCCAAGCGGCCTGGTTTTTGAGATAACGAAATCGGCTACCAGAAAACTCGGCGGCTGTTTTGAGATCTAGCCAATCTAGACCAATCATCAGTTCTTCATGAGTCCTAGCACTGGCGGTATTTGGCCGGCCGATAGTCCGTATAACTTTATTGGCCGTACTACCAGGGCCAATAGGAACATCATCAGCAACCATATTTGGTATATGCTTTATTAATTCTTGCGGGCTATCGGCAGAATTAGCCAATTGGTCACCTTTTTTTTCAAGCACCGTTAAATCTTTTTTGATTTTCTGGAGTTGGCTTTTATGAGCTATGGCCGAATCTTTAGTTTTAGCCAAACTATTTCTTTGCCTGCGAAGCTGATCAATCTTGGCCGTCAAATCCCGCCAATTATGATCGGCAGTTAGCCAACGATCAACCAAAGTGGTATCTCCGTCGCCACGTTTTTTGAGTGATTCCTTAACTGATTCGGGCGAAGAGCGTAAGAGCTCGACATCAATCATAGACCCAGTTTAGCAAAGCCTACCAGGTAACAAAAGTCAGCTAACAGTGGTGATGGTATAGAGGACTTCGCCGTCTGGTGTTTTAACCGCAACTTTGTCTTTTTCTTTGTGACCGATTAAGGCTCGGCCAACTGGCGAGTCTACAGAAATTTTGCCGTTAGCTGGATCAGATTCGGCCGGGCCAACCAACTCAAATGAGTCAGCTTCGCCCTCAACCTCGACATTGACCGAGGCACCGATATCAACGGTTTTGTGGCCGGTTTTGCCTTCAGACTCAACCACCTTGGCGTATTTGATAATCTCTTCTAGCTCCTGAATTCGACCTTCAATAAACGACTGCTCTTCTTTGGCTGACGAGTACTCGGCGTTTTCCGACAGATCGCCCAGCTCTTTGGCTAGCTTAATTCGGCTGATAACTTCTGGTCGGCGGACTGACTTCAAGTCCTGATATTCCGACTTAAGCTTAAGTAGCCCTTCTTGGGTAATGAGAATTTCTCTTTTGTTCATTAGTAGCTAATTCCTTTCAAAAATGGCGGTTTCCCGCAACTGATTCAGATTTACCGCATCAAGCATTTACGTCCCCCCTGACTTGATGCATAAGGTGTAGTATGTCGAAGTTGAAAAATATCTGAACTAACAACATAACAGATGATATCATTTGACGACTTGGCCTGTCAAGATATCCGACTCAACCTGCGACTTTTCTGGTCATCTCTAAACTTTTCCAGATCTCTAACTGGCGGTTATGGCAATTACTGCCATGCTCAAATGACCGTCGAAAGCCACTTTCAGGGTAGTAAATTCTTTTTTGTATGGAAGATCTTACAAAGAGTCGGCCGATCAATTAGCTTCTTGATCATTCTGTCTATGTTCGGTTGAGATAAAACTGACTAATATTATGACAGTTTGTTACAACTGAACTATTAGAGAGTTTGGTTGTAACTGCTTATAATGCCAACAAACGATAAGGCTCAATCCTCTTCTTTGCCTAATTTATTGCGTTGGGAGAAAATTCTCCACCGTCTTCATGTGCTTGAGGATACCCAAGAGCCAACTATCCAGGAGCTTGAGTTGATTCGTCGGTTACTTGGCGATCAACCAATCTTGGAGCTTGTTGGAGCCGTCTGTGCCTATTTGCCTAAAGCAGATTGGGTTGATTCGGTTGGCTTCTTTAAGACCGTCCACGGCAAAATGACTCTACTAACCTGCAACTGCTCACCGCGAATGACAGATTACCTAAGTACCTTGACCGTATTTAAAAACGCCGCCGGCTCTAGAAGACTAGCGCAGGTCAGACTACGAGCTAATGACAGTCAGCGATTAAAAATCGGCCAAGAAAAAACTCTCTTGGCCAGTACGGTTGGTGAGTACGAGGATGGCCAGTTGGTCATCTGGGCGGTAATTATTGAAAACCCGAGCCAAAATCAGCGACATTTTATTGATGCCATCATTCAGATTCTCAAAACCCAGCTTAGATCTTTGGCCATCCGCCAAGAGTTGGATCGGCATAAGGATCGTCTTCAAGCTTTAACCCAGCATTTGAGTGAGGGGATGGTGGTACTCGATCGTGATCTAATTATTCGTCTCTGGAACAGGCCGCTCCAGCGGTTGACTGGATACGCACCAGCCGAGGCTCTCAACCGGAGTTACGCTGAAGTTCTTCGTCGTCACGATGCCGCCGAGTGGTTAGAACATTTAATCGCCGAATCTCGAACCTCCCCGCTACGCAATGTCTTTAGCGCCGAATTTGAGCTGTTAACCAAACAAAATAGGCCAAAGTGGGTCAATATTTCCGGCTCGTTCCTACGAGACAAGAATAACGAGATCGAACAAACTATTATTATCACCAGAGACATTTCTCACCTAAAACTCCTCGAGCAGAGGAAAAATGAGTTTATTTCTATCGCCACCCACGAACTGCGAACGCCGATCACCGCTATCAAAGGTTACTTGAGCTTGCTCAATAAAGAAGCCGACCAACTCACCGACAAGCAACGGCTGTATCTAAGCCGAACCAACGAGGCTAACAATCGCCTTGTCCATTTAGCCGAGGACCTCCTCCAGGTAGCTCAAGTAGAGGAAGATCGGATTAGACTCAATTTTCAGCCAGTCGAACTTTACCCAATGTTGGAAAAAATATGTCGGGATTGGACGGCCAAGGCCAGCCTAAAAAAACTAAAACTGACTGTTCAGAAACCAGAAAAAGACATTTTTGTCATTGCTGATCGGGAAAAAGTCGAGCAAATATTTAGTAATTTAGTTGATAATGCGATTAAATACACCAATAAAGGGTCAATCACTGTGACCATAAATGAGAGAGGAGATTTATCGGAAATGATTACAACCCACGTTCATGATACCGGTATCGGTATCCCAGGCAAGTATAACCAGGAAATTTTTAATAAGTTTCGTCGAACCCACCGACCAGAACAAAGCCGCGAGAGCGGGGCGGGACTTGGCCTATTTATTGTTAAATCGCTGGTGAACAAGCACCACGGCAGTATTCAGGTTAAAAGTCGGCCTGGACGTGGTAGCAGGATTAGTGTTAGTTTACCATCATCACCAGCCAGATCGAGCCATGATTAAAAATATTTTGTTAGTTGAAGACGAACGACTTTTAATTGATTTATATCTTGAACGTTTCCGCCAAGAGAAATTCGAGATGGTCGTAGCCGAGACTGGCGAAGAAGCCTTGAAGTTGGCTAAGAAAAAGGTTGACCTGATTTTGCTGGATATTCTTCTACCGGGCGTTAATGGTTTTGAAGTTCTGCGACGACTCAAGGCCAACCCCGACACCAGGGATATCCCAGTTATCGTCTTAACAAATTTGGGTAACGAACATTCGGATAAGGATAAACAGCTGGCTTTGTCGCTGGGAGCGCTTGACTACTTGGTCAAATCCTACCATACCCCAGACGAAATGGTGGAAATTGTCAAAAAAAGGCTGGCTTAACCATCTTTTTTGTTAAATCAGTCATGGATAAGCTCTCGTGACTAGGTTAGTCTGGATTTGTCGTTCCTTAGAAACTGAAGCTGAATCAGATATCCATCAACCACAAAATAGTGGTTGGGTTGAGCCGTTAGGCGATCCGGTCTTATTCGAGATTGCCAAGCGACTTTGTCAGACGAAACAGCTATGGTTGCCAAAAAACTTGAGCTACAGATCAGCCCAAGTTTTTTGGGGCTAGTTCAAAACTCGACGAAACAAAATGGCCAAAAAAAGATTGGCCTAGCTTTGTTTAGTTGAGGACTCGGCGAAACAAAATGGCCAAATAGAGTGAGACAGCATCATCAAAACGACGGGGATCTTTACCTAATTTCTCGGTTAGTTTGTCCAGCCGATAAATAACGGTGTTACGATGAACCTTGAGTGCTTCAGCGGTTTGAGTCAGGTTGAGGTTGTTTTCCATGAATGCGCTCAATGTTTCCGACAATTCTGAATCATTGATAGTCTGGAAAATGGAGCTGGCGTAAGCTCTTTTTTGGGCATCGCCACCAGAAAGTAACAGCGGTAAAACACCTAAGGTCTCTAGTCGATGAGCTTGGTTAACACCGACCAGCTTTTGGCCGACTTTCAAAACTTGGAGAGACTGACCAATTGACTCCAATAACCCTTGACTATTACGAGATGGCGAGCCGATACCAACAGTAATCTCTTTGATATAGACGTTGCGTAAGCTGTCAGTGATAGCCGAAAAGTGCTTAGTAAGAAGCTGGCAGAACGAGTCGTAATCTGTTTCGCGTAAATCTTTGAGAATTAGAAACAAATCGTTACCGATATAGCCAACTAAATTATCCGGGTTTTTACTAAAGAAGTTGTTGAAACTCTGTTGGATATCGCTTTTTTTGGCCGCGATCAGGTCATCTTTTTCGCCTAGCGGCTGGCCAACTGTTTGCAGATAATTGTCCCAAAAACCTTTCAATTCAATAGCTATGGCGGAACGCTGGACGTCAGTTCGATAACCAAGCGCCGCCATTTGATGCTCAATCTCTTCGGCATCAATAGTTGAGGGCTTGTAGGCCATGCGAACAAGCAGTAAATCAACTGCGTCTGGTCGGGGTTTGTGAGCACCAATAAACTGCTCCACCAAGAGCTCGGCTAAACTTGTGATAATTTTGATCATCTGGACATCTTCAGCCTGAACCTCGACTACAACCAGAGCGTAAAAGGTAGTCTGATAATAAACAGGAATCGCTTGTAGTTTGTCCTCACCCTCAATGGCTAGAACATATTGGTCGGCACGAAGCTTATCTTTAAGGACAAATAATTTTTTTTCTGGAAAATCGCAGAGATTATTGTAAACCCGACCTTGTTTGTCGGTGATAGCAATAGGTTTGGTAATAACTTGTTTGATATGGGCGTAAAGTTGTTCGACAAATTGAGGTAACATTTTCTACAATTTTTCTCCCTCCGCTAATCATTGATAGCCTAATACTATCTAGACTAATTGCAATAGAATTAGAATTTGTCACAAATTAGTGTGTTGGTAAGGGAACTTCAGGCGGGGCGGCGATGATTGGGGTTAGAGGCAAATGAAAATAACTCTCAACGATATTTTTAGCCACTGGCGCCGCCACTGAAAAGCCCTCACCACCCCCTTCAACAATGACTGAAATAGCAATTTTAGGATTGTCGTAGGGGGCAAAACAAGTGAACCACGAGTGGCTTTTGTTTAAATCAGTAATGTTAAACTGGGCGGTGCCGGTTTTAGCCGCCACTTGGACGGCGAGTCCGCTAAATGATCGGGCCGAACCGCTGGTAACTGCCTGACGCATACCCTCACGAACTACTTGTAAAACGTTTGAGTCAACTAGTTGGTCACGTTGAACAACCGTTGGGATGTCGCGTATATCTTCGCCGATTGGTCCAAGGATACTCTTGGCTAGGTGGGGCGCAAGAAGTTTGCCGCCATTAGCCACAGCCGCTACGGCTCGCGTCAATTGAAGCGGCGTTATTAACAGATCGCCCTGACCGATGGCCAAATTGTAGCTGTCACCCAGATACCATTGTTCGTTCTTAACTTTTTGTTTCCAGTCCGGACTCGGGACAAGTCCGCTAGCTTCACCAGGCAGATCAATTCCAGTTGGTTTGCCCATACCGAACTTTTCCAAGTAAGCGTCTTGTCGCTTAACGCCAAGACCGGTGATTGAACCGTAGCCACCGCCCAAGCTATAGAAAAAAATATTGTTGCTTTCGGCTAGCGCCTGGCGAACATCGGTGATTCCGTGGATCTTCCAGTCAGAGAATATTGACTGACCAACGGTGATTTTTCCAGCCGAAGTGTCAAGTTTGGTCGTTGGAGTAATAGTTTTCTCCTGAAGAGCTGCCGCGGCAAAAACTGGTTTGATCGTCGAGCCGGAAGGATACTGACCAGCAATAGCCCGATTGATCAGAGGGGACTGGGGATTATTGAGAACCGCTTGACGATCTGGATCGTGAGTTGGATTGATATTAGAAAAGACGTTGCTGTCAAAATCAGGGACACTAACCATCGATAGGATTTCCCCATTAGTTACGTCCATGGCTACCGCCACGCCACTAGTGGCCTTATTTTTACTGATTGAGTCTTTCAGAGCTTGAGCGCTAATTTGTTGAAGTGATGAATCTAGCGACAACAAAATCGATTTACCTGATTGGGGCGGAATTGTTCCGACCGAACGGATTGCTCGACCAAGCGAGTCAACTTCTAAAGTTTCGGTGCCATTAATACCCTGTAAATCCTGATCATAAGTGCTCTCCAGCCCGGACTTGCCAATGGTGGACGTAGGTAGAAGGTCGGGACGATCTTTGAGGTCCTGCTCTGTTACTTTCCCGGTATATCCCAAGACGTGCCCGGAACTAGGCAAGCCGATGTAATCACGAGACGGCGACTTAACCAGCACCACACCATTAATCCCGTTGAGACGTAATTCAAGACTCAATGATTTATCGCGATCAATTCCTTCTTCTATGGCCACTGATTCCTTACTTTTGTTGGCATCGATTAACGCTGATAGAGTTTGGGGGTTCTGACCTAGGGCAACGGCTAGTGTTTGGACGAAGTCTTGCTGACGGCTCTTATCGGTTGGGTAATCGTTTAAGTTAAGAACAACAGAGAAGTTTGGAGAGTTATGGACTAGGGCTATGCCGTTTCGGTCGTACATTAATCCGCGTGGAGCAGGAACTAGCTGTGTCTTTAAACGATTGCCCTCGGCTAGAGAGAAGTTCTCGGCTCCCTGGGTGATCTGTAAACCAATCAGACGAATGCCAATTACCGCAACACCAATAATCATAAGTAGTCGTAGCGGCAGGAACGATCTGGTTGGGCTGTCCGTTTCCGCGAAAAAGCCTGGCTGACCGGTCAATTCATAACCGGCCTGATACTCCCAATCAACTCTTTTCAACGGGCCTACCGGTATAAACGGGTCAAATAATCCTTTGTCGGTTGATTTAATGGTTGAACGAGAAAACCAGCCACGGATAATCGAAAAAAGCCAAGCAAAAAAAGCGTCTAAAGTCTTGTGCCAGTCCATTGTTGAAACAGCCGTAATCTTACGGCCACAATATAATAGATAGCAAGCCCGATTAATACATTAGATAAAATTGTAATTGCGCTATTGGCAACGACTAAGTTATTTGAAACCAAGGCGTTTAAGACGATCACCGGGAGCGATCCCAACGCCAGAGCCAGCAAAGCCAATACCAGCGAAGATGCGGCAAAAAATCGTCCGCGCAACCAGTCAACTAAAACCACTTCAGCCAGTAGCCCGGCGGTCCAGGTGCCAAAGATGGAGAAGCTCAACAAATCCATGAGAATACCGGCTATTAAGGCAAAACGAAAACCATTTGATTGGCCACCAAACCAGGCTAGGCCCCAGGTGGCGATTACCAACAAATCCGGCCCACCAACCCCTCGGTATAGATAATGGCCGAGCGGTCCAATCATACTCGATACCAGGAAAACAGCAAAAATAAATTGACCAATCATGGATTATTCAACGATATATAGCTGGCTAACGCTATTAATATTAACCGGGCTAGATACGCGCAGTGTCAAAAAAATCTCTTCCTTTGAAGAAACAATTTCTTCGACTTTGCCAATGACGATGCCACTTGGGTATAAACCCTCAAGGGATGAGGTAACCACATTGTCACCGGTCTTGACTTTGGCATCGAGGGGTATATTTTCGACGATCAAACCCTGGATACTGCCTTTGAGGATGCCGATCGTTTGGGAGCCGGCCAACATAACCGGCGTCAGTAAACTTGGATTATTAAGTAGCCAGACTTCGGCGGTTGAGTCGGAGACATTTTTGACCTCACCAATCAGATGGCCATCGCCGATGGCGGCTTGATTTTCTCTTAGTCCGTCACGTTTGCCTCGATCAATCGTGACTGCTTGGTGAAGGCCGGTAGGAGAGTAGCCAATAACATTAGCCGCCAGCAATCGTAGCTCTTTATGCTCATCTTTAAAATTAAGGTCGCGACGCAGTTGTTGATTTTGGCTCTGAATAGTTTGTAACTGGGCCAGCTTTGCCTCCAGCTCAAAATTTTGTTGTTTAAGAGATGAGTTGTCTCGAGCCAGATTCCTGGCCGAAATAATAACATTGCCGGCCGAAACAAATTTTTGGGCAATTCGGTCGAGCAAGCGAACGGGCGAGCCAATAACTCGACGCAAGCCATCTCGAAGTGGGGCAAACGGCGGGAAGAGGGCCAGGATAATCAATAAAAAAATTAAAAATATGTAAGTTGAGCGCCGTCGCCACCAAATCATCGAAGCGCCGAGCTCAATAGAACACTTTCCAATGTCTCTAAATCTTCCAAAACTACACCACAGCCCCGAGCAACTGCTGTTAGCGGCTCATCAGCAATAAAAACTTTAGTTTGGGTAGCTTGGGCGATTAAGGTGTCAAGCTCGCGAAGCAATGCCCCGCCGCCAGACAAGACAATACCCCGTTCCATAATATCGGCCAGAAGTTCTGGCGGTGTCTCTTCAATTGTTGATCTAACCGCCTCGACAATGATAGCCACAGATTTTGACAAGGCCCGACGAACTTCTTCGTCGCTAATCATAATCTCTCTGGGTAATCCAGTCACTACGTCTCGACCGCGCATCGGTCTATCTAACCGATCCTTAAGCGGAAAGGCCGAGCCAATATCAATTTTAATTTGCTCGGCAGTTCGCTCACCCAGGAGTAAGTTGAAATTTTCCCGGGCGTAATCAATAATGTCCTGGTTCATCTCATCGCCAGCGGTTCGAATTGATCTTGAAGCAACGATACCCCCCATGGAGATAACCGCTACCTCGGTGGTGCCACCGCCGATATCAACAATCATATTGCCGGTTGGTTCCTGGATAGGCAGACGGGCGCCGATGGCGGCGGCCACCGGCTCCTCAATTAAAAAAGCCTGGCGAGCGCCAGCGTTGATAGCCGCTTCCTCGACCGCCCGACGCTCGACTTCAGTTACTCCATAGGGAATGCCAACGACAACCCTTGGACGAGGCACAAGCGAGAAACCCTCTTTGTGAACCCGATTGATAAAATATCGGAGCATCTGCTCGGTCACTTCAAAATCAGAGACAACACCATCAACTAACGGCCTGGTGGCAATAATATGAGCCGGGGTCTTACCGACCATGACTTGCGCCTCCTGGCCGATGGCTAAAATCTGTTTTGTTTTTTGATTGATTGCTACCACCGACGGCTCATTAATGACAATGCCTTTGCCCTTGACGTAAACCAAGGTATTGGCGGTGCCAAGGTCAATGCCAACGTCGTGAGAAAACAGTCCGAGCAAACGATTAATCATGGCGAAGCTCTTGAAATCATCGTGTTAGCATTCTAAGGGAACGCTTCAGTTAATTCAATGACGGTCTTTTTTGGGAAATATGAAAATTTTTAGTCGAACACCAGTCCTCGTTTGGCACCGTTGATGATATTGCCAGGATCCCAGTCGTGAATGGCATTCATCAAGCTATCATAGCTGTAATGAAAATCTTTACCCTCACGGACACCTGGGTCGTTGGTAATAAATTCACTTGAAGTATAGCCCTTAACAACCAACATATGATAAACCGGTCCCGGCGGCGTGAAATGAGGGTTTGGCAAGTTGCGGCCGGCGGCTGGAACAATAACCGGACGACCAGCGGCAATTTCGGCTTTGATTTTTTCGAGCGTAAGATCTTCAATGATTCGGCCAGTTGGCATCTGGTAGTAACCATCGGCAATTTCGGCTAGTTCAGCCAAAGTAACACTGATCTTAAAGTCGTGACTGCCTTCCCAACTGATCAAATCTTTAATTTCTTTATCAACATCTGTAGGTGAGCCAAACGATTGATGGCTAATGCTATATTTTAGCATCATCAGGCTTGCCTCTTCACAGGCTTCCTCATGCAGAGTGTCCCAATTAGCAAAGGGAGCTTGAACGGTGAACGGTACTTCAATTAGAGCTTTTACTGGTAAGGATTGAGCAACTTTTGGTTTAGGCGGCACAACTTTTGTTGAGCGATGAGTAATTGGATCGAGGCCATTTTGGCCACTGGTAGCCAAATAAAGTTCTAGATATCGGTTGGCAAGATATAGACTGACGGTTATTAAATAGACAAGCAAAGCCAGCCAAAATAAGATCCTGCGTTGCCGATACCAGTTTTTGGCCATTCCTCAATTACTCTGCTGCTAGAAGTATTTGGCTACTTTGGCCTGATGCTCGGCGGCAGTCTTGGAGAAATAGGTCTGGCCCTTGGCGTGGAAGAAGAAAAGGTAATCGTTTTTTTCGGGCGAGGCGGCGGCTTTAAGGCTGGCTAAGCCTGGATTACAAATTGGCCCGGGCGGCCAACCATCATGCAGATAGGTGTTGTAAGGAGAGTCAATAGTCTGATATTCACTCAACGTCACCGCCTCCCAGTTACCTTTGGCATATTGAATAGTCGGGTCGGCCTGAAGCATCATGCCGATCTTAATCCGGTTAGCATAGACGCCGGCGATCGGCGATCGGTCGGCATCACTCTGGGCCTCTCGCTCAACAATCGAAGCCAAAATGACGGTTTCTGGGGTGATTTTTAGATCTTTGGTTCGATCCTCAAAATTTTTACGCATTAGATCAACCAAATCCTTAGAGCTAATATCTACCTTAACTTCATAAGTATCGGGAAATAAATAACCCTCATCCTGCTTGGCCACGTCGGCAAAGTCAGCCACATTTTTTAATTTTTTATCGTTGATAAGATAGTCGGCAATCTGACTGACCCGCCAGCCTTCAATGATAGTGACTTTAGCTACTTTGAATTTCCCGCTGGTAATTGAATTGGCGATTGACGTCGCTGATTGAGCCGGGCTTAATTCGTAAGTTCCAGGTAAGATGGTTGAACGAGTAATCTTCAGGTAAACATAAAAGCCAAAACTATTTCGGATCAAGCCTTCATTGGTTAAACGTTCGGCGATCGAGCTACTGCTTGAGCCTGGTTCAATGACAAAATCTTTCTTGACATCGCTATTGGCATCTTTGGCACCAATGGAAACGACAAATAGCCCGACAATCGCCAATACAATCAGCAATAGAAGTATGGCGACGACTTTAGGCCAACGCATGTTCTTCCAGGTATTGTTGAAGAATCAATGAAGCGGAGAGCTGGTCAACTCTGTTTTTGGCCTCCGATGGGCTAACCCCCTGACCCTCAAGGATATCTTCGGCCATAACCGAAGTCAGTGTTTCGTTAACAAAAAAGACTCGTTGATTAAGTTTGTGCTCAAGCTCCTGGCCAAAGTCTTTAATCAATTTGGCTTCGGCGCTTAATGAGCCATCTTCAGTTACGGGCAAACCGACCACAAAAGCGCCTGCCATTTCTTGATTGGCTAGTTTGGCTAGTTGATCGAAGGCCCAAGATTGAGTCGCTTCCTCATAGAAACTAGCCTCTTTTTTAGCTCGAAGCGTCGTCAGCTCTTCAGCCAAAACCTCACCGCTGGCCACACCGATTGTCCGCTGACCAACATCAAGTCCGAGTAATTTCATAACCTCAAATTACTGACTGGCATTAAATCCGTAGTCTACGTTAATAGAATTAGCTAGCAAGGGCAAGCGTTTTGGCCACCAGCCGGGGGTAATAGAAATATCAACAGCCTCTGCCTGATAGTTATCCTTGATCAGTTGTTGAGCTTGAGTAACGGACTTTCTAGCAATTGAGTCCATTAGAGCTTTTTTATCAATTTTGGGCACGCCGTAACCTTGAGCGGCTGATTCAATAGTCATGGATGATTTATCTTCAGACAAGCTCTTAAATGTCAGGGTCGGCTGTTTGTCTGGAGGAATCTCTAACTGCTCATTGGTTGCTAGTTGCTTTTCAAGTTCAGTGCGAATTTTGGACTGGGCCTGGTTGGCATCAAAGACCAAAGCTGAAACTGTCGCTTTGGCCGTAGCAGTGGCTTTGTCAACTTGGGAGTTGACGGGTTGATCAATCTTTTTATCGCTGATCGTCTGGAAGAGCGAGCCGTCAAGCAGGGTCTGTTTGTCGGCCTTGATTTTCAAATCGCTCGTTGCTTGGTCAACAGCTTGTTTCTCAAGGTCGGCGTAGGCTTTATTAATGTCATCCTGACTTAATATGGTTACTTGCTTGGTTAAACCGCCGGTCGTGGAACCAGAACCAGTAATGTGGGCGGGCAAGCCACTAATAGTAAAGTTGGCGTTGGCAAGGTTATAAGCATCACCGGATTGCTCGGCGCTAATACCAACACTAACTGTTGGCGAGCTACAGACTGACCCGCCACCGCTAAACTGACCGGCCGGAACGGTTACGGCAGTGTTGGTTAGAAAATTCTTGCTGGAAGCCGATAATTTGGTTTGAGCATTAATTGAATGGGGATTGGTGTCTTCGCAATTTTTGAGCGAGATTGTCCCAGTGGCTTTACTGCCGATGTCTTTTTTACCGGTGGCAGTGACGGTGGTAGTGACGGTTTTATCAACACTCAACAGATTTCCGGCTAGTGTGTTTGGCTGATCATCAGCCATTGTTTTGACGGTAAGGCTGACGGTCTGGCTAATGAGTTTGGAGGGAAAAGTTAGTTTAACGTTAGCTTTGGGTAGAAATATAACTGTAATAATTGCGGCGATCAACAATAAAACTGCCGAGCTGATAACTGATTTCCAAGGGACATCGGTTTTCCAATTAAATGGCCCTCCGCCAGCCGGCGGAGGAGCCGACCGGCTGACAATAGTTGGTAGATCTTCTTGATCTTGATGGGTCGGAGCTGGAGCAGGGCTATCATCTTCGATCTTGGGCTTAGAGTCTGGGGCAAGGGGTAATTCATCGACCTTTTCTTCTTTGGCTGGTGGCAAATCCGATCGGTGCGGTTGCTCTGGATCAACAACCGGCTCGGGTGATTGGACTACTTCTTGGCTGACTGGTTCTGCCTCTGGTTTAGTTTCTGTTTCCGCTTCGCTCGGTGGCTCATTGCCGCTTGTTGGCGGCACATAACGATGAATCTTAGTGCCGTCGGGTAGAGTTTCCTCTTCCATCTTGGCTTCGGCGGTCGGCTTTACTTCTGATTTGGTGGCTGGCTCCTCTTTTTGCGGCGTTATGCCAAGGTTAGCGTAACTAGCCAAGCCAACTTGTTTAGCCAGACGCTGGCCGACTTTATTACCAGAGATAATGACAATGGTTTTGTCAGACTCCTTGGCTTGCTTGGCAATCAGTTTAAGATTAACTAAGCTCTGAAACAGGGTACTGTTCTTGGGCACAACTAAAGCTAACTGACTGCCATCAGTTTTTTCAATCCGATCGACAACAGAGGTAATCTCTTCGTCTGGCTCTAGATAAATGGGTTTCATAGAACAATTTCTCCGAAATTGAAATTCGAATTTCTAAATCCTAAATCCAAAACAAATCCAAAATTCAAATATTTTAAATCTTGAAAATTAGGATTTAAATATTGTTTAGAATTTAGAGTTTCGAGATTCGAGTTTTCCATTCTATTGCTTCATCCCAGCTAGGGCTTTTTTCATCATTGACTCCATTACACTACCACCAATAACTAAATCGAGGGCGACGTTGCCAAGAGCCATTGGTGTGACTTCGGAAATATCAGCTAAACTCTTAGTTTCGTCCACCATATTGGCTACATCGGCTGGACGGATAAACTGGACCTCGGGATGTCTGGCAAAGGGCAAATCTTTTACCCAAGTATCGGTCATCAAAGCTTTTTTTACCTCTGGTAGATTACAGCCACCGCCACAGAGCAAAATTCGTGAGGGCAATAAATCACTCTCGCCAAATTCTTCTAGAGACAGTTGTAGAGCCGATAGCCAGACTTTGATGTCGGATGCCAGAGCGTGGCGAACTAATTCTGCCTGCTCTTTGTCTAGCTCATCCTTGGAGTATTTAATTTTGGCCTCTTCAGCTTGGGCAAAGGTTTCGCCCAAGACTTGAGCGACACGTTTAGTAAAAGCCCGGCCACCGATAGCAAACATTCTTGTACCTTCAACGCCACCGTTTCGAACCACGGCAATATCGGTAGTACCGCCGCCAATATCCACAAAAATAGCCGCTAGATCAGTTGACTCTTCATTCAAACAGCGAGCGACAGCATAAGGCTCGGCGGTAATGGCCAGTAACTCCAAACCCAACTCTTGAATGATTGTTTCTAGGGCCCCCAGTTGAACGATCGGGGCAAAGGCGTTGTAGACGCCAACAGATAAATCCTTGCCCTGATAGCTCATCGGATTGGAAACTTTGTAGCCATCAATTGTTACCGACACGATAGCGGCATTAACCAGCTGAACGTCAATCTCTTCCTGGCCGGTTTCCTCGGCCAATTCGGCTCGGGCTTTACGAAAAGCTTCAGCCTGGACTTGGTTAACAATGTCTTGGAGTTCGGATAGGGCAATTTGAGTTGAGGGCTTGGCCCGGGTTACTTTAATATTGGTGGTTGTGCCTTTTATCAGCTCGCCAGCAATGCCAACAATGGCTTGGTTAGGTAAAAATTTGGCTTGCTCGGCCGCTTGCTCAATGGCTTTCTGGCAGTTCTGGGCTACTCCGTGAATATCAGTGACGCCGCCGCCGTACATATCAGACAGTTTCTGACGAGCTCGACCTACGCCTTTAATTTGGCCAACGCCTTCGACAACTTCAAAAACCAAAGCCTTAACAAACTCGGTGCCGATATCCAGTGAAATGGCCCAGTTATTGCCTTTTTTCTTCCCTCCAAAAAATCCCATCAGTAGCTCCAGAGTATCAACCCAAGAGGTTAAAAACAATTGCCTTAACTATCTTTTGCAATTTGTAACTGCTAACGTGCTCGATATAGCCAAGGTAGGATGGCCAAGATTTATCCATGGATTCCTGGTTAGCCATCTTAATCTTTTTAATAATCCGGCTGACGGTTTTACGTCGAGGCAGACTGTAATGCAACAAAGCCATGTAGCCAACAAAATCAATACCCCAACTCAACTTTCGTAGACTGACTTTATTGGGGTGAATCTGGAGTTTAAGTTCATCTTTTAGAAAGCGATTTATCTCAACGAAGTGGCCAAAAAGTTCATCTGGATCGGCCGACAGCACCATAAAGTCGTCGGCGTACCGTAGATAATACTTGGCTTCAAGTCGGTGTTTGACAAATTTATCCAACGGAT